>JAWWBT010000015.1:0-25576 GCA_033720815.1 Gammaproteobacteria bacterium | reverse complement strand
CGAAAAGGAAATACACAAGGGATTGAACCTTGAAGTGAAGCCGGTTGAAGTCCACGCCATCATGGGACCGAACGGTTCCGGCAAGAGCACGCTCACACAAGAGCTCGCCGGCCGTGATGGCTATACCGTCACTGGCGGTGAGGTCGAATACGAAGGCAAGCCGCTGCTGGAACTGGCTCCGGAAGAGCGTGCCCGTGAAGGCGTGTTCCTCGCCTTCCAGTACCCGGTGGAAATTCCCGGCGTGAACAACGTCTACCTGCTGAAGGCCGGCCTGAACGCCATGCGCAAGCATCGCGGCGAGGAAGAACTCGACGCGGCTGACTTCCTGATGCTGGTGAAGGACAAGATGGAGACCATGCAGATGGACGAATCCTTCCTGAAGCGTGGCGTGAACGAAGGCTTCTCGGGCGGCGAGAAGAAGCGCAACGTGATCCTGCAGATGCTGGTGCTTGAACCGAAGCTCGCACTGCTGGATGAAACCGACTCCGGTCTCGATATCGACGCGTTGAAGGTTGTCGCCAATGGCGTGAATACCCTGCGCTCGGAAGACCGTGCCATCGTCCTGGTGACGCATTACCAGCGCCTGCTCGAATACATCGAACCGGACAAGGTTCACGTCCTGTCGAACGGCAAGATCATCAAGTCCGGAGATGCATCCCTTGCGCACGAACTCGAGAAGCGTGGTTACGACTGGGTGAAGGAAGAGGCTGCGGCATGAGCGAAGTCGTGAACACGACAGAACGGTTGCTGGCGAATCACGAGGCGGTGAAGTCCACCGTACCGGCTGACGCGCTGTCCAGCCTGCGTGCACTGGCGATGCAGTCCGTCGAAATGTCCGGCCTGCCAGGTAACGCCAACGAGAACTGGAAGTATTTCGGTACGCGCGACATTCTCGGCACCGAGTACGTGCATGGCGCTGACGCACCGGAAGTCGCCTTCCAGGGTGTGCAGCAGTTCGACCTGGACTGTGATCGCATCGTGTTCGTCAATGGACGTCTCGACACGAAACTGTCGAACACCATCGATGACTACACCCTCCTTCCACTCGCGGAAGCACTGGAGAGTCGTCCGGATGACGTCAAGGCAGCCATCGCATCTGACTACTCCGTCGACGAAATCGCGCGAAACAATTTTGCGGCACTGAACACGGCTGTCATGCAGCACGGCCTGTTCATTGACGTGGAAAAGAATCGCGAGGCGAAACGCCCGCTGCACGTGATCTTCATGTCCGTTCCCGGCGAAAGTCCCGCGCAGTCGCATCCGCGCCTGGTGGTCAACCTGGGTGAAAACAGCCGCCTTTCCCTGATCGAGAGCCATGTCGGCACGGGTGATGCTGCGAATTTCTGCAATATCGCCACGGACATCAACATTGCGCGCGGCGCACGGCTTGAGCACACCCGGCTCATTGAAGGCATGACAGACGACCGCCAGGTTGCGAATATCCGCGTGAACGTTGCACGCGATGCCGACTACACGAATCACAACATGTCTCTCGGCCATCGCCAGCTTCGCACCGACCTTCGTGTCAGCCTGAATGAACCCGGTGCGCATACAGAACTGAACGGCCTGTTTGTCACCAGCGGCAACCAGCACATGGACAACCACCTGCTGGTCGAGCACCTGGCCGAGCGCACGACCTCCAACCAGGTCTATCGCGGTGTCGCGGACGATCGTGGTCGCGGCGTATTCAATGGCAAGGTGTACGTCGCAAAGGACGCGCAGAAGATCGAGGCGCACCAGGCCTCGAACAACCTGCTGCTCGCGAAACTGGCTGAAATCGATACGAAGCCGGAACTCGAGATCTACGCCGACGACGTGAAGTGCAGCCATGGTGCAACCATCGGCCAGCTCGACGACAACATGCTGTTCTACCTGCAGTCGCGTGGCATTGATGCCGACACCGCGAGGGCGCTGCTGATATTCGCCTTCGTCGACGAGATCGTGCATCGCCTGCCCTTCCCATCCGTGCGTGCACACCTTGAGGCACACCTGGTGGGTCGCCTGCCGGATACCGATATCGTCAGGAACTTCCTCGGCACCGACACGGAGTAATTACCATGAGCGTTGCACCGAGCAAGATGGATATGGCACTCGACGTGAACGCGCTGCGCGAGGATTTCCCGATCCTGCACCAGGACGTGAACGGCAAGCCGCTCGCCTACCTGGACAATGCCGCCACGGCGCAGAAACCGCGCGCGGTCATTGATGCCATCCGTCATTATTACGAGCAGGACAACGCCAACGTGCACCGCGGCGTGCACCAGCTGTCCGAACGTGCGACGAAAGCCTACGAAGGCGCACGCGACAAGCTGGCGAAGTTCCTGAACGCCGGTAGCGACCGCAGTGTCGTTTTCACGCGCGGCAATACCGAAGCGATCAACCTTGTCGCTCAGTCCTACGGCCGAAGCTTCATTGGTGAAGGTGACGAGATCCTCATCACGCACATGGAGCATCACTCCAACATCGTGCCGTGGCAGATGCTCAGCCAGCAGACCGGTGCGAAGCTGAAGGTCGCACCGATCAACGAGCGCGGCGAACTGGTGATGGAGGAATTTCGCAAGCTCATCACTGATCGCACCAAGCTGGTCGGCGTCGTGCACGTATCGAACGCGCTCGGCACCATTAACCCGGTCGAAGACATCATTGCGCTGGCTCACGAGAAGGATATTCCCGTGCTGGTCGATGGCGCGCAGGCGACACCGCACCAGCGTGTCGACATCGAGAAGCTTGGCGCGGATTTCTACACGATCGCGGGCCACAAGATGTTCGGCCCAACCGGCATCGGCGCGCTGATCGGGCGCACTGAACTGCTCGAGAAGATGCCGCCCTGGCAAGGTGGTGGTGACATGATCCGCATGGTGACCTTCGAGAAATCCATGTTCGCGCCGGTACCGACGAAATTCGAAGCCGGTACGCCAAGCATCGCTGAAGCGATCGGCCTGGGCGCGACCGTCGACTACCTCGACAAGGTTGGCATGGAAAACATTGCCGCGTGGGAAGCCGAACTGCTGGCATACGGCAACGAACGCCTGGGTGCAATTGACGGCCTGCGCTTCATCGGTACCGCCGCCAACAAGGCCAGCGTGATTTCCTTCGTGCTGGAGGGCGTGCACCCGCATGACATCGGCACGATCGTCGACCAGCACGGTGTCGCGATTCGTACGGGTCACCACTGCGCCATGCCGGTGATGGATTTCTTCGATGTGCCGGCAACGGCGCGCGCGTCGTTCGCCTTCTACAACACTAAGGAAGAAATCGACCGACTCGCCGAGGCACTGGAAGACTGCAAGCGCATGCTTGGCTAGGCGCCGATACATGAACGTCATCCAGGGCTTTGATATCAGGTACCTGGATGACACAGGAATTTTCTTCGCTGGCAAGGCAAACGTGGCTTTGCGAGCGGAGTTGACACGGCAGTCAATGAGCACCGCAAAGCCGCATTTAACGCAGCCAGCGGAGAAAAGAACCAGTCAGACGGGTATCTGAATGGATTTACGAGACTTGTACCAGGACATCATCGTCGATCACAATCGCTCGCCGCGCAATTTCCGTCGCATGGAAGACGCGGATCGCGAGGCGCAGGGTTTCAACCCGCTTTGCGGTGACAAGCTGACCATGTACCTGAAGCTCGATGGCGACACGATTACCGATGTCAGCTTCCAGGGTTCCGGCTGCGCGATTTCCGTAGCGTCCGCCTCGCTGCTCACCGAGCGACTGAAAGGTGCGCACATCAGCGAGGCCGAAGCACTGTTCGGCGACATGATCCCGCTACTGAAAGGCGAATGGTCCGAAGACCGTGATCGTGGCCCGCTGAAGAAGCTCGCAGCACTCGAAGGCGTCAAGGAATATCCATCGCGCGTGAAGTGCGCCAGCCTGAGCTGGCACACCCTGGATGCCGCACTTCACAATGCCGACGAACCCGTTACCACCGAATAAGGGAGCCAAGCATGTTCACGAGTGGCGAAGAAGTCACCCTTACCCGCGATACCCGCGCCGTCATGATCCCCGCCGGCAATGCCGTGCTGATCCCGGAAGGGACCGAGGTGCAGGTCATGCAGGCACTCGGTGGTGCCTTCACGGTCTACCTCGGCGGCCAGCTTGCACGTATCGCCGGCAAGGACGCCGATGCGCTCGGCAAGGAACCGGTGGTGCCACCCACCCTGCCGGATGATGCGACCGAGGACGATGTGAAGAACCTGGCCTGGGAACAGATGAAGACCTGTTACGACCCGGAGATCCCGATCAATATCGTGGACCTGGGCCTCGTGTACCGCTGCGAATTCAAGAAGGACGATGATGGCGACATGATCGCCGAAATCGACATGACGCTGACCGCTCCGGGTTGCGGCATGGGCGATATCATTGCTTTCGACGTCAAGGAAAAGGTCGAGATGGTCCCCCGCATCAAGGAAGCACGCGTCGATCTTGTCTTTGACCCGCCCTGGAACCAGTCGATGATGTCGGATGAAGCGCGCCTCAAGACGGGCATGTACTGAGCACCTGCTTCCACACGCTTTTTTCCGAAAAGGCCGCAACTTGCGGCCTTTTTTCTTTCATGGATTTCACGTAGTCGTCATTAACTTGGATGACTCCGGTTTCACCAACTCGCGAACAAGCTCTGCAATAATCATCTCGAACATGTGACGCAGGATTCCTGGTTCAGGGATGACACGATGCGGGGACGCGTGAAACGCAAACACAACTGGTCTCATACCTTCGATCAATGGCGGAGTTTCGTTGCCGGCATCCGTGAGCCGGAATACCACACCGCCCGGGAACGCGATTTCGGCCTTTTCACCGTCATCGCCTGCTTTGTGACTGCCAGTTTCGTTGTCCTGACCGTCATCTGGGACAACGCGATATTGCCCGGTTCGCCATATGACACCATGGGCCATCGCCTGTTCGAAGCCGCACTGGTTGCCGGCCTCGGGCTTCTCTGCTGGTGGCGCCCCGGCTCCCGAATGGCACTGATCGGTTTCATACTCGTTCCCCCGGCGGTGGCGCTCGATTTCACCGAAGTGCTTGCACACTTCGGTGACAAGGCAGCAGTCGGCATTGGCGGCTTCCTCTATTTCTTCATCTTTGTGCCGTTCATGGGTCGGGCATTCGGCCTGGTTGCCAACATCACGGCGCTGGCGACCGTCGTACTGATACCCAACCTGCTGCATTTCTACGGAATCGCACCGCACCTTCCGATAGAAGTCTTCAATGCCTATGTTGGCCTGGTATTCCTGCCCATCATCCTCATCATGCTCGCTCTGGAATTTCTCCACTGGCGCATGTACATGTATCGCCACGAACTCACCCGTCGAGCCCAGCACGATGAACTGACCGGTCTGCCGAACCGGCGCCACTTCATTGACATGGCAAGCCGCCTTCATGCTGCGGCACCCCGGCAGAACGTACCGGTCAGCGTGTTCTACATCGATCTCGACCGGTTCAAGGAGGTCAATGACGAATTCGGTCATGACGCTGGTGACAATGTCCTGCGCCATGTCGCGAATGTGCTGGAGGACAGCTTGCGTCGAAATGATGTCGTTGCCCGCATGGGTGGCGAGGAATTCGTTGCCTGGCTGCATGACACGGACCACGAGACTGCCTGTCATGTTGCCGAGCGCGTCCGCAAGGCCCTGGAAACCCAGAAAATACCCATCAATAGCAGCGACATCACCGTCGAGCTGACTGCGAGCATCGGTGTCGCCACCTGTGCGCAACCTACCCACTCGCCCGGTATGCTTGAAGAGCTGCTCGCTCGCGCCGACGAAGCGCTCTATGAAGCCAAGGCCAGGGGCCGCAATTGTGTGAGCCATACAACGGTCGACACACAGGCAGAGTGAGCTACATCCCCACCCCGATTCGCATTGCTTCCTGAGGCTGTTGAGCCGCTATCCGGGAATCCCCGGATCGACGTAGACCACCGGCCGGATTAAAAGCGAACATTCGCGTGCAGGGGAGCGATCATGAAAGCCGAGTCGGACCCGGGATTTGAATATCGCCAGGCCTTGATGGAGCTGGAGGAAATCCTGGAAGCCCTGGACGGCACACCCGAAGCAGAACGGCGCGACGAACTGATCGAAGCCGTGCTGCGTCATGAAGGCGCCCTGCCCTGAACCATCTCGGCCCCTGGCCTCCACGCACAAAAAAAAAGCCCCGCCACTGGCGGGGCTTCTTCATGCTGCGAATAAATGACTTATTCGCTGTCGCCGGTCAGGCCACGACGTTCCAGCAGCGGTTCGATGTTCGGCGCGGAACCGCGGAAGTTCTTGAACAGCACCATGGCTTCCTCGGCACCACCCTGCGAGAGCAGCGTCTTGCGGAAGTGATCGCCGTTCTCGCGCTTCAGGCCACCGTTCTCCTTGAACCACTCCACCGTATCCGCATCCAGCACTTCAGACCAGATGTAGGCGTAGTAACCCGCGGAATAGCCACCTGCGATGTGCGAGAAATAGGCCGTGCGATAGCGCGGCGGAACTTCTTCGACATCCACGCCGGCTTCCTGCAGCGCATTCTTCTCGAATTCCAGGAACCCGTCAGCGCTCGGCACTTCTTCCGGGCTCAACTGGTGCCAGGACTGGTCCAGCAGCGAGGCCGCAAGGTATTCCGTGGTGGCGTAACCCTGGTTGAACTTCTGTGTTGCCAGCACCTTGTCCAGCAGTTCACGCGGCATCGGCTCACCTGTCTGGTAGTGGACGGCGTAGTTTTCCAGCACCGACGGCCAGGTGGCCCACATCTCGTTGACCTGCGACGGGTACTCGACGAAATCACGCGGCACGGACGTGCCGGAGAACGACGGGTATTTCACATCCGAGAAGATGCCGTGCAGCGCGTGGCCGAACTCATGGAACATGGTGTTGACCTCGTCCCAGCTCATCAGCGTCGGCTCGCCTTCCGGCGGCTTCGGGATGTTCTGGTGGTTGGCAACAACCGGGTTCGTACCGAGCAGGCCTGACTGCGAGACATAGGCATTCATCCAGGCACCGCCACGTTTCGACGGACGTGCATAGAAATCACCGTAGAAGATCGCCAATGGCTCGCCATCGGCATCAAAGACTTCCCAGGCACGGACATCCGGATGGTAGACAGGAAGGTCCGGACGCTCCTTGAAGGTGATGCCATATAGCTGGGTTGCGGCGTAGAACACGCCGTTCTCGAGCACGTTATCCAGCTCGAGGTACGGCTTGAGCTGTGCTTCGTCGAAATCGTAACGGGCCTTGCGCAGCTTCTCGGTGTAGAAATTCCAGTCCCATGACTTCAGGTCGAAGTCTTCGCCGGATTCCTCGACCATCTGCTGCAGGTCGGCGGCTTCCTTCTTCGCATTGGCGACGGCCCGCGGTGCCAGTGACGCCAGTCGCTCGTTCACGGCTTCGGCGGTCTGGGCCGTCTGGGTCTCAAGGCCAAAAGCGGCGTGATGCTCGTAACCCATCAGCTGGGCGCGTTCGGCGCGCAGCTTCGCGATGCGCGTGAACACTTCACGGTTGTCCCACTCGTTGCCACGGATACCGCGCGACAGCGAGGCTTCCATGATCTTTTCGCGGCTCGCGCGGTTGGTGAGCGAAGCAAGCGGCGGCTGCTGGCTGGTGTTCTGCAGCGTGATCACGAACTTGCCTTCGAGGTCACGTGAATTCGCTTCCTCGGCAGCCTTGTTGATCTCCGCATCCGAAAGCCCGGCCAGTTCCTCGCGGGAATCGAACACGACGGCAGATGCGTTCACTTCCTTCAGCACGTTCTGGCTGAACTGTGTGGTCAGCTTGGACATTTCCTCGCTGATTTCCTTGATGCGTGCCTTCTCCTCTTCGGACAGCTCCGCGCCGGCACGTACGAACTGCGTGTAGGTTTCTTCAACCAGGCGACGCGATTCGGCATCGAGCCCCAGCTCGCCGAGCTGCTCATGCAGGCTCTTCACGCGAGCAAACAGCTGAGGATTCAGGACCAGTTCGTTGTAATGCGCGGACAGCTTCGGTGCGAGCTCCGAGCGGATTTCCTGGCGCTTGTCATTGGAATCAGCGGACGACAGGTTGAAGAAGATCGCGGAAACGCGGCTCAACGTACGACCGGCCTTTTCCATCGCCACCATGGTGTTCTCGAAGGTCGGATCCTCCGGGTTGGTGGCGATCTTCTCGATCTCGGCCTTGTGCTCGGCCATGCCCTGCTCGAAGGCCGGCATGTAATGCTCGTCCTTGATCAGGTCGAAACGGGGTGCCTGGAACTGCAGGTCACTCTGTACCAGCAACGGGTTGTCCGTGGCAGGAGTGGTTGCCTGCTGCTCGGCCTTGGCCTGGTCGGCCGTTGCCGTCTTCGCGGCGTCGTCTTCGGATTTCGAGCAGGCCGTGGTCGCGAGTGCGGTCGCGACGGCAAGCGCGAGATAGGAGGAAGATCTCATTGCGTAACCCTCTTCGTCTTTTGCAGAGCGCCCGAGAATAACCCGGAAATCGCTGCGAAAACCACGTTGCCTCGCAATACCTGCGCAATAAACACGCATCCGGACCGGATGCGGAACCCGAGGCAACGTCGGTGGTCACACCATGGTCAAGCCACGATTACGACTTGCGAGCGATGGTTATCTCGCCGATAGTGAAGCCAGGCTTACTGCATTGTGCGCAACCCTGCATGCGATTCCTCCTTCAAATCCTGCTCCTGGCGCTACTGCCATGGCTGACGGCCTGTAGCAGCACGTCATCCGGACCCGAACACGACGAAAATGCGCATCCCTTGCAGCGCTTCGCCATGGATGTCGCCGACGATTACCAAGCCGCGTACAGCACGGAAAACCTCCTCGGCATGGTTCCTTACGTAGCCGGCCATGCACTGTTGTCGAACACCAACGCCGACCGCTGGATCCGCGACACATGGCAGGCAGACTGGCGCACCGAGAACGGCGATGATTTTTTCCACAACTTCGAGCGTGTCGGTGATTACGCACAGAATCGCTGGTCAGTGCCCCTCTATTCCCTCGGCATGCTTGCCGGTGGTTATCGAGGCGAGGATGACGATTCCTGGCTCGCGACGTGGGCCTCCCGATCGTTGCGCGCCAACCTGCTTGCCGGGCCACAAGGCTGGGCGCTGACGTACGCCATCGGTTCACACCGTCCCGACGTGGGCACCTCGGGATGGCATCCCTGGAATGACAATGACGGCGTCAGCGGCCATTCGATCTACGGATCCATCCCCTTCCTGACTGCAGCACGCATGGCGGAATCGCCCGTCGCGCGCTATTCCCTGTATGCGGCATCGGTACTGCCGCCACTCGCAAGGATCAATTTCAACGATCATTACACGTCCCAGGCCTGGCTGGGCTGGGCGCTCGCATTCCACGCCACGGCAATCATCGCCGACCAATCCGGCGACGAACGCGTGGGCTGGATGCTACTGCCCCTTCCGGGCGGTGGTATTGCCACGCTACGGGTCAGCTTCTGACAATTCGTTGCAATTCGCTTGCTTGTCCGGAGACGCAGTGCGCCATAATGTATATAAAAGAATGACGTAGGCCACGGATGGCCAGGGCAGCGCCCAGCTGGAGACACCCTGGTGGCAACCTCGCAACACGACAAACATGGCGGCCCGCCTGTCGGCACTAATGCAGTGGCCAGTGCGCTAGGCCAGGTATTCGCCCTTCATCCCTATCCCATGTGGGTTTGCGACCCGCAGGATCACCATGTGCTTGCGGTGAACCAGACCGCTTGCGATGAATTCGGCCTCCCGTACGCGGACTTTGTAGCACTCAGCCTGGAAGACCTGCTGTTCCCGGATGGTCGCGACCGCTTCCTGGAGACGATCGCAGGGCTGGGAAGCACGGATGAAATTACCGACCATGTATCCATGCGCCGCCATGACGGGAGCGAATTTGTCCTGGACTGCCATGTCAGGAACATGGACCTCGCCGGGAAGCCGGTACTGCTGATTTCAGGCAAGGATGTCACCTCGGAGATCGCCGCGAAGCGCCAGCTTGAACGGCAGATGGCATTTGCCGAGCAATTGTTCGAGAGTTCACCGGAAGCCATCGTGCAACTCGATGCAGATGACTGCGTCGTGCGATGCAATCCCGCGTTCACATCACTCTTCGGCTGGACAACCGATGAGGCCCGCGGCCGGCCGTTGAACACATTGATCGTTCCTGATGACCAGCGAATGGAAGCGGCGGACATATCCAATTCCGTGCTCTCGCGCCGCGTTGTCTGGGAAGAAGCCCAACGCCAGACACGCGACGGCAGGCCCGTGGTCGTTTCCATCGTGGGTTACCCGGTCTACCTGCATGGCGATGTTGTAGGCATCTATGGCGTCTACCGCGATATCACGGAGAAAAAGCGCGTCAGCGACAAGCTGGCCTACCAGGCCGCACATGACGACCTGACTGGCCTGCTGAATCGCCGGGAGCTCGCCCGTCGCGCAAATGAAATTCTCGAGCATCGCGACAAGGATTGCGTCCTGCTCTACATCGATCTTGACCAGTTCAAGCTGGTGAACGACTCCTCCGGGCACCTGGCGGGTGACCAGTTGCTTTGCCGCATTGCCGAGCTGCTTCACAAGCGCCCTCGCGAAACAGATGTCATTGCCCGACTCGGCGGGGATGAATTCGCCCTGCTCCTTCCGGGGTGCAATCTCCACAACGCCGAGCAGCTCGCCAGCGCCATCCTGGACGACCTTGGCCGACTCCAGTTCGAATGGGAGGGACGAAGCTTCCAGGTGAGTGGCAGCATTGGCATCGCGCTCAGCGAAGACGGCAGGACGAGCTTCGAGGAGCTGCTCCGGCAGGCTGACGAGGCCTGTTACATAGCGAAGGACTCAGGGCGAAACCGCCTCCACAGCTACCGCCCGACGGATTCCGCCGTTGTCGAGCGCCAGGGCAGGATTTCCTGGGCAACGTTGATTCCCGAGGCAATACGCGAGAATCGTTTCGAGCTCTTCGCCCAGAGAATCGTGCCGGTAGCCGCCAGCGACGATTCACCGATGCACGAACTGCTGGTGCGTTATCGCAATAACGAGGGCGAGATCGTCGCACCGGGAGAATTCCTCTCCGCAGCGGAGCGCTATGACCTCATCGGTGGCATCGACCGCTGGGTCATCTCCCGGGCCTTGGCCATGCTGATGGATGCTCGCGAACCCGACTCCCGAATCGCCATCAATCTTTCGGGCATGTCAGTCGGGGATTCAGACCTTCCAGATTTCATCCGTTCCAGTATCCGGACCGTTGGTATCGATGCCAGGCGCCTGTGCTTTGAAATCACCGAGACTGCTGCCATCCATAACATCAATGCTGCAAAGCAGTTCATCAAGGCCATGCACGATGTCGGGGCACGGGTCGCGCTGGATGATTTCGGCAGCGGAATGTCGTCGTTTGCCTACATGAAGCAGTTGCCCGTTGATGTCCTCAAGATCGACGGCCAGTTCATTCGTCGCCTCGCGGATTCGCACGTGGATCGGGGTATCGTCCAGGCAATCGTCAAGGTCGCGGGTATCTTTGACCTGCAAACTACCGCGGAATTCGTCGAAGACGAGGCATCCCTGGCGCACCTGACCGAACTGGGCGTGGATTACGCGCAAGGCTTTCATATCCACCGTCCGGAGCCCTGGAAGCCCTGAGTTCCACCTGCTGCTGAAACAATTCCGACATTTTCTTCTGCTAGAATCGCGGCCTTCCGACCAGGGGTGCACGCGATGAACGAAACCAGCTACAACATCCTGTTTCTCTGCACCGGCAATTCGGCAAGAAGCATCATGGCTGAAGCGCTGCTGAACCATCACGGTGGCCGCCGCTTCAAGGGCTACAGCGCCGGCAGCACGCCTGTCGGCAAGGTAAACCCCTTCGCCATCGAGATGATCGAGCGCCTGGATGTCACACCGGAAAGTTTCCGCAGCAAGAGCTGGGAGGAATTCGAGCGCGACAACGCCCCGCCGATGGATATCATCATCACGGTCTGCGACAACGCCGCAGGTGAATCCTGCCCCGTCTGGCCGGGGCATCCCGTGACCGCTCACTGGAGCTTCCCGGACCCGGCTGCCGCGACAGGAAGTGATGAAGAAAAGCGCGAAGCATTCCGCCGCGTTTTCCGTGAAATCAGGCAGCGCATCGAGCTGCTGGTACAACTCCCGATCGGCAAGCTTGACCAGCTCGCCCTGCGGGAAGAACTCGACCAACTCGCCCCACGCTAGACAAAGGATTTTCGAATGACTGATTCCACCCGCCGCCTTGGCTGGCTGGACCGCTACCTCACGCTCTGGATCTTTCTCGCCATGGTCGCCGGCGTGCTGCTCGGACGTTTCGTGCCCGGCATGCAGGAGGCTCTTGGCGCGTTCGAGTTCGGCAGTACCAACCTGCTGATCGCCGCCGGCCTGATCGTGATGATGTACCCGCCGCTGGCGCGCGTGCGTTACGAAATGCTTGGCGAGGTCTTCGCCGATCGTCGCATTCTCGGCATCTCGCTGCTGCTGAACTGGCTGGTCGGGCCGGTACTGATGTTCGCGCTGGCTTTCCTGTTCCTGCGCGACCATCCCGATTTCTTCACCGGGCTGATCCTTGTCGGCATTGCTCGTTGCATCGCAATGGTACTCGTCTGGAATCATCTCGCTCGCGGCAGTGCCGAGTATGGTGCCGGCCTGGTCGCCTTCAACTCGCTGTTCCAGATCGTTGCCTACGGTCTTTATGCCTGGATATTCATCACCTTCCTGCCGCAACTGTTCGGCATGGAAGGTCGCGTGGTGGATATCAACATGCTGGATGTCGTCGAAAGCGTGCTGGTGTACCTCGGCATTCCGTTTGCCGCCGGCTATTTCTCGCGTCGCGCACTGATCGCCCGCAAGGGTCGTGAGTGGTACGAAGGGGTCTTCGTGCCGCGCACCGGCCCACTGACGCTGGTCGCGCTGCTGTTCACGATTGTCGTCATGTTCAGCTCGCGTGATGACCTGATCCAGAAGATCCCGGACATCGCCCTGCTCGCGTTGCCGCTCACGCTGTACTTCGTGATCATGTTTTTCGCGAGCTTCTGGCTAGCCTGGAAGGCCGGTGCGGATTACGAACGCAGTACGACGCTCGCGTTTACCGCGGCGGGCAACAATTTCGAACTGGCCATTGCAGTAGCCATCAGCGTGTTCGGGATTTCATCGGACGTGGCCTTCGCGACGGTCGTCGGGCCGCTGGTGGAGGTGCCCGTGCTGATAATGATGGTCAACGCGGCCTTTTTCCTGCGCCGCCGCTGGTTTACTGAGGGAAGCTGATTCGGCGCGACCTTACTCGTCGGATTGCAGCCACCACGCTGCTGCCAGCGCGAATACCGGCAGGGTCGCCAGCACGGCGAGTTCCAGGGAAAGGAACCGCCAGCAGCCAATCGCATGCAGGAAAACAACGATGAGGTTGCGACGCATCGCACGACCTTCCAGCGGATAGCGAAACAGCCGCCAGGCAATCGTTGCCGCAATCAGCACCGAGACCAGCATCCACATCGCGCGATTGTTCTCGATGAGCGTGTCGATGCCATACGTCCACAGTCGCGCAATGACCTGGCCCAGCTCGATGCCCGCCAGCAGGCCGAGTATGACCGCAGCGCCGAATTCCGGTTGGGCAAGGCGTCTCAGGATTTTCACGTCACTCTCCCTCAGTCATAGTCCGCATGCGGCTCATCCGCGTGGCGGCGGAAATAATCATGCGTGGCCTCACGCACCTTGTTCGACAGCAGCAGGGCCGACACCATCGTCGGTATCGCCATTACCGCGTACATGCCATCAATCAGGCCTATTACCGCTTCCAGCGAGACCACCGAACCGACCACAACGAGCACCGTGTAGATCCACACGTACTGACGCATGCGGCTCGCACCGAACAGGAATCCCATGCATTTCGCACCGTAATACCACATCGACAGTACCGTGCTCACGCCAAGCAGCACGGCGATGAACACCAGCATGTACGCACCCCATCCCGGGAATGCCGTTTCAAAGGCCGTTGCAGTAAGGGTCACACCATCCAGGTCGGTGTCGATCCATGCACCGGTCACGATGATCACCAGTGCCGTGCAGGTGCAGACCAGTAGCGTGTCAATCACCGGGCCCATCATCGCAACCAGGCCCTCGCGAACCGGCTCGTCCGTCTTCGCCGCGCCGTGTGCCAGCGATTCGGTACCGATGCCCGCTTCGTTGGAAAACGCACCACGGCGCACGCCCATGAGGATCACCTGCAGCAGGACACCGCCGGCTGCAGCCTCGCCAGTGAACGCATCGCTGACGATAAGTGCAAATGCCTGCGGAATTTCGTCGGCGCGACGGAACAGCACGATGATGGTCATCAGCAGGTAGGTCAGCACCATGAACGGCACCAGGCGACCCGTCACCGCGCCGATGCGCTTGATGTGGCCGAGAATCACGACCAGCACCAGGCCAGCAATGATGGAGCCCGCGATGAAATCGAACCCGAAATGCGATTCGCTGCCCGTCCAGCCATTCGGCACGGCAATCACATCACGCACGATCTGCACCAGCTGGTTCACCTGGAAAACGGGCAAGGTGCCGACCAGGCCCGCTACGGCAAACAGGTAGGCCAGCGGCAACCACCGCTTCGAAAGCCCCTCGCGGATCACGTACATCGGGCCGCCCTGCAGGTTGCCGGCGGTGTCGCGGCCGCGATACATGATCGACAGTGTCGCGGTGTAATACTTGGTTGCCACGCCGACGACCGCGGTCACCCACATCCAGAACACCGCACCCGGACCACCCATCGTGATCGCTACCGCCACGCCGGCGATATTGCCGAGACCCAGCGTGCCGGACAGCGCCGTCGACAACGCCTGGTAGTGCGGGATATCACCCTCGTGATGAGCCTTGTCGTACTTGCCCATGAGGATATGTATGGCATGGCGGAAATGCCGGTAGGGAAAGCCCCGCGAATGCAGCAGGAAATACAGGCCCCCGCCAACCAGCAGGGTGACGAGTGGCGGACCCCACATGAAGCCGGAAAACGCCAGTAGCGCGGTTTCAATGGTCTCAAGCATGGTTATTGTTCAATCCGGTCGGGGCCAGCGGCCCGTGTATCAGCGGCGCCCGTTCAGTGGCGACTCGATAGTGGCTGGAAGCACAACGCGACCCAGGTGCAATCGTCACCATCGCCCTGCAGGCTTTCCTGTTGCACCGGACCATACCCGAGATCCGCCAGTGCCTGCCAACTGCCCTCGATGGTGAGGTCGGTCTTCACCGCCAGATTCGTGACTTCCTCATCGTCGGGTGCCGGTTGCGGAAAACAGATCCAGAGAAGGCCACCCTCATCGATCGCAGCGACAAGTTTCTTCGCCAACTGCTCGACTTCCTGCCGGGCACGAAGGAAGACAACCAGGAAATCGCGGCCTCCCTCCTGCTCCTTGAGCGATTCGATATCCAGCCCCTGCGGCTCACCGGAGACCTGGCCACGCATTCCCGGCGAAATTCCCAGTTGTTCGGCCAGTGTCGGCACGTGTGGCTCCATCGCAGGCATCGGGCTGTGAGGATACCGCAGACGCACAACGACTTCCCGACCGGGCCGCTGGCCTTGCCGCCAGGAGCCCTGTTAACCTCAGTACATCCCGCCGATCCGGGCTGTTGCTGCGCCCGCCCGAATTATCGAATCCCGTTTTAATTGGAGCGCCAAGTGATTGAAAAACCGGCGAAAACCTCTGTAGCAATTCACGATCTCCTGGCCCGACGCTGGTCGCCTCGTGCCATCGATCCCGACAGGGCCGTGGAGCGCGAACACCTCATTGCCCTGCTCGAAGCGGCACGCTGGGCCCCCTCCTGCTTGGGCGACGAACCCTGGCGCTACATCGCCTGGGATCGAAACGACGATGCTGCAAGCTTCGACAAGGCGTTCGAGTGCCTGGCCGAGCCCAACCAGGCATGGGTGAAGCATGCGCCGGTGCTGCTACTGGCACTCGCGGATTCGGAATTCACGAAGAACGGCAAGCCTAACCGCTGGGGCCAGTACGATACGGGTGCGGCCAGCGAAAACCTCTGCCTGCAGGCAACTGCGCTGGAGCTGGTAGCTCACCAGATGGGCGGGTTCGACAAGAAGAAAGTGGCCGAGGCCTTCGATATTCCTGAACGCTTCACCCCCATGGCAATGATCGCCATTGGTCATCCCGGTGACCCCGATGACCTTCCGGAAGGCAAGAAGGAAACAGAACTGGCCGAGCGCAAGCGCACACCGCTCGAAGAACGTTTCTTCCTGCACGGCTGGGAAAAGCCGATCCGCTAGGACCCCATGCTGAACGGATAAAGAAAAAGGCCGCACGATGTGCGGCCTTTTTCGTCAAGCAGGACGGATATCAGTGGCTGTGGTCGCCATTGTCCTCGCCCGGCATCAGGTACACGTGGTGCACCCAGTAGCCGCCATCGCTACGCTTGGCGACATAGACTTCGTGGTTGCGGTTCTTGGAAACCAGCAGGCCACGCGGCATGTCGAAGTTGGCGCCGAACTTGTTGCAGCCCTTGCCCGGAGGCGCATTGCAGCCGTTGCCGCCGTCGCCACCGTCACCACCAGCGGTCTGCTGGAAGCTGTCGTAGCTGTCCAGGTGCGAGTAGATTTCCTCGATCATCTGGTAGTCATGGCTGTTCGGCCACTGGCTGTTATTGGACGTGGAATAGTCCATGCAGGTGTTCTGGCTGGAGCCATCTTCCGAGGTATGACCAAGACCGAACACGTGGCCGATTTCCTGGCACATCACGTGGTTCATTTCCGCCGGCGTCCAGTAATAGTCGTAGGAATCGTTGACCTTCGCCGTGCCCTGGTCGATGTGACCGTTCGAATCGAGGCCGATGGAGGCCAGGCCCAGCCAGCCGTTCTGGCCGTAGCGGTCGTTACAGACGCGCATCTGGCCGGAGATCATCGGGCAGCGCTTGCGGGTCTTGCCGGAGTCATCCGAACCAGCCAGCTCGAAACCGATCACGTTGGACTGGCCCCACTTCTGGATCGACTCGGCCAGGGTGCTGTCCCAGGTCGAGGTGACGCTGTCCACGTACATGATCGTGAACGAGGAGCTGTCGCGGGCGATGTGGTAGTTGTTCCAGCTGTGGTCGGCAATTGCGGTTGACGCCATGAATGACGCGGACGCAACGACGAGAAGGCTCGTCAGTTTCTTCTTCAACATTGGTTTCCCCCCTTGAGGATTGTCTGGCACATGCGTGCCGGTTAACTGCGCCGCCCCCCGGCAGCGCATTGCTTCAATCCATGTTCCATCCAGTGGAAGTACCGCGGTGGACACCACGGCGTGAAGGCCCTTTCACAACGCGCTGCTGTGGCAAAACCCCAGCAAACGGACTCTGCGGTCCGTGACACGTTGCAAAAAGCTTAGACGGGTTTCACTCGTTTGCAGGAACTATTGAACAAAAAAACCGCAAACGTGTGTTTGATCTTGCGAAACGGTCAGTCACGCTTCTCGTGGTATTCGCCTTCCAGCGTGACCGAATCGCGGGAATTGCCCTGCTCCCGGTACCGGGATTCACGGTAGTAGCCCTGCTGGCCACCCTGACCGCGCATCTTGCGCCGCAGCCACCACAGCCGGATGTAGAAGACGATGAAGGCGACCAGCGCAATACCGGCCGCTGCGGCAAACACCGTCAAGCCAAGGAAGAACAGCCCCACCATGATGAAGAGGCCGACGATTGCGCCGACGAGGCGCGAAAAGAAGCCGCCCGGCGGCGGTGAATTGGGGAATCGGTAATTCATGAGCCCATTCTAAGTCGTGACAGAAAGCTTTCCCAACCGATATGGGGACACTACGCGTCGATTGCAAGAAATTGCCACATGACGAGCCAACGAAGCTGGCGAAACCGCGTAGGAATCCGGTATCCTTGCGACCCGCAGGAGAGGTGGCAGAGCGGTTGAATGCACCGGTCTTGAAAACCGGCAAGGGTTTGTAGCCCTTCGTGGGTTCGAATCCCACCCTCTCCGCCACTTTCCGTTCCGCACCATCCGCTACCGATGCCATCACGCTGGCGTCGCTGGAAACGTCGCCCGACTCGGAACCCTTGATTTCCCCCGCCATCGAAACCAGATAGTATTCATCACACGAATTCAATGATCGGAGGAGTCCGAATGCATCCGCAGGAAAGTTCAGTCATTCGTCACCAGGAGTCGGCGCTCTCGACCAACAAGGTGCTTCGAAACACCTATTGGCTGCTGTCGCTGACACTGCTGTTCAGCGCCATTACCGCAGGCATCTCGATGCAGCTGAACCTGCCGCATCCCGGCCTGATCATCACGCTGGTCGGCTATTTCGGCCTGCTGTTCCTGACGCACAAGCTGGCGAACAGCGCCTGGGGCCTGCTCAGCGTCTTCGCGCTGACCGGCTTCATGGGCTACACGCTGGGTCCGATCATCAACGCCTATACCACGATGTTCAGCAATGGCAATGAACTGGTCATGCAGGCCTTCGCGGGTACTGCGGCGATCTTCATTGGCCTGAGCTTCTACGCCGTGACCACGAAGAAGGATTTCTCCTTCCTCGGCGGCTTCCTGATGGCCGGTATCCTCGTCGCCTTCCTCGCAGGCCTCGGTGCTATCTTCTTCAGCATCCCGGCGCTGTCGCTGGCTGTCTCCGCGGCGTTCGTGCTGTTGATGTCGGGGCTGATCCTGTTCGAAACGAGCCAGATCGTGCGCGGCGGGGAAACGAACTACATCCTCGCGACCGTCACGCTGTATGTGTCGATCTACAACCTGTTCCTCAGCCTGCTGCATCTACTCGGTGCGTTTACCGGCGAGGAATGACGCGCGAGTGAATAACCGCTAGTGCGTGAAAAAGGCCTCTTCGGAGGCCTTTTTCCTTTCTGACTGCCCTATCCTCTGGGTACCTGATCGAAACCACGGAGTGATTCGATGTCGTATTTCCAGCGCCGTTACCATCGCCCCGGCACTGCCCCCGGCACGCTTGTTGATCGCACCGACGCGCCACCGGCACGCCTGCACCTCTTCGATTATGACGAAAACGAGCTGCACGAGGTCGAGGACATCTCGCTGGAAGACTGCCGGCACTATTTCGATAGCCCGCAGGTTACCTGGCTTCACTGCCAGGGCGCCGCGTCGACGGCTATGCTGCGCGAACTCGGTGAGGCCTACCAGCTCCATCCGCTGGCAATGGAAGACGTCATCAACGAGGGGCAGCGCAGCAAGGTGGACGTCTATGACGACCGCCAGGTGTTCATGGTGCTGAACCTGCCGCTGATTCGGGATGACGAACTGGTCATAGAGCAGGTCAGTCTCTTTCTCGGCCCGACCTATGTCGTCAGTTTCCACAATGGGCCGAACGACATCATGGATCCGATCCGCCAGCGCATCCGTGGGCCGATCGGCCGCTTCCGGCGCTCGCAGGCCGACTACCTGCTCTATGCGCTTGCCGACCTCGTCATCGACCAGGCATTTCCGCTCCTGGAGGAATATGGCGAAGCGCTCGATGAACTCGAGGAGAAGGTCCTGCAGGATCCGGAACGGAATACGCTGGACCTCATCCATTTCGTCAAGCGCGAACTGGTACTGATCCGCAAGACGCTATGGCCGCAGCGCGAGGCCATCAACCAGCTCGTGCGCGACGAGCATCCGCTGGTGAACGACAGCACCAAGCTTTACTTCCGCGATTGCTACGACCATTCGATCCAGCTCATCGAACTCGTGGAATCGTACCGGGAAATGACATCGAGCCTGATGGATGTCTACCTGTCCAGCCTGTCGAATCGAATGAACGACGTGATGAAGGTGTTGACCATCATCGCGACCATCTTCATTCCGCTGTCGTTCTTTACCGGCCTGTACGGCATGAACTTCAATACGGAACATCGCTGGAACATGCCCGAGCTGGATTTCGCCTATGGTTATCCGCTGCTCTTGCTGTTCCTCGCCTGCATCGCAGGCGGCATGCTGTATTTCTTCCGCAAGAAAAAATGGCTGTGAGGTCGCCCTCACAGCCATTCGGTTCATCCGGATCCTGCGCCCGGCTTACGGCTTGATGACGTCCTTGCCACCCATGGACGGACGCAGCACTTCCGGTACGACAATGCTGCCATCTTCCTGCTGGTAGTTTTCCATCACGGCAACCATTGCGCGACCAACCGCGACACCCGAGCCATTCAGCGTGTGGATCAGCTCCGGCTTCTTTGTTTCCGGGTTGCGCCAGCGCGCCTTCATGCGCCGCGCCTGGAAATCCACGCAGTTCGACACGGAAGAAATCTCGCGGTACTTGCCCTGCCCCGGCAACCAGACCTCGATGTCGTAGGTCTTGGTGGCACCGAAGCCGATATCACCGGCGCACAGGATCACCGTGCGGTACGGCAGGCCCAGCTTCTGCAGGATGACTTCGGCATGGCCGGTCATTTCTTCCAGCGCATCAAAGGAATCATCCGCCTTCACCATCTGCACCATTTCCACCTTGTCGAACTGGTGCTGGCGAATCATGCCGCGCGTGTCCTTGCCGTAGGAACCCGCCTCGGAGCGGAAGCACGGCGTATGCGCAACATAACGACGCGGCATGGTGTCGGCATCAAGGATCTCGTCGCGAGCGAAGTTCGTGACAGGCACTTCGGCAGTCGGAATCAGGTAGAAAGGGTTTTCCCCTTCCAGCGCAAAGAGATCCTCGCCGAATTTCGGTAACTGGCCCGTGCCCATCAACGATTCGCGATTGACGATGACCGGCACATAGAGTTCTTCGTAACCATGCTCTTCGACATGCGTGTCGAGCATGAACTGCGCCAGCGCACGGTGCAGCCTGGCCATCTGGCCCTTCAGCGTCACGAAGCGTGACCCGGCAAGCTTGGCAGCCAGTTCGAAATCCATCAGGCCGGAACCAAGGTCGACATGGTCCCTTGCTTCGAAGCCGAGCTGGGTCGGCTCGCCCCAGGTACGCACCTCGACGTTATCGTCTTCGTCGCTACCATCCGGCACGGAGTCATCCAGCAGGTTCGGCACCGAAAGCAGCATGTCTTCGAGTGCGGTCTGGATTTCGCCAAGCTGTTCCTGCGCGGCCTTCAGCTCATCGCCCAGCTGGCCGACTTCATCCAGCAGCGGCTGGATGTCTTCGCCCGCCGCCTTCGCCTTGCCGATCGCCTTGGAACGCGTGTTGCGATCGGCCTGCAGCTTCTCGGCCTTGACCTGTACGTCCTTGCGCTGCTGCTCGAGGTCTTCGTAGGCGGCAACATCAAACCTGAAGCCACGGCGCGCAAGGTTTGCCACCACGGCATCAATATCTTGTCTCAGCAGTTTCGGATCCAGCATGGTCCTTCCAGTCGATTGATTACATGAATGTCAGAAAAATTCGCGTGCCAGCATGAAGCCGGTCCAGGTGAGCGCGACGCACAGCAGTACGCTCACGAGCATGTTCGCCAGTGCCTTCGTCGCCTCGCCCTGCTGCAACAGGCCCAGCGTCTCGAACGAAAACGTCGAAAACGTCGTGAACGCGCCCAGCAGGCCAACCAGCAGGAAGGCGCGCAAGGCAGACTCCGCTGGCACGCGCTCGGCCAGCCAGTACGCCAGCAGGCCGAAAGCAAACGAGCCCAGCGCATTCACCACCAGCGTGCCCCAGGGAAACCCGCCGCCCGCAATACGCGTCACCGCGCCGCCCAGTCCGTAGCGAAGGACCGAGCCCAGCGCGCCGCCAGCGGCTATCGCGAGCAGGTTATTCATCAAGAATATTCCGTAATTATCTGTTATTTATCGCTTTTATTTCTCGACTTGCGGTTTCGGTCGCGCAAGTCGGCCAGCTTTTCGCCGATGCGGATTTCCAGGCCGCGAGGCACCGGATTGTAATACCTTTGCTCCGGCATTTCTTCCGGGAAGTAGTTTTCACCTGCGGCGAAGGCATCCGGCTCGTCATGCGCATAGCGGTAATCGTGGCCATGCCCGAGTTCCTTCAGCAGCTTGGTCGGCGCATTGCACAGGTGCGGCGGCACCGGCAGCGAACCGTATTTCTCTGCATCGCGCCGTGCCTGGTTGTAGGCCATGTAGACGGCATTGGATTTTGGTGCCACGGCGAGGAACACGATGGCCTGCGCCACCGCCAGCTCGCCTTCCGGCGACCCGAGGCGCACCTGCACGTCCCAGGCATTCAGCGCGAGCTGCAGGCCGCGGGGATCGGCGTTACCGATATCTTCTGATGCCATGCGAACGACGCGCCGCGCGATGTAGAGCGGATCGCAACCACCGTCGAGCATGCGGGTGAACCAGTACAGGGACGCATCCGGATCCGAGCCGCGCACGGACTTGTGCAGGGCCGAGATCTGGTCGTAAAAGGCATCCCCGCCCTTGTCGAACCGCCGCGTGCCACCGGCAATCACGTCACCCAGCGCTTCCGCCGTTACCTCACCTTCCCCGCCGACGAGATCGGCAGCAATTTCCAGCAGGCTCAGCGCACGGCGGGCATCACCGTCGGCAGCCTCGGCGAGCACATCACGGAGTTCGTCGGCCATTTCCAGGCCCGGAACGCCACGTTCGTCGATAAGCGCCCGATCGATGAGTTCACGGATATCGGCTTTCTGCAGCGACTTCAGCACGTAGACACGTGCCCGCGACAGCAATGCGTTGTTCAACTCGAAGGAGGGATTCTCGGTCGTAGCACCAATGAAAGTGATGGTCCCGTCCTCGACATAGGGCAGGAACGCATCCTGCTGCGCCTTGTTGAAGCGATGCACCTCATCAAGGAACAGGACAGTCTGGCGACCCATCTGCCGCGACTGTTTCGCGGCCTCGGCAGCCGTACGCACATCCTTCACACCCGCCATTACCGCAGACAGCGGCAGGAAATCCGCCTCGCAGGTCGCGGCAACAAGCCGCGCCAGGGTCGTCTTGCCGGTACCGGGCGGCCCCCACAGGATCATCGAGTGCGGCTTGCCGCTGCTCAGCGCCTCGTAGAGTGGCTTGCCGGATGCGAGAAGGTGCTTCTGGCCGACCACCTCATCAAGCGCTCTCGGCCGCATGCGGTCGGCAAGCGGTGTCATTGTCGGTGTTGCAGCCATTGGTACGGGTTCCAGATAAAGCGTGTTGCGACGATGCCGAGCGCGGCACCGGTGACGTTGGCCAGCATGTCGAGGATGTCGAGACCGCGCCCCGGAACGAATTCCTGGCCGAACTCGAGCCCAATGCCATATGCGGCCAGGGCAAGCAGCAGGGCAATGCTCTTGCGGACCAGGCAGGCAAGCCAGGCGCCGAGTGCCAGGTACATGCTGACATGGACCAGCTTGTCCGCGTGTGCGAACGGCAACGGCGAATCCCCACCCGGTGAAAGGCTGAGAACCGCAACCAGCAGCACGAGCAGGCCACCCATGGCCTGCCAGGTTCGGTAAAACAGCTTACTGCGGGCTACCGGTTCCACTCGTCACGGTCTGCGGTTCACCGATGACATCGGTTCCTTCGGGTGGGTCGAAGCTGAATTGCGACGCCTTGATATCCACGTTGCGCTCGATATCGCGGAACTGGATGCGCGTCGTCTGGCCGAGGTTGTCGGAAAGCTCCATCGTGTCCAGTTCGCCATCCGCAAGCGCAACGCGAACACGTTCGAAATCCGTGTCCTGCACGATCGGCACCAGCTCGATCCAGTAGAGCTCACCCGCTTCACCGATCTCGGAAACCTCGAATTCTTCGGCGATAGGTTTCGACCCGGTCAGCAGCGCGGCCGGCGAACTCGCCAGCGTTTCCGCCAGGGGCTTCACCGTCGCCTGTTCGAGCTCCGGGTCGTAGGTCCAGAGGTTCACGCCATCGGCGACGATCACCTGCTCGAAGGGGGTACGGTAATTCCAGCGGAACTTGCCGGGACGCTTGAGCCAAAGGGAACCACGCGATTCGCGAACCGGTTCAAGGTTCGCATCGAGCACCGTCTGGGTGAACTCGGCACGCAAGGTATCAAGTCCGGACATGACGCCTTCCAGGCGCTTGGCAGCCTCGGCATCGTCGGCGCGCAACGGCGTTGCGACGAACAGCAGGCTGGCGAGAATCAGCATCAGGCGTGTGGACATCGAACTCTCCGGAAACGGATCAGGTGAGACATTTTGACAGTGATGGCAGGCCGGCGTTGCCGCCTGCACGTTTCTTTCACGAATTTCGGCCCGGGGTGGGGCCTGGTTCAATCCTTCGGTGGCGGCGGAGCTATGACTTCCCGCATGCCGTTATTCTGCGGCGCCGAGACAATGCCGGCGGCTTCCATTTCCTCGATCATGCGCGCAGCGCGGTTGTAGCCGATCTTCAGGCGCCGCTGTACACCGGAAATCGAGGCCTTGCGCGTCTCTGTCACGATCGCCACGGCTTCATCGAACAATGGATCGCTCTCGCCATCGCCGCCTTCACCATCGCCACCGCCATTCCCGGCGGATAGGCCCGGAATGGATTCGCTCGGGCCCTCGATGATTTCCTCGATATAGGTCGGCTCGCCCGCCTTCTTCAGGTCGGCAACCACGCGGTGCACTTCCTTGTCGTCAACGAAGGCGCCGTGGATTCGGTTCGGGAAACCCGAGCCCGCCGGCAGGTACAGCATGTCGCCGTGCCCGAGCAGGTTCTCTGCGCCCTGCTGGTCGAGGATCGTGCGGGAATCGACCTTGGCCGACACCTGGAATGCGATGCGCGACGGGACGTTCGCCTTGATCAGGCCGGTGATGACGTCCACCGACGGGCGCTGCGTGGCAAGGATCAGGTGAATACCCGAGGCGCGCGCCTTCTGTGCGAGGCGAGCGATCAGTTCCTCGACCTTCTTGCCGACCACCATCATCATGTCGGCGAGCTCGTCGACAATGATGACGATCACCGGCAAGGGCTGCAGGTCCGGCGCTTCGGCGTCCTCGCCTTCCAGCGTTTCTTCCTTCTTGAACAGCGGGTCCTTGATCGGCTCACCCTTGTCGATCGCCTCGCGCACCTTCTTGTTGTAACCGGTGATGTTGCGTACGCCGAGTGCGGCCATCAGGCGATAACGGCGTTCCATCTCCGCCACACCCCAGCGCAGGGCATTCGCCGCTTCCTTCATGTCGGTCACGACCGGCGCAAGCAGGTGCGGAATGCCTTCGTACACCGATAGCTCGAGCATCTTCGGGTCGATCATGATCAGGCGCACTTCATCCGGCGTCGCCTTGTAGAGCAGCGAGAGAATCATCGCGTTGATCGCGACGGACTTGCCGGAGCCGGTGGTACCGGCAATCAGGAGGTGCGGCATGCGACCAAGGTCGGCAACGACCGGGTAACCGGAAATGTCCTTGCCCAGCGCCAGGGTCAGCGAGGAACTCGACTTGTCGTATTCCTGCGAGCCGAGAATCTCGCTCAGCCCCACGATTTCGCGCGTTTCATTCGGAATTTCGAGGCCGACC
Source organism: Gammaproteobacteria bacterium (assembly GCA_033720815.1). Lineage (GTDB taxonomy): Bacteria > Pseudomonadota > Gammaproteobacteria > Natronospirales > JAJUFS01 > JAWWBS01. The sequence goes on along the minus strand of JAWWBT010000015.1, from coordinate 298 downwards.
GTCGGCTTGCCCGGAATCACCTCGACCACGCGCACGGAAATCGCCGACAGCGCGCGCGCAAGGTCCTTGGAGAGGTTTGAAATCTGGCTGACCTTCACGCCGGCCGCGGGCTGCATTTCGAAGCGGGTAATGACCGGGCCCGGGTTAACCTCGACAACCTGCACCTCGAGACCGAAATCCGCCAGCTTCATCTCGACCAGGCGCGACATCGCCTCCAGCGAATCCTGCGAGAACGACGACTTGCGCTCGGGCGGCTTGTCCAGCAGTGAAAGCGCAGGCAATTCGGAATTCGTGCGCT
>JAWWBT010000014.1:0-25623 GCA_033720815.1 Gammaproteobacteria bacterium | reverse complement strand
ATTGCATTACGCAGCTCTTTTGCGGACTCGCAAATTTGTTCAACCACCCTCATGCGTTCCATTTCGCACTCAATTTCGTAATCAGTCGGAACGTCAACGATTACCTCGTCGTTACCGTCTTTCCCTATTTGCTCTCCAGCTTCTATAGTCTTCTTGATACTGACTCTTTGGAAAGCGATGTTTCTACGATCAGATATCTTATCCTCAGATATCCAGCCCTCTCTCAATGCATGGTCGAGAAGTTCGCGTAGCATTGGGTTCCGGTTTTTACTAAATAGTTCCGGTGCGCGCCTCTTGGCGACTTCCTTCAAAGCCTGCTCGAGCGCGATGAATCCTATAAGAGGTGTGATGCGATTAAATCCATATACGGCCATCGAATACAGTCCAAGATTGCGCGCGAGGTCAAAAGTCTCCCTGATCTCATCTGGAACCTTTTCATCTAGTTCTATTGCTTCAATTTGCGCGTGAATTTCTCTCGGAGTTCCTACAAACGCCTCCTGTCTCTCATCAAAGCTGAACATTTCTTTGAATGGTTTCAATCCTTCCATGATTAGGTCTCCTTAGAAGTCGAACAGCTCACTCTTGGTTACTTCAAGTGCCTTGGCTATTGCCGGGATTCGCTCGAACTCCGGCCCGTTATCTCCGCGCTCGTAGTACTTCACCATATCCCTGGAAATTCCAAGCCGCTCGGCGAGCTGATCCTGGGTGATGTGGATCCGCGCCCGTAAGCGCTTGATCTGCTGACCGAATTCCTTTTTGAAACTGCTCATGGGTGGCTCCCGTCCAAATTGGGTTCCATCCCATGCTGGGTGAGCTATGCTTACCCCGGGAGTAAGCTCTGCTCCCCAAGATATTTTGGAGGAATTGCCCATGGAAGGGAAAACCAGAGAGAAAACGGAAGAGAATCTGCGCCAGTGGCTGCTGGCGATTCACGAGATCGTGCGCGCCTGGCCGCCGCAGGATGCATCGGATGCCGCCTTTGCCTTCGAGAGCCTGCATGGTTTCCTGCGCAATTCGCTGGCCGCAGCAATGCCGCGGGGCGAGCTCCTGCCGCTCCTGCGCCGTTTCACCCTGGCCATCGAATTGCTGGAAGATGGCAAGGGCCTGCCGACCTATGGCCGCGATTACCTGCTGGAGCTCTCCCACGAATTGATGGATGCCTACTGGGCGGATATCGCGACTGACGCGGGCCGGGGCACGCGCCGTTTCCTTCGCCTGCTGGGCCTTTAGCGTCCACGTCCCCCCGCGCGTCGCCTCGCTTCCATTGCGAGGACCTCAGGAAATCGAGACCCTGTAAATTGCAATCGCAGGCCGAATCAGCGACTGTTTTCCCATGAGGAGTCCGGCAGCGGCGGCTTGTTTACGCCGTGCCACAAGAAACTCCAGTTTGCGTTGCCCGGTTGGCAATGCGGGGTTGCGATAGACATTTGGGGGATTTATGGGGAAGCGTTTCATTTCGCGCAGCACGGCTTCCGGCGTGCGTGTCCTGCTGCTGGGCCTGCTGGCCATGTTCCTTTCCGCATGCGGCGGCTCTGGCGGTTCTGGTTCCAGCGGCAATACCGGCAACAACCCGCCACCGGAGGTCAACGAGCCGCCGACGGTGAGCGTGGCGGCCACCGGGGAAGTGGTCGAAGGCGGCATCCCTGTCATCAGTGTCACTACATCCGATCCGGAAAACGACGACCTGCGGGTTACCGTCGAGCAGCTGGAAGGCCCGGACGCCAACGCACACGCCGGAGGCATCAAGGGTGATATTTCGCTGAGTGTTCCGGCCTATGAATACGGCAACACGCTCATGGTCTTCCGGGTCACGGTAAGCGACCCGTCCGGTAACGAAGCCACCACGGAATTCAGTCGCGAAATCCTGCCTTACTTCGAGGAGGTGACCTATTCCGGTGAGCTCTTTCGTCACTACCGCAGCGCCTACGGCACCCTCGGTGTCCAGCGTCTCGCAGTGAGCACGGCGCTGGCCGGACGTTTCCGCATCGGCGTGTTTTCGGATCGGTTCAATCCACAGTTCACGGTGTATTCCGATCCCGACCTTGCGCCGGAAGCGGTCCTGTATGACTCCTCCGCGTCGCGCTATTACGACAGCGAGATTGTCGTGGACCTGGCGGTCGATGAGACGCTTTACCTGGTCATCGATGACCCGAATAGCCGCGGCATCGAGTCCAGCATGTACCGGCTTTCTCCCTACCTGGAAGACGGCTTTCCCACTGCAGGTGAAGCGGAGATTGTCTACCGCCTGGACGAGCCGGAATTCCTGCCGTTGCTGGTGGGCAACATCGATGGCGATGCCACGCTGGAAATCCTTTCCTGGCAGCGTGATGCCAGCAGCCTGATGGCCTGGAACCACGATGGCAGTGATGTATCCGGCTGGCCGGAAGCGCAGACCACGGCTGCGGTATCTGCGGCGCTGGGTAACCTTTCCGGCAGCACGGACACGCTGGAAGTGGCCGCCTCCGTTGCCCTCGGTTCGGAACCATGCGGGCAGGGCGCCTTCCATACCTTCGACGCCACCGCGATGCCGCTGGCCGGCTGGCCCGTGAATACCTGCGAAACGGCGCTGGGCTCTGCGCCGATGCTTGTGGATACCGATAGCGACCAGGTGGATGAAATCTTCTTCGAGGGTTATGGCTTCGAGGCCGACGGCACGCCGATTGCCGGCTGGGCATCGGCGGGCCCGTTGCACGCAGCGGCCGATATCGATGCGGATGGCAAGATGGATTTCATTTACATCGAGGGCGGCCAGCTGCATGCGAAGAACCTGGATGGCACCTCGCTCCCCGGCTTTCCGCTGACGCCGGACCACGGCGCGACCGACACCAGCCCCGAGCGCATTCCGGTCATCGGCGATGTCACGGGAGACGGCAGTCTCGATATCGTGGTGTTCAATGGCATCAATCTGAACGTCTCGCACTTCATCGTTGATGTGTACGCGAATGACGGCACGCGCCAGTACAGTTTTGACACGTCGTACGGGTCGCCGGATACGCCGGCACCTGCGCTCGCAGACCTGGATGGCGATGGCGATGCCGAAATCGTCTTCCGCGCCCGCGACCACGTCGAAGTCTTCAATGGCGATGGGTCGTCCCTTGCCGGTTGGCCCGTCTACCTGGGTAATGTATTCCTCGAGTACGCACCTTCTACCGTGCCGCTCGTTGGTGATGTGGACGGCGACAACCTTGCCGACATTGTCGTGACGACGGAGCGCGAGGTCATCGTGCTCGCAAGCGACGGGACGGTCAGCGAGCGTATCGTGCTCGAGAATATCGGCAGGGCCGGCGCCATCGCCGATATCGATGCCGATGGTCGCAACGAGATCGTGGTTTACGCACCGCTGTTCGATACCGATCGCATACCCGCAGAATCCGTCTGGGTCTTCGATCTCGGAGGAGGCCCGCACGGTGCAGTCGAGTGGGGGCAGTACGGCGGCGGCCCGAGGCATCGGCAGGTGCTCGAATGATCTTGATGCCGGGTTTCTGCTAACTGGGTTACGCCAAACGGCCCGCACCTGGTGGTGCGGGCCGTTTTTCGTCTCACGCGCGGGCCTCCTCACTGAAGAACAGTGTGAGTACCACTGCCGCAACCCTTGAACCGGCCGTATCACGGCACCGCTAGAAGATGAATTCCACGCGTCGATTCTGCTGGCGGCCTTCAGGTGTGTCGTTTGTCGCTACCGGCTGGGTTTCGCCTGCGCCCTTCACCGCAAGTTCAATCTCGGTAACGCCAAGTTCGTCACGGAGGTAATCGCGTACGGCGGCGGCGCGCTGGCGCGACAGTTCTTCGTTGTAGGCGGCGTCACCGCGCGCATCGGTATGGCCAACGATGGTGACTTCCTCGACACCTGCGTCGCGAAGCGATTGCGCGATGCGTTGGAGTTCCTGCCGTGCTTCGGCCCGCAGGGAGTTGGAGTCGGTCGCGAACAGCAGGTTGCCGGCGAGCTGGATCATCTGCGCCGCGTTAAGTGCGCCCACGGCGTCGATATCCGCACCGGGCCAGCGTCCGCGACAGCCCTTGCCGTCGTCGGTGAAGCGCACGAAACGGTACGTGGCGTCACCTTGCACGTGTTCGCCGATATCGAGTGATGCATCGCCGCCATCGATCTTGCCCAGCTCGACCCAGTTTTCGCCATCGGTCGATACGGCGACAAAGGTGGGTTCGACGTCCGGGCCGACTTCGAAAACATGCAGGTCGGGACCGGCCTGGTCGACCAGCGTGTTATCGGTGAATTGAAGTACCAGCGTACCGCCGCAACCGAGCGTGGTGTAGGAGCCGTCACCCGGCTCTTTGTAATTCGGGGCGCCGGTGGCGAGGCTGCCGTCCCGAGCATCCTGGTTGGGTTCCGGGTCACCTGGTGCGTAGCTGACTTCACGATCAGCGAAAGCGCTGTCACCGAGCTGGAAGGTCATCACGTTGCCCTGGGCATCGGTATAGGTGACCGGCTCTGCTGCAACTAGCGGCGTGGCAAGCAACAGCGCGGCGAGTGCTGGTAGGTATCGCATCATCAACTCCATCCTCTCTAGCGATGTCTCCACCCTAGCGACGCCGATGCGCGATCACAAACCTGATGGCTACCGATCTGCCATGAGTGAGCCGGTGCGGCGGTGCTTTTTCGCACGTAATGAACAGGTTTGGTTGATTGCCGGTGGCATGCGGCGAGAGGGGCAGGAGTGATGATGCAGCGTTGCGAACTCTCGTGGCGTATCGAGCAGGCGCTGTACGCACTGACGGACTGGGTGGGCCCGGGGAAATCCGAAACGCGCCGGGCGGCGTCAATGGTGCAGGCGATCCTGTTGCCGGCTATCCAGAAGCGCGAGGTCTCCGCGCAGCTGGGCGGGATACTTCAGGAGGCGGTGTACATCTCGACCCAGGCTGAGCGCGAAGGCAACGATGCATGCACACGCACGCGCATTATCGAGCTTCTTTACCTCGCGCAGGATTGTCTTGCCGCGCGCCGCGCGTGAATTTCGCCCTTCTCACCATGGCGCGAAAATCGTAAGTTATGCACGTACTGCAAAAGGGGGAAGGAAATGAAATTACGGACAATCACTGTTGCGCTTCTTGCTGTCCTGATGAGCGCTTGCGCAGCAAAACAGAGTCGCCTGGTCAGCAATACCTATGAATTCCTCTATCCGAACGAGGAGGCGCGTACCATCGAGCCGCAGATGGCCGTGCTGGAGATCCCGGTGCGTGTCGGTCTTGCCTTTGCGCCGACCACGCAGGGGCATTCCCGGTTTGACCTGTGGTCTGGTCGGACGATGAGTGGCGAGGACCTTTCCGCCACTGAAAAGCAGAAGATTCTCCGCCGTATTGCCGATGCTTTCCGTGGCAAGGAATACGTTGCCGCCATTGAAATCATTCCCGACGCCTACCTTCGCAACAAGGGCGGCTTCGAGAATCTCGACCAGCTGGCCACGATGTACAACGTCGACGTGATGGCACTGGTCTCCTACGACCAGATGCAGGCAACGGATGAAGGGGCATCCTCACTGGCCTACTGGACGCTGGTCGGCGCTTATGTGGTTTCCGGAGAGAAAAACAGCACAACGACGCTTATCGATACGGCGGTATTCGATATCGATAGCCGCCGCATGCTTTTCCGGGCGCCGGGGACCAGCGAGATCAAGGCAAGCTCGACCCTGGTGAACCTTTCGGAAGCCTTGCGTGAGGACAGCCAGAAGGGTTTCGAGCAGGCATCCGCACAGATGATCGAAAACCTCGACGCCGAGCTCGAGCGTTTCCGCGAGAAGATCAAGGAACAGCCTGAAACCTTCAAGGTAAAGGAGCGCGCTGGATACAGTGGCGGGGGCGGCGTTGCGCTGCTGCTTCCCCTCGTGCTCCTGGGCCTCCGAGTACTCCGGGATTGAATGAATAGCCCCGGTATGTGCCGGGGCTAATCACGTTCGCGCATTCAACGTCCGGCGGCATAGCGAGAACCATTCCTCGAAGCATGCTGACGGGATTGCTGTACCTGGCCGGCTTCGTGATGCTTTCATTCCTGCCGTAAAGGCGGCATCAATTCTTCGTTCGGAACGTGTGTGTCGCCGACAGAGCCTGTTCGCCCTGCCCGTCGAGAAACGTTTCCAGCAGGGCGCGGTCCTCTGTTGAAAACCCGAGCTGGTCCAGCGCATCGAAAACCTGCACCCGGCTTTCGACACGGCGCGCATCCGCTGGCCGCGCGGCCATCGCCTGCCAGAATCGGATGATGCCGGTGCCGGGAGAGTCCCTGTCGAGCCGTTCGCCAACAAGACGGAAGAACACCGCGCCACAGGAATAGACGACGTCGAAGCGACCGTTATCCGGCGCAGCAGTCACGCTGGTTTCTTCCAAGCCCTTGCGGCAATCGGCTTCGGTTGCATTCCACCGGGCAGCGTATTCGTCGCTGCTCCATATCCCCGCATCTTTCATCAACTCGAAAGCCAGGGCATCGGCGCTGCCTTCATGCACCCAGGGTGATTCATTGCCAAGTGTCGAAAACCAGTGATCGGTCTGCCAGAGGTGCAATACTTCGTGTGCAGCCGTCTTTGAAAAATGGGTCGGGTGTTCTTCAAGCAACCCGGTAATGCCACGCCCGCGCAGCGTAAAGCGCATCTGGCCCGGTAATGCGCCGCCCTTGCTGGAGAAGCCATCAAAGGCGTCAAGGTCGGTAGACATGAACAGCTGGTAGGGCTCGGCGGGATGGAAGTCGAACGTGTCGGCGAGCATTTCGTTCACGACGGGAATCGTGTCGAGAATGTTGCGCCGTGCCTGTTCCGGCATAGCCGGGTCGATCACGGCGATGAGGCCGTCACTTTTCACCGGCTCCTGCGCACCGATGTAGAGAAACTGTTCCACCAGCTTGCCCGTATTGCGGCCGATCACCCGTTCGCCGTCGCGCGTGATGAAAGAAGCATCCAATTCCAGCTGTTGCCAGCCGTCACCCATTCGTTGGCTCGGAACGAAGTGGCCGGTATACACAGTCACGCCGCCGTTACTGAACGTTGCAAAGGGGAAGTAATCCTTCTCCGGCAGTTGCGTGAATTGCCGGATAGCAAAAGTGGCACATTCGAATGCCTCACCATCTGTTCTTGTCAGCAGCGCGGCACCTTCTTCGAAGGCCAGCTCGAAACCCTTGTCCGGTGACCAGTAGTCTTCGCGGAAGTCCTTGATGGGGCGTTCGAACCTGAGTGCCTGGACAGGCTCGTCGAGACAGTAGCTCGTCCCCCAGTTGCTGCCGTCAAGACGGGTCAGGGTGAACTCCCCATCCGAGGCTGTCGCCAGGGTGGGCAGGAGCAGCAGCAGGAGCAGGCAGCAAGATCGCATCGCAGAGGTCCTCGGGCATGGATGAACATATCGATTGTGCCCTGAAATGCAGAAAGCAGTCACTTGACTGCCCATGCTGATATTCCCGTTTTGGCAGCTCAAGGATGGGCACGGTAGACTGCAGGCTGACGTTTCCAGGGGGATGTAATGGCCAACGCAGACATCGATGCCGTCGCGGATATCGCGATGGATGCCAACCAGCAGTTCAGCGACGCGCACAAGGGTGCGAGTACCCAGGTGGGTGCGATCAGCAATACGCTGCGCGACATGAACATTGCGGCCGATGCCGTGAGCATCGATGACATGCACTCCGGCAAGCGCCTGGCGCTGATCATCCTCGACCAGTCACCGGGCATGGTCGGTATTGGCATTGGCCAGAAGGAAACGGTGGGGGATTACGAACTGCTGGGCCAGGTGAAGCTGGCAGAGCTTGAAGCGAGCCGTATCGTGGAAATCCTTGAAGCGAGGTTCACGCTGCAGGTGCACTGAGCACTAATGATTTGCGCATGAAAAAGGGAGATTCGTCATTGCGGCGAATCTCCCTTTTCAGTTGCTGCCTGTCTTTCTGGCGCAGGGCCTTTTTCGTCTTGCCGTGTGCGCCCGCCTTCTGCACGAACCTCGCATGCTTTGCCACGAGGTTGCGGGCGCGATCGTTGCGTTGCTTCATCGCGGTCTCCTCATTGTGGTTGCCGGTCTTCAGACCGGTAGCGGTCGGGAATGTTCCCCACCTGCTTGCACGAGGTCAAGCTGCTCGCTACCGTCATGTCTGGCCAACGGCAGGGATGTGCAGCGATGGAAAATAAGACGATGAGCTGGCGCCGCATGGCACTTGCCAGTGCCGCATTCGGACTGGCGCTGGCCGCGAGCCTGGCCTTGCTGTTCTTTGCCTTGCCCCTGCCGTCGCTGAACCTGCTGCAACTCGATTACGAACCCTCGTGGTGGTGGACTCCAGCCGTATTACCCGTGAGCGTGCTGCTTGGCATTGCCGCGTTTCTGCTGTTGCGGCAGTGGCAATCCAAGCGCCTGGCGCACGACCTGCTGGCCGCAGTGGTCCTGCCGGCACTGGTGGCGGCGTTGGCGAGTTTCCTGTTGCTCCAGTCGGCGCGCAGCCATTCATCGCTCCTCGCCCAGGCCTCTCCGCAGCTGTCCATCAACACCATCCAGCGGCTCGAAAAGGGGTTGCTGCAGGAACGGATGGATGCAGGGCAGTTTGTCGAAGCGTGCCGGTATTACCGCCGATGGCGCTATCTCGAGACCGGCGATCAATTCACCTGCGAATTTCCCGAGGGGGTCCCACTCCAGTTCCCACCACAGGAATCGCTCCCGGAGTTCGGTCGACGCCATGCCGAGGTCGAAGAGGGACTGGAGATGCAGGCGCAGGCCATGCGCGCGGCGGTTGGATTGCCGTGGCTGGCCTGGCTGGGTGGCCTGCTGGTCGGGTGGTTGCGGAGACGCGACTGATTACGCCGCGTCGGAAGGCTCTCCAACGGATGGCATGGCGACCGCGATGCGGAAGCTGCGGTCCCCGATCCGGTTCATGACCGAAAATTCATCGACATCCAGCCCGGCACTGCGGATCACGTTGAGAAAGTCCTCTTCGTAGGTGACGCGACCGAATTCCATGGTGGTCAGGCGGCCCAGCAGTGGTTTCACCTTTTCCATGAGTGGTGCGTGCTTTTCCTCGAACGTCTGGGTGAAGTAGATGCGCCCACCTGGCTTCAACAGCGATATCGCGTGGCGCAACGCCCTCTCGGGTTCCGGTAGCAGCATGAAGCTCGATGCGAAATACACGGCATCGTAGGGACCGCCGTGGTGATCGTAGATCGACTCGAGCCTGACCTGGACGAGGTCGGAGAGATCATTCCTGGAGAAACGCTTCTGCGCGCGCTTGACGTAGTGCGCGTCGATATCGACACCGGTAATTTTCAGCTGCTTTTCGCGCAGCAGTTCGGCGTTGCGCGCCAGCGCGCCGCCGGTACCGATACCGATGTCCAGCAGGTGTGCACCTTCCGGTACGCGTTCCAGCACCTCGCGGTACCAGTCGCTGGTCAGCGGTCGCATGACGGTGTCGTAAATGAAACTCTTCAATGTCGGCAGCAAGGCTGCACCTCTTTGGCCCCGGTGGATTGGTGTTGCGTCGCCGCGTCAGCGCGGTCTGGTCGCTCGGCACATTATGTCCAAGACCACGTCGGGTTGCGAACGAGGGCGAAATTGCCCGGTAGACGTGGCCTTGCCGGCCCTGGGGAGGGTGGAATTGCTCAGAATCCGTAGTGCAGCCGCAGGCCGGCGATGGCCCCGTCAGGTCGTGGCGGCCCATTGCTGTTTCCGCTGAGGTATTGCAGGTCGATTGCCAGGTGCAGCCCGCTCGCGAGTGCCCGCTGCAGGAAGATTTCGCTGTGATCGGCATCATTGCCTGTGGTTGCGCTGTTGGCGAAGCGCCGCGCATGGGCGATGCCGAGCCGCCATTCCTGCCAGTCAATGGTCCAGGCGGCAGCAAGAAAGGCGCGCACCGGCTTGCCATGGCTGTTGTTCCAGCCGGCTCGCAGGTTGGCGTCGCCGCCCGCGACCGGCGTATCGAGGCCACCGTAGATGCCAGCGCGCTCGTTCGTTTCGCCCTGGCCGTCGGGGCGTTCGACATCACCACTGTTGTGCCACGCTCCGATCGACCAATCGGTATCACCGGCGATGTTCCGCCATTCCGTCGCGAGGAACATGCCGCGCTCCCGGCCCGTGATCTCCAGGGTCTCGCTGTAGCGAGTGCCCGAGGTGCCAGCCAGTCCCTTGGAGCTGCCCAGCACGGCGCGCCATTCGGCATCTCCTACGGGCTGGAGCAGCGCGATACCGGGGGCATAGTCGGGAAAGGCAATGGAAGGGTTATTGACGAAATCCGCGCCGAGGAACTGGCGCGTTTCGTCGTTGGCGACGCGGCTCGTGTCGAGGTAAGCCGTCGCGTCAAGCAGGCCGACGACCAGCGCTGCGGAGCCGGGCTGGAAGCGGTACTTGAGTTCCGATACCTGTACCCGTCCATTGCCGTCCGAATTCACCGCCGTTGCCGCATCGGCGTTCACACCGGGATAGGCGGCCAGCAGCGAGTCGCTGGATAGCCCTGTGGACCCTTCCACGTAAACGGTCCACTGGCCGGGTGTCCAGGACAGGTCAGCAGATAACGTCTGCTCGTCACGCTCCTTGCCGTACTGGCTCACGGCGGTGGCGCCGCCGGCGAGATCGGCTACCACAGGCAGTGGAAGCAGTGCGGCCAGCACTGTCGAGAGGATTGAAAGCATGCGATTCATCATTGTCTTACAGCCTACGTGTGCCGGGATCGGGCTGCAGGCAATTCGGTGGGATATGAGCTTTGGCGATACAGCAGGCCGGCGGCAGGTGGATGAATTTCCTGGTACAGCCCCCTGGAAGCCTGCAGAACCGTTCGAATCGTCCAGACTTGATGAGGATCAACGAGTCGGCACCAGCGATGCTGCACAATCCACCCCATGCCAGGCCTTGAAATCGGCGCTATCGCCACAAGGTCTTTGTTTCCACACCCATTTCCGCAAGGAAAGGAGGCGTAATGAAGTCCATTTTTGCAGTCGCCGTTGCCGTTCTATCTCTCGGCTATTTCTCGCCCGCTGCCGCGAATCCCTGCGAGCTGACCATCACGGGCAATGACCAGTTGCAGTTCAACAAGTCCGAACTGGTTGTTCCGGCCAGTTGCGACGAAGTGACCGTTACGCTGGAACATGTCGGCAAGCTGCCGGTCGATGCGATGGGCCATAACTGGGTCCTGACGCAGACCAGTGATTTCAACTCGGTTGCACAGGCCGGCATGAAGGCCGGCAAGGCCAGCGACTATGTGCCGCAGGGTGATGATCGCGTCATCGCCGCAACCGACCTGGTCGGTGGTGGCGAGTCCACCAGCGTGACCTTCGATGTTTCGGCCCTGGAGGCAGGGGGTGATTACACCTTCTTCTGCTCGTTCCCGGGTCACTATGCGGCCATGAACGGCAAGTTCATTATCAAGAGCGAGTAACGGCAAGCCTGTCGTTATCGAACAAGCCGCCTGGGAGGCATCATCGCGCCCCGCGATGCGCTTCCCGAGAGCGCCGTCACCGGTTCCCGGTGGCGGCGTTTTTCATTTCCGGCTTGCGGGACAGCAGGCAAGCAGGTATCAAGAAGGAAAGGGAATCGCAGGGGGTGAGCAATGAAACGAATTCCGATTTTCCTGGTGCTGCTGGGTCTCGCCGGTTGCGTGGGCTTTGACGCACCGGATTCGTACCCAAGTGGCGTCATACCGGGCACCGAGTTTGCCACCGAACCGTTTCGTGTTGCCGACGATGCGGACACTTACGACACGAACCGCGTTCGCAACTTCGAGATCACCGCAGACCTGTCCACTGTCCGGAGCCTGGAGAAATGCCTCCCCGGTACCGTCATTGTCGAATTCATGGTGGCCCCTGATGGCCAGCCGGTGAATATTCGCATTCTTGATTCACAGCCGCCGGGCGCCTATGACCACTCGGCGTTCATGGCGCTGCAGAAGTCACGTTTCGAACCCACCATCGTTGATGGCATGTGGCAGCCGGAAGTCCAGCAGCGCCCGATCACGTTTGATGTCCCGTCTGGCTGCGAATAGTTCCACAGCTTGATTCGTGTCAATGCCGCCGCGCTGCTGCTGCGGCATCCTGTCACCATTGCGGTTACAGGAGAGGCGGCGATGCGGACCCTCCTTTTCATCATCGGCTGGTTGGCAGTCGCGCTGGGCGCGCTCGGCGTTGCCTTGCCATTGCTGCCGACGACACCGTTCCTGTTGCTCGCCGTGGCCTGCTTTGCCCGTAGCTCCGACCGCAGCCGCCAATGGTTGATGGAGTCCCGTCATTTCGGGCCGATCCTGGCGAACTACCTCGAACACCGTGTCTTGCCGCGTCGTGCAAAGTGGCTGGCGCTGGGATTGCTCTGGCCGAGCGTCGGCTGGACGGCAACGCAGCTGGTTCCCCTGCCAGCTGTCAGTGTGGGCCTGCTGTTGCTCGCACTGGCAATTTCCGTGTACCTGCTGATGTTGCCAAGCCGACCCCGTCACGGGTGATCTGGCTACTTAACGGCGGGGCGGCGTCAGCATTTGCTGAATCCGCTGTAATGCCCTTGCCGAGGGCTCGGCGGAGAGCTAAACCTTGGGTATCCGTTGTGTTTTACCGGGCCCAAGAGTTACCTGCCCGGCAAGGCCAGGGCGGAGGTGCATGGCGGATCGCGCAAGGGCATGTCGCGATCGCCTCACGCAGGCGCCGGGCCTGGCGGTCGACCCTCCCGCCAGGTCCGGCGAGTTGTAGCCGCTCATCGCTTCTCGACAATGCCTCCGGGCTTCACGACGGATATCCCGATCCGTATTCTTCGCTTCGCACTTTTTCTTTGCCTTGCCTGGTTGGGCTGCGCCTGGGTTTTGGCCTAGTCCCTCAATAGCTGCGCGACCGGGATCGCCAGGGCCACACACAGGCGTTCAAGCATCCTTGCCGCAGGAATCTCCATGGCGGTTTCCAGCTCCTCCAGCGTGATGGCGGCAATCCCGCTTCGCTGGCTGAATTCCTCGAGTGACCAGCCACGCGCCATGCGTAACCGCTGTAGGCGACGTCCAAAATGCGGGGTGTAACAGGCGCTTGATTCCTTGACCTGCTTGTCAGGTGGATCGCTCACGGGCTTTTCAAAGGGTGGGGAGCCGTGAAGGGTACGGTGAGTGTGAACGGCGGGCCATCAAGTTGAACAAAAATCACTCAATACACACGGGGTTCCGGTTCCAGCTCGATTCCGAATGACTCCCTGACTGCCTCTCGTACCTTCGCTGCCACGGCCCAGAGCTGTTCGCCGGTGGCATTGCCGTGGTTGACGAGTACCAGTGCATGGCGGTCGGATATTCCCGCGTCGCCATCGCGATACCCCTTCATGCCGGCCTGTTCGATCAACCAGCCCGCCGAGAGCTTGGTGCCTGCAGGGGTATCGAAAGCCGGCATGTCGGGATGGCGTTCGCGCAATTTCGCGGCCGTTTCCCCTGCCACCACCGGGTTCTTGAAGAAACTTCCGGCATTGCCGAGCAGTGCCGGGTCCGGGAGCTTTTCCCGCCGCAGGGATTCCACCGCGTCGGCAACGTCGACAGGGCCCGGATCCGTGATGCCCCGGGTGGCAAGGCGCTCTCGCAATCCTGCGTAGTCGAGGTGAGGGGTGAATTCCTTTCGCAGGTCAAAGCTGACTGCCGTGACCACGTAGCGGTGCGGTTCCTGCTTGAAGATCGAATCCCGGTAGGCGAAACCGCAGTCTTCGCGTGCGAGCTCCACGAATTCCCGGACATTGCGATCGTAGGCGGTAACACTGGCGATGCAGGATTCCACCTCCACGCCATAGGCGCCGATATTCTGGATCGGAGCTGCACCTACGGTACCGGGAATCAGCGCCAGGTTTTCAATGCCTGCGAGACCCTGGTCCAGGGTCCAGCGAACGAAGCGATGCCAGTTCTCTCCGGCGGCTACGACGAGTCGGGTTGCGCCGTCATCGAGGTCGTGCCGTTTGATGCCCTCGAGTGTCACGCGAATCACCAGGCCATCGTAATCGCGGGTAAACAGGCAATTGCTACCCTCACCGAGAACCAGTGGCGGTTGTGACCCCGGTGCGTGCTCCAGCAGGTCCGGCAATTCGCTCGCATCGTCCAGCGCGACGAACCAGCGGGCGCGAACCGGCGCGCGCAACGTCGTGTATGGCTGCAGCGAGATGTTTTCCTGCATGTCGATGGCAGATGTCTTTTTCGGCATGGGCGTATTGTACGGACTCTTTCCGCGCCTGCCGATTCTTCTCCGCCTTTACCTGATTGTCGTTCGAACTTGCCCGGGTTCTCCTCGGAAGAAAACGCGAGGTGAATGCATGGACGCAAACCGCAAGCGCCGGCTTCTGGCCGCGCTGGAAGGGCAGCTCGAGCGCTGGCGACGGGCACGCGACGACAAGCAGGGAAGGCGAAGGGTCCAGGTGCTGTTGCAGGAATTGCAGCGAGGGCCGCAATTGCCGGGAGACGACGGATTCCCGCGTCGTGTTGCAAGCCGGCTGGCCAGGGTTTCAACGACGACGAATGCGATGGAGTTTTCGGCGAGCCTGACGCTGGCACGAATGGATTGCCTGTTATGGCAGGTCAGTCTCGCGAACTCCGGGTCATCGAGTGCGGTGGCGGCCTGATGTCATTCCTGAACAGGTCCCCGGCACTGACGCCGAGTTCATTGACCAGCTTCTCCAGGGTGGTGAAGCGGGGGCCATGGACGCCTCGCTCGATATTGCTGATTGAATGACTCGTCAGGTTGAGGCGTTCCGCCAGCTCCTCCTGCGAGAGCCCGCATTGAAGCCGAAAGTCGCGAAGGTTGTTGCCGAATATCTTCTTCAGGCATGGCATGCACATGTCCTTATGTGAGCCTGTGGACCCGAAATCTTAGGCAAGCCCCCCTGTCGGCAGAACAAAGTTCTACTTCCGGACTATGCTGGTGGTCCGGACCAAGCACAGGGAGGGTGCAATGGGTAGGGATGAACTCAAGACGGTGCTGCAGGCGATCCATCGCGAGATATGTCGGCCGGAACCCTGCACTGATGCAATACATGCGCAGCTGCTGAGACTGAAGGCAGTGCAGGAACCGGAGGACGGTTACGCGGCGCGGAAGCTGCGCAAGATCGTCAATGAATGCGAATTCATCGAGGGTGGCGGCGACGATGCCGCATCACGCCTGCTGGCCTTGCAGGGAGACATCAAGCTGTTGCTGCAAGCCATGGACAGGTAAAAAACAGCGGCCATCAAGGCACATTGTTCGCGCGGGCTAGCTACAATGAAACCAGGCTTGCACCAAGGAAACTGCTCATGTCGCCCCTGTTGCTCGAACGCCTGTTCATCAGCCTGGTCTTCGGCCTTTCGGGTCTCGCCAAGCTTGCCGGCATGGAATTTGAAGTTGCCGCCTTCGAGCGCTGGGGTTTCCCGTTAGGTGCAATGTACGCAATCGGTGTGTTCGAGCTGCTCGGCGCGCTTGGTATCTGGATCGACCGGATGTCGGCATTCGTCGGCCTTTGCCTTTGCGCACTGGCGAGTGGTGCCATCCTTACGCAGGTCGTCCATGGGGACTGGATCATGGCGTGCGTGACGGCAGTCATCCTTCTCGTGGTTTGCCACTACACCTGGCGGCAAAGGGACGAGCTTTTCCCGAGCGACCGGAATGGCGACGAACCTCCGCCACCGCAATGACATCGTAGTTGATCAGTCCAGCAGCGCACTTGTTGCTGCTGCAATATCCGCAAAGCAGTATTCTTCTCCGGCCCGTTCTTCGTCTCCGGCAGTGAACTTGCCGGTCCGCACGAGCCAGGCTTCGAGCTCGGCATCGCGCGCGCCAAGAACATCGTTCTCCACGTCGTCGCCAATCATCAGCAGGTCATCCAGCGACACGCCGAGCGAACTGGCTGCTGCGGCGAAGAAATCCCGTGATGGCTTGCCGGTGATTGTCGCCTCGACGCCGGCCGCGTATTCCAGTGCCTTCACGAAAGGACCCGCATCCAGGCCCAGCCTGTCACCATCACGGAAATACCGGTTGATGCCGGTGGCGTAAAGGGGCTTGCCGTCCATCAGCAGGCGGAATGCCGCATCGAGCCGTTCGTGCGTGAATGCTTCTCCAGCATCACCCACCAGCACAGCGTCTTCACCCTCCATGTTCGAGAATTCCGGTTCGAGATCGGGATGGACCAGCAGGAAAGGTTTGAGTGACTTCTCCTGCAACAACGTCCTGGCTGCGACCGGCGCAGTGAGCAGCTCGCTTTCCGCAAATGAAAACCCGAGGCCGTTCAGTTCCTCCAGCATCGATGCCGCCGTCTTGCGGCTGGTGTTGCTGACCAGGCGGAATGGCATGCCTGCATCCCGCAGGCGATCAACCGCGTCGATCGCCCCGTCGATGGCTTCGTCGCCGACCTGCAGTACACCGCTGACATCCAGTAACACGGCTTTTGGCATGGTACGCCTTGTGCGTTGGGGTTCACGAACTAGTCTTTGAGCAACGGCTGGCGTTTGCAAGCCGCAACCGGGGAGAAAAACTGATGATGATCAATTACTGGGCGGTACTGGTGGCGGCGATTTCCGCTTTCGTGCTCGGTGGGCTCTGGTATTCCAGCCTGCTTTGCGGCGGTGTGTGGATGCGTGAATCGGGCATGACCGATGAGAAGGCAGCACAGATGAATCCGGCGAAGGTTTACGGAGGCGCTTTCATCCTTTCGCTGCTGGCGGCCTGGGCCTTCGCCATGTTCCTTGGCAAGGTCAGCCTGCAGGAAGGGTTGCTGTACGGTTTCATGGCCGGGCTGTTCTGGGTTGCCGCGAGCTTCGGTATCAATTATCTCTTCGAACAGCGTTCCCTGAAACTATGGCTCGTGAACGGCGGGTATCACACGCTGCAGTTCACCGTTTACGGTGCCATCCTCGGTGCATGGCATTGAGGCGGTAGAGGGGCAGGGCTATAGTCCTGCCCTCACCCTGGAGCCGAGGTAGAAACATGCAGTACCTGCACACCATGGTCCGTGTCGCGGATCTCGACGAATCTCTCGACTTCTACTGCAACAAGCTCGGGTTGGTGGAGATCAGTCGCCGGGATGTCGAGGCCGGTCGCTTTACGCTGGTGTTTCTCGCCGCGCCTGAGGACGAGCAGCGAGCCCGTTCCGATGAAAGGGCGCCGATGCTGGAACTCACCTACAACTGGGATCCCGAGGACTACACCGGCGGTCGTAATTTCGGTCACCTCGCGTTCCGAGTCGATGACATCTATGCACTGTGCCAGTCGTTGCAGGATGCCGGTATTACCATCAACCGACCGCCGCGTGATGGCCACATGGCCTTCGTGAAATCGCCGGACGGTATATCGATCGAATTGTTGCAGAAGGGCGACTCACTTCCGCCGCAGGAACCCTGGAAATCCATGGAGAACACCGGAAGCTGGTAACAGAATTTCCGTTACGCGAAAGATTTATCGTGTTGACCTGTTGCGACAGTAATACGGCTGCTAGCGTGGAGGCTCTACCTGGAACGGGAGAGCTTCCATGCCCTTTCCCCACCTGAAGGATGGCTTCACTGCCCTCGTCATTGGTGCCGGCAGCGGTATCGGTGCCGGACTGGTACGCAAGCTTCTTTACGACCCCCAGTGCGCTACCGTGCATGCGGCAAGCCGGAGCGCCACCGACTCGACCGAGTTGCCGGATGATGAACGCCTGTACCGTCATGAACTCGACGTAACCAGCGAGTCACGGTTTCGCGAACTAGCCGCGAATCTGCAAGAGACCGGTCAATCGCTCGACCTCATCATTTATGCCGTCGGTGTCCTGCACGACGATGAAGGTCTTGAGCCGGAGAAGAAGCTTGCCGATATCCAGCTGGCAAACCTGCTGAAGTCCTTTTCGGCAAATACCTTTGGTGCAATGTTGGCGGCGCGGCATTTTTCGGAACTGATGCCCGCAAGCGAGGGAAGTGTCTTTGCGGCAATTTCCGCACGTGTCGGATCCATTTCCGATAATCGCCTCGGTGGCTGGTATGCCTATCGCGCATCGAAAGCTGCGCTGAACCAGTTCCTGAAAACCTTGAGCGTGGAATTTTCCCGGCGCAGGAAACGCGCGGTTGTACTTTCGTTGCATCCCGGTACAACCGATACGCAACTTTCTGCACCGTTCCAGGCTGGCGTTCCGGAAGGAAAACTGTTCAGCGTGGATTACAGCTGCGAGTGCCTGCTGAAGAACATCGCGGCGGCGAGGCCGGATGACAGTGGCAGTTTCATTGCCTGGGACGGAAAGCGGATCGAGTGGTAATCACTTCGAGCAGAAGGGGCCGACCTCATACCAGCGCCGACACTGGAAACGCTCTTCGCAACGACTCAACTGTGCACCGTAGGTTTCGGCCTTGGCCTGTACCTGTCGCGCTACTTTCAGCAGCTTGGGCTTGCTGTTGTACGAACCGCGCGAATATCCGCCATGGCCTTCGTGATAAGCGAGGTACAGCCGGTAAGGATCCCAGAGTGAAATACCCAGGCGCTTGCGCGAGATGTGGTTGTACCAGCCGATGAAATCCAGCGCGTCTTCCATATCGGTACGCGATTTGAACAGGGCGCCGTTGGCCTTTGTGTAATCTTCCCAGGCCGGGTCCTGGATCTGCGCATAACCGTAGGCCGAGGAAGGCCGTCCAAGCGGAATGAACAGCAGCCACTCGAACGGCGGTGCCGCGTTGGAAACAAACGATGATTCACGCTGGATGAAGGCCATCTGGATATGCGCCGGTGTACCCCATTTTTCTTCCGAGGCCTTGGCGTAGTCATACCATTCCGGGTACTCGTCGAATATCTGGCAGAGGTCACTCTGCACTTTCGGTGGTGATGCTGCGCAGCCACCCAGCATTGCACCTGCAACCAGCAGGAACAGCCAGCGGCAGGATTGTCTCGCGGGGCTGGTGTTGCGCATGCGTTTCTCGCTATTCCCGGTTTCCGGAATTCTACCGTGTGGAAGTGGGCGCGAGAACCACCGGGTGCATCGCAATGCAACTTGCTCTCTTCCGGCAAGCATGCTGACATCTGTGCATGGAAAAGATGAAACAGCTTGCAGTAGCACCCGCTTCTCGTACTCGTCGTGGAATTGGCGGAGTAATAACCTGGATCACTGGCTGGGTCAGCCTGGTGCTCGGTTTCATCGGCGTTGTCATGCCCCTTATGCCGACCGCTCCCTTCCTGATTGTTGCGGCCGCATGCTTTGCCAAAACCGATCCCGCCATGCAGCAACGCATGCTGCGCCTGCCAATCGTTGGTCGCTATCTGGGCGACATTGCCGAGGGCAAGGCCTTGCCGCCATGGCTTCAGGTCCTGTCGATCCTGTTCGTATGGGCAACCGTGATTTACACCACCGTGCTGGTGGTCAAATCCATCTGGCTCAAGCTGGCCTTGTGGTTGCTTGCGGTGGTGACGAGCCTGCATGTGCTCTTGATGGGACGCGGACGCGACCAGCGGGATTGAAAGTGAAACGTCACTTTTCTCCGGCCGGATGATATTCTTTGCTTAATGAGGTGATTCGTCCGGGGGGACACCATGTATTCCAATACCGCATCCGAGACGGTGCAGGCGAGCGTCAGGCGTGGAGTTTTCCAGCTGGCCAGTCGCATCCTGAAGCCACTGGTCAAGATATTCATTCGCTACGGATTTTCCTGCCAGGAATTTACCGAGCTGACGCGCTGGGCATTCGTCCAGGTGGCCATGGAAGATTCCGAATTTGCGTTGCCTACACGTAGCCGCCAGTTCAAGTCGCGAGCCGCCGTACTGACCGGCCTGTCGCGCAAGGAAATCCTGCGCCTGATGGAATACGACGACGGTCCTGATCCCGAATCGCTTCCCAGCGCCAACCGTGCCGCACGAGTCCTTTCGGGCTGGGTGAGTGATCGCCGCTATTCGAAGGCAGATGATGTGCCGCTGGACCTGCCGCTGAAGGGTAATGAAGGTTCCTTCCATTCCCTCGTACGCGATTACAGTGGGGACGTGCCGCCGCGCGCAGTGCTTGATGAGCTGCGCCGGTGTGGTGCCGTCGAGAAACAGGATGATGGTCGGTTGCGCCTCGTGAAACACCGTTTCCATGCAGAAGCAGGCAGCCGCGAAGAATTAGAGCTGGCCGCGATGTCCGCAGGCGACCTGCTTGAAACGCTGGAAGTGAACCTGCGCGCGGGTAGCGAAAAGCGCCTGCAGCGAGAAGTCTTCAACAGCATGGTGCCGGAATCGGCACGAGGGCGCGTGACTTCCTACCTGGACGAACGTGGCGATGCCTTTGCCCGGGAAATCGAGGATTACCTGAAACAGGAATCAGCGGGTCGTGGCGGCGCGCGGGTGCGAGTCGGCGTCGGTATTTATCGCCTCGGTGCCTGACGGAGTTTCAGCCAGTCCAGCCAGTTCCGCTTCAGGGGTGTCGGCATCAGCAGGGATTCCGTGGCAGCACGTGAATCGAGCGCGCTACCGAGTCGGCGCCCCTGGCCAAGGCGGATGCCGAATCGCCTGAGTTGCCGCCACTGCGCGTCGGTTTCAATGCCTTCCGCGACGATGTCGACGCCAATCGCATTGGCCAGTTGCACTATCCCGCCAACGACCTTTCGTCCGCGTGTCGAAGCCGACATCTCCGCGATGAAACTGCGGTCGATTTTCACGGCATCCAGCGGGTACTGGTTCAGGTAACTGAACGAGGAATAACCTGTCCCGAAATCATCAAGGTACAGCCTGCAGCCCATCGCCTTCAGTTTTTCCAGCCGCGTTACGGCAGCCGATGGATTGTCCATGAAGATGGACTCGGTGAGCTCGAGGTGCAGCCGTGATGCAGGAACACCGGTGTCACGCAGGATGCTGGCCAACCTGGCTTCGAAACCCGGGTGGTGGAATTGCCGGTGCGCGATGTTGGCGCTGATGAAGAATTCGCGGTCCGGCAAGGCTCCTTCCCAGGCTGCAATCTGCAATGCGGCCTGTTCAAGAACCCACCAGCCGATGGGCAGGATCAATCCCGTTTCCTCTGCGACTGCCAGGAAATCGCCGGGCAGGAGGAGCCCGAAATCGGGATGCTTCCAACGCAGCAGTGCTTCGAAACCGGCAGGCTGCCCGTTCGAAAGCCGACGAATCGGCTGGAAGTGAAGTTCGAATTCACCGCGCTCCAGTCCGACGCGAAGGTCGGTTTCCAGTCGCAGGCGCCAGCGCGCCGTTTCATGCATGCGCAGGTCGAAGAGCGCTACGCCGTTGTGGCTGGAATGTTTTGCCGCATACATCGCCGTGTCGGCATCGCGCAACAGTTCCTCGGCATGAACCACTCCTTCGTCACCCATCGCAATGCCGATGCTCGCGCGCGTGTAGACCTCGTTGCCGCGAATCGTGAATGGCTGGTTGAGGCTTTCACGCAACCGCAGGGCAACCTGCATGGCGCGATCCGGTGAGGTGATGTTGTCCAGCAGCAACGTGAATTCGTCACCACCGTGACGACTCACCATGTCCCAGGCTTCCACCTGGTTGCTGATGCGCGTGGCGATCTGTTTCAGCAGGTCATCACCGGCTGCATGACCAAGGCTGTCGTTGATGACCTTGAAGCCGTCGAGGTCGAGGAAGCACACCGCGTATTCGTGCCGTGCATTGATGCGACCGTCGGCAATCTTCTTTTCCAGGCGTTGCAGGAAGAGCTGCCGATTGGGAAGGCCGGTAAGCGCGTCGTGCGTGGCGTTGTGGCGCAACTCGCGCTCGATGCGTTTCTGTTCGCCGACATCCGAGACAGTACCGGTCGACAGGATTTCACCATCCTGGTGCAGTGCCTGGATGGTGACGATGACAGGCACGCGCGTGATGCCGTCGGCATGCAATAGCGTCGTCTCGAATCGCGTTGGGGCCTGCTCGCCACGTTGTCGTGCCGCGAACCGCTGCTCGGCTTCGCCGACGGCCTCCGGCGCATAGATGCCCCGGAAATGCTGGCCCTGGAGATCGCCACGGCGCATCCCGAGCATGCAGGCGAAGGCCTCGTTGACGTATTCGTAGCGTCCCTTGCGGGCAACGAATACGCCGACCTGGCTGTTATCGACCAGGGCACGATAGCGCTCTTCCGAGCGGCGCAGGTCGCGCTCGGCGTCGAAGCGTTGCGTGACATCCTGGACGGTTCCCTCGAAGAAGAGGACATTCCCTTCCCTGTCGCGCACGGCGCGACTGTTCTCCTGGACCCGGATCATCTCGCCGTCGCGGCGCAGCAGGAAGAACTCGATATTGGCGCCGCGGGGGGCCGTGGCAATCGAATCAAGTACTGCCTCACGCTCCGCGCTGCTCGGGTAGAGCTGGTCGAGCCGGGCAACGTCGGCGAGCAGTTCGGCCGCGTTCTCGTAGCCCAGCAGGCGTGCGAGGGCGGGGTTGGCCTCGATCAGCTCGCCATCCTGGGTGGAGCGGTACATGCCGATGACGGAATTGACGAAAAAGGAACGGTAGGAGTCGGCTGTACTGCCCAGCTGGCGGCGCAACGGGGTGATATCGACCAGTGCGCCGCGCAGGCCCGTCACATCGCCGCTCTCGTTGCGGATTGCATGAGCATATTCCGCGATCCACAGCATCGAGCCATCCTTGCGGCGAACCCGGGATTCGAGGTGGTTGACCGCGCCCTGCTCATGGAGAAGCGCAAGCAGCCGCTGCCGGGATGATGGCTCGGCATAAAGCTGGCTGGCGATGTCGCTGATGCTGTCGCGCAGCTCGTCCGCCGAGGCATAACCCAGCAGGGTAGCCATACGCGGTTCAACGCTGACGAGTTGGCCGTTTAGCGTGCTCTGGTACATGTATGCGACCCGTCGGGCCGTTCCCCCTGTCCGTTTGACCCTTCTGCCGGGGCCATGTGGTGACGCATGTTCGGCCAGCCCCCGCAAGCAGTCAAGCGAGCCACTGTGTAAACAATGTTTTCCGGGTCGCGAGTCGCGCCTTCAAGGCGCTATAGTGGAAGGCGACCACCTGAACCCGAAGCCAGAGAGCCAATCTTGAGCGACGCGGAAAACGACAAGAAACCGAAAATTCTGCTGGCGGATGACTCCAAGGTCATCCGCACGTCTGCGGCGAAGATTCTTGGTGATGAATTCGAACTGCTGCTGGCCGTGGATGGCCAGGATGCCTGGGAGCAGGTGCAGCAGGACCGGGAAATCTGCGTGCTGTTTACCGACATCGGCATGCCCTTCATCGATGGGCTTGAGCTCCTCGGCAAGATCCGCCAATCCGACGACGAAAGCATGTCGCAGCTGCCGGTCGTGGTCGTTACCGGTGATGAAACCGACGAAGCGCGCGAGGATGCGTTGTCACGCGGTGCTTCCGATTTCATCACCAAGCCGTTCAACAAGGTGGACCTGCTGGCACGGGCCAGGTCCCATGCGCAGGCGCAGCAGCAGAAGCGCGAACTCGAGCAGCACTCGACGCTGGACCGCCTGACCCGCCTCAGCAGCGAACCGCATTTCATGGACAAGCTGCAGGAAATGCGTTCATTTACCCAGCGCCATGACCACGCCCTGTCGGTGATAAAGATTCACATCGATAACGTGAAGGACACGGTAAAGGGCTTCGGCAAGGAAACCTTCCTGCGACGATTGCGGGATATCGGCTCCCTGATCAAGGTCTGCGTGCGCAAGGAAGACACCCCGGCCCGTGTCGAAGCCGTGAAATTTGCCATCGTATTGCCCATGTGCGATTCCGATGGTGCACTGGCGCTGGCCAAGCGCATCCAGACCACGCTGGAGGCAGGGGCGAAGCGGTCCGGTTGGAAGGTCCCACTGACGCTCTCCATTGGCGTGTCTACGCCATCGCTCGACCCTGACCTTTCCGTTGACGACATCCTTGCTGATATCGACAAGGCGGTGGCGAAGGCCGAGAAGGGCGGGCCGGGTGGTATCGAGCTGAGCCCGGTCACGCGCCAGCACCTCGACAAGGGCGAGCGCCACCGGATGACGGTCGCGTCGGCGCTGAAATACCTGGGCAACAAGGATCCGGAGCCGGTGAAGGCCGAGATGGATTCGCTGCTGGATCGGCTAGAGCCCTTGCTGAAACTTGCCGCCAAGGTGAAACCGGATCGACTCCGCAAGCTCCTGGGTTGATTCGTATAGTTTAAATAACCTAATGGGTTAGTTATTCTTTCCTGCCTGACCCTGTTTAGCACACCTAAACTTTCGCTATGGCCATCCAGGACCGAATTCGTGAGGCACGCGAGCAGGCGGGTATATCCCAGACCGAACTTGCTCGCCTGCTCGGCGTTACCCGCAGTGCCTGTTCCCAGTGGGAATCGGCAGGCGGTACTGCGCCACGTCGCGATCGTCTCGAGCAGCTTGCCGGCCTTCTTGGCGTCAGCTTTGAATGGCTGGCAACCGGTCGTGGCATGGATGGCAGTCCGACCGACAAGCTCGCCGAAGCACCGGCGGGCTATCCCGCATCCCTTCCCCCCGACCAGCGCGAGCTGCTGGAGCGCTACCGTCGCCTCGGTGCTCGCCAGCGCATCGCCGTCCTCAACCTGATCCGTGACCTGCAGCAAGGTATCGACTGACTGCTGCTGCGCGACTTGCCCGTCACAAGCTGCGCAGTGCTAGTATCGGGAGCCCTGTGCCGGGCGCACTCCCCGGCGCAACCGGATAATGAATTCTCAATAAAGAGGGTCTTGCAATGAAGAACATCGCCAGGGCGGCTACTGCCGCATCATTGGCCTTGCTGCTGGTGACTGCCTGCTCGCAGGAAAACGGTGAATCCAGTGCCTCGGCTGAAAAGGCGGCGAAAAGCCAGCCGCAGCTCGGTTCCGGCATCGCCACGGAAAATTTCGACGAATCCGTGCGTCCGCAGGATGATTTCTACCGCTACGTGAACGGCAAGTGGCTGGATCGCACCGAGATCCCGGCCGACCGCTCGAACTACGGTTCCTTCACGGAGCTGGCGGAGGAAGCCGAGGAAGCGCAGCTGGAAATCATCAAGGCAGCGGCGGCCAATGCCGATGCCAGCGGTGAAGAGCGCAAGATCGGCGATTTCTACACCGCCTTCATGGACAAGGACCGTGTCGAGGAGCTGGGCATGGCCCCGGCCACGCCGATGATGGAGCGCATCGACGAGATCGAATCTCACGAAGACGTCATCCGTTACATCGGCGAGCAGCAGAAGCATCGCATTACCACGCCGATCGGCTTCTGGGTCAACAACGACTCCAAGGAACCGACGCGTTATGCCGTGTACCTGACCCAGAACGGTCTCGGCCTGCCAAACCGTGATTACTACGAGAAGGAAGGCTTTGCCGACAAGAAGGCGGCGTATGGCAAGTACATTGCCGACCTGCTGGACCTTTCCGGCTTCGATCGCGCCCCGGACCGCGCTGCTGCCGTGCTGGACCTGGAAGAGCGCATGGCGATGGTGCAGTGGACGCCGACCGAGAATCGCGACCGCAATGCCACCTACAACAAGTTCACGCTCGAAGAGCTCAATGAAGTCGGTGACAACTTCGACTGGCCGCTGTTCCTGGAAGCTGCGGGCATCCATGACAAGATCGAGGATGTCATCGTCCGCCAGCCGTCCTACGCTGCCGCACTCGGTGACATCGTGCGCGAAACCGACGTGGAAACCTGGAAGGATTACTTCCGCTTCCATGGCATGAATTCGGCCGCGCCTTTCCTCTCCAGTGATTTCGTCGAGCTGCACTTCGACTTCAATGGCCGCACGCTGGCGGGTACGGAGCAGAACCGCCCCCGCTGGAAGCGTGCCGTTGGCATGATCAACAATGTGCTTGGCGAAGCAGTCGGCAAGATCT
>JAWWBT010000013.1:0-27681 GCA_033720815.1 Gammaproteobacteria bacterium | reverse complement strand
TTCGTCTATTAACGAGCCATTAGTGGAACCGTAGACCGCACTGCCCAGAGCGAGATAAATCACGAAAAAGGTACAGGAAATAATTCGTAGCAAGCGCATATCTGAACCATTTGTCGTTCTAGTAAGAATTAACATTGAAGAACGCATAAGGCCCTAGGCTGCATAACAGCCTAGGGCTTTCTCGATTTAGGGCTCCTGCATACCGCAGTTTGACCCAATACAAATTGTAAACATGTTCCGCACGCAAGTTGCGGGCGGATAGCACATGTAATCAGGATAGTCCGAAGAAATTGTGACGGTATCGCGAATCTTTCGGTCGAGCGCCGTTTCCACGCGCGCGTTATCGAGCGCGAAGGCCGCGTGTTGCGCACCGAAGAGACTGAGCAACTTATAGATCTGGGTTGGCGTCAGCTCAGCTTCGAGTTCAGCATAGCGAAAGCTGGCGAGACCTTTCTCCGTAAAGACCAGGCTATCTACAAATTTTTGCCTGGACTCCGATGACAAAGGACCAAACGCCGTAGTGCCCACGTCCGGCCGCTTAATGAAATCTGCCGCTGCCTCTTGAGAACGAATCGTAGCCATAGCGCTTGCTATTCCGATTTGGCTATTGATCTGTTCTTGAGCGTTGGCGTTGCTCTGCGGCGGAGCCGCATAGGCGCCTGCGCCTAGAAGGCTGAACACAAGTGAAAACGCAAATGTCATGAATTTCATTTCTACCTTCTCCCTAGGTTGAGATGGATCTCCTGACGTTACTGATGGGTGGATATCTATTTGCCACCCAAAAATAAATGTTGCAAAGCAATCAGGATTTGTCATGGCGGGAGTTGTAAGCAATGAATGGCCTTTTCTGTATGAAAATTCTTACAACGCTAGATTAAGCGTGCGGCGGGGAGTTCTATCGGGGCCTTGTTTGCGTTCTCTATCTCAGGAGTTTTCGGAGCTTTCCTTCCAGGTGCAGTACCAGCCGTTCTCAGGCAGCACGCGATTAGCCGCAATGATCTAGGCTGCAATAGCTTTTGCAGATTGGCGAGAGATTGCTATTACGCTTACTAGGCGCCAGCGCATCGCACATTCAACGCGAAATGCCTAATTCGCACTAAAATCAGGTCACGACCCAAGATGGAGCGTTTAGACATGAGAGAACCCCCTTCCCGTAAGTATCGGGAGATGAGCGCTACGGAGTTTAGGAAGCGTTTCGGGAAGACGCTGGAGGAAGTAGGGCACGGTCAGCCTGTACGCATCATCCGCAAAGGGCGGCGCGACCCATGCTTGATCCTGCTACGCGAGGACGAACTCGCGGCACTACAGGCTCATGCAAGCTCCCCGTTGGAGTCCCTGCGCGAACAGCTCAATGACATGGTCGCCCGAATGCAAACACCGACGGCCCGCAAGGCCGCGGCAAGTCTTGGAGCTGTGAAACCATCAGCCTTGGGCAAGGCTGCGCTGAGAGGCAGGAAATAAAGTGGCTGAAAGGAAGCCAACGCCAGATTTGGCTACGATCACGGCAACAGCTGGCACGAACGGTGCAGGCAAGAGCAGTATTTTCGGCGAGTACCTGCGGCAGCGCGGCGGCGAATATTTTAATCCCGATAAGATCGCACGCCAGCTACGCGAGCAGAACGCTGAACTCGGCCAAGAAGAGGCCAACGGTTTGGCCTGGTCTGCCGGTCGGGATCTCTTGATAAGTGCAACAAAGAAAGCCCACGACTACGTCTTCGAAACTACGCTCGGCGGAAACACGATTCCACGCTTGCTCGCAGAGGCAGCAGATCGTGGGCATCGCGTTGTCATCTGGTATGTCGGCCTGAACTCAGCTGACATTCACGTCCAACGAGTAAAAGATCGCGTACGACGTGGCGGTCACCCCATTCCCGAGACCAAGATCCGCGAACGTTTCACACGTAGCCTAGAAAACTTCATAACACTGCTGCCGGCGCTTCACGAATGTCGTGTCTTCGACAACAGCTATACCGCTCGAATAGACCAAGGTGAAGCTCCAAAACCCATCGGCCTTCTGCATATTCATGAAGGTGAGGTTCTCGATACGGTTGATCTGCAGGAAGTGCCAGATTGGGCCAAACCTATATTTGCAGCGCAATCAATCAAGCACCGGTTCTAGATTGACTCGAATGGCTGGTCATCGGGACTGGAGGGTGCATACTGATCACTGTCGCGATTGGATTTGCGTCTGGTGGGATCTCTTAATAGCAGAAGCATGTCGATGAACAGAAGTCGGGATAAAAAAGGATTATTCAGCTTTCGCGAGCCATTAGATCTTTTCGAGAAAGTGAAGAAGGACTGGATCGCTTACGATTCGCAACCAAGTGATGACCGACTGCTGAATGTTCTATTTGGGCTCAGTCATTTGAGAGATTGGATTTGGCCGGATGGTCATAACGCTTATCGTTTGTGGAGCCATCCCGACGACTGGCCTGCCGAAGCCCGCATTCACCATGATCTTTGGAACGATAAAGACTACAGGCTTATCCATGCGCTCTGTAACCGTGCCAAACACCGAGACGTAAGCGACGCATTCCCAAATCAGACGCAAACCCAGAAGGGATTTGTGGTGGGTTGTCGAGTAGGAGACCGACTAGACATCGTACGACATGAAGTCGAGGGTATTGGCGAGGTAAGGAACGCTGCAAGAAACGTATACAGGATATATCTCGCTTATTTTCAGTAAGGCTAAACAGACTGGTCTATCAAGCTCATTCTGGCTATCGCGCTTCCAGATCGACGCAATCCTTCCATCGCTTGGTTTGTAAAATGCAATCTAGATTTTCCAATCTGAACGGTTTATATGACTCTCGCCGATGAGCCATAACGGCGGCACCTGGCACGAGCCATAAGAGGATCCGACTCAGCCAATTGCTACCGGGATATTCTGGAGGGAAATAATCGTCGAATTGGAAGCCATCGAGATCAACTTCGTATTCTTGAACGAGGGCATCCATGCAAGATGTCGCAATATCGCCATAAATACCGAGATCGTGGAACATGCGGGTATCACTGCTACAGCCATCAAGCTTGCGAGGCGGCACACCACAATGGTCCAAAAACTCAAATACTCTTGGCGACATAAACAAAGCTCGGATTAGTTACATGATACCGCCGAGCAACCCTGATTAAGGAGCAGCGCGATCGCTATATACGAAACTTCTTGAGCGGCAGATTAACATCACTTGCCTCCTCGACCGCCAACCGCAAGCTTTGCCACATCACCCATTCCCATAGGATTCTGCAAACAGATCGGAGACCGCAATCAGCGCATTAATTCGCATCGTCTTCTAATGGTTCGCATCGTCTTATGGAATTACCAGCCAACCAGTGCAACGGCGGATGCCGTGTGATGCGGCGACCGGAAGGGTCGCTGCCGCCACTCGGCAATATCGAAGCCGCCGGTCACTGAAGCAATCGCGGCAGATTCCAGCGCCTCTGCTTCGCTCATCGGCGGCAGGATGCCAGGCAGGCGGGCCGCCAGCATGCTCTTGCCGGTGCCCGGCGGTCCTGAAAACAACAGGTTATGCCCACCCGCCGCGGCAATTTCCAGTGCCCGACGCGGTACCGCCTGGCCCTTCACATCGGCCAGGTCGGCAGCACGCGCCTCCCCGTTCACGGCTTCGGCGATGACAGGCTCCCTGCGTGCCTGCCCCTGCAGGTGGGCGGTGACCGCCAGCAGTCCCGGAAACTCGAATATCTCTACACCTTCCACGCGGGCGGCCTCCTGCCCGTTGCCCGCGGGGACGAACAACGAGTGGCCGGAATCACGGGCCGCCAGCGCGGTCGGCAAGGCGCCGGGCACCGGTCGCAGGCTGCCATCCAGCGCCAGCTCGCCAATGCATTCGACGCCGACAAGCGAGGCCGCCGGCACCTGGCCACTGGCGGCGAGGATTCCCAGCGCGATGGGCAGGTCGAAACGTCCGCCGTCCTTCGGCAGGTCGGCGGGCGCAAGATTCACGGTAATGCGGCTGGCGGGAAAATCGAAATTCGAATTCAGCAATGCCGAGCGAACCCGGTCACGGCTTTCCTTTACCGCTGCCTCGGGCAGGCCGACGAGATTGAATGCTGGCAAGCCACCGCTGAGGTGTACTTCAACAGCGACAGGTACGGCCTGGATGCCGAGCGGTGCCCGGCTGCTGAGCTTGGCAAATGCCATGCGACCCTCCCTGGTGCATGGTGGAGCCTGCGGCGAACGGTTTGGCTTACTGCTTCTTCAGCGAGCCTTCGAGTTCCTGCAGGCGACGATTGATGCTTTCGAGCTTGTCGCGGGTCCGGTGCAACACCTGCTGCTGCACGTCGAATTCCTCGCGGGTGACAAGGTCCATGCGTCCCAGGATGTCCTGCAGGACCGCGCGGAAATTCCTTTCGAGGTCGGCCTGCGCGTCACGCACGCCGGGCGGGACGGATTCGTAGAGCTTGCGGGCCAGCTCGTCGATGATCTTCGGATCGATATTCATGGCGGCGCCTCCGGGCGCAGCAACGAGGGTGTGCAGAGCTTAACCGTGCGCCGCGGGTGCAGGCAACGCAGGACGCGGATGCTAGACTGTGCGGCAATCGCTCATCACACCCAGCAAGGCAGGAAAAGACGCAATGAAGATGATTTCGGCCATCATCAAGCCGTTCAAGCTCGACGACGTTCGCGAGGCGCTGTCGGATATCGGCGTGCAGGGCATCACGGTAACGGAAGTGAAGGGTTTCGGCCGGCAGAAGGGCCATACCGAGATCTATCGCGGTGCCGAGTACGTGGTCGATTTCCTGCCCAAGGTGAAACTCGAGGTTGCCGTTTCCGACGAGCTGGTCGAGCAGGTCGTCGACGCGATCATCAACGCCGCACGCACGGGCAAGATCGGTGACGGCAAGATCTTCGTCAGCAACCTCGAACAGGCGATCCGGATCCGCACCGGCGAAACCGACGTCGAGGCGCTCTGAAACGGGATTTCGTGAAGTCGCGCACGGGCTCGAGGCCAGCAGCGGCTACACTTCAGATTGAATATCAAGGCGATTCGCAGAGGGAGCCACGTCATGACCGGGACAGCATTCAAAAGGATCCTCATCACTGCAGGCTTGGCCTGTGGCCTCCTGGCGTTGCCGTTCACCGCGGGCGCAGCCGAAGTGAACAAGTGCGTCGATGCGAACGGCAAGGTCACGTATTCCAGCCAGCCCTGCCCGAAGGACAGCCAGGCCGAAAGACTGAAACTGCGCACGCGCGGCGCGAGCCAACCCCAGGCTGAGGGCGACGCAGATGACTCCGCTGGTGGCGCACCCGGCAGCATGCAGGAACTCGATGCCCGGATTGCTGCTGAAGAGGATCCCGTGCTGAAGGCCCAGCTGCAGATCACCCGCCAGAAGTGCGAACTCGCAAAGACCCAGATGCAGCGTTACGAGGAAGCACCGTACCTCGTTCGCAAGAATGACGACGGCACGCAGGAACGCCTGTCGGATGAAGAAGCCGCTGCCGAGAAAGCGAAGGTGAGGCAATTCCTGGCACAGGAGTGCCGTTGATGCGCTACCTGCTCGCCACCCTGTTGCTGTTCGCCCTGCCGGGTGAAGCAGCAGAGATCGTGAAATGCACGAAGGCCGATGGCAGCGTGGTCTACACCGAGGCACCCTGCCCGGCAGGCGCCGAGGCGGAAAAGATGAACATTGCCTCGCGCCCCAGTGACCCGGAAGCCGTGAAGGCGCGTCGTGAAGACAGGCAGCAGGCGCTGACACGCATCGAAGAGGAACGCGAGCAAAGCGCCAAGTCGGCTGCAGCACGTGCAGAGGAAGAAGCACTGCGCCAGCGCAAGTGCGAACAGGCGCAGCGCAATGCCGAAAAGCTGCGCCTCGCCAAGCGCATGACGGTGGAAGAAAACGGTGAACGCCGTTACCTGCGCGAAGAAGAGATGGCGGAACGCCGCCGTATCAACCAGCAACGCCTCGCGGAATTCTGCAACTGACGATGGCGCGGCAACCCACCGCACTCGATCGTCGACTGGTCGGCACCCGCTCCCTCTTCCACTACCTTCCTGCCCTGCTGCTCTATCCGTTTCGCCTGCACCCCCTGCTGGCGGTACTCGTTCTTGGCAGTTTCCTGTGGGCATTTTCGGCATCGCTGTTCGGCCTGCTGTTCGTGGTGATGGCAGCCACCGGGCTGATGCAGTACAGCCTGCGCGTGCTGGAACGCAGTGCGACCGGACACGGTGACCCACCACCACTGGGCAGCGATGAAATGCTGTATTTCGATGCGCGCCTGCTGAAACTGCTGTTCGTACTGTTTGTGGCTGGCGGCATGGTGACGGCGCTTGATGTGATATCACCGGCCATCGGCTGGGCGACACGGATCGTCTTCTGGCTGGTCTTCCCGGCCTTCATGTTGCTGCTGGCACTCTCCGATTCGCTCGCATTTTCCATCTCGCCACAACGCCTGCTGCGCATCAGCCTGTTGAGCGGGCCGCTGTACCCGGCGCTCGTGATGCTGCTGGCAGTCGGTTTCGGTTACGGCATGGCACCGATCGGAACGCTGTATGAACAGGGAATCAATCCGGAAGCACTCGTCTTCAACATGCCGGATGCGAATCGCTGGCTCGCCATCGTTGCCGCAGCCTTTTCCAGCATCCTGTTTGCGCACCTGCTGGGGTTCGTTGCCTACCACCATCGCGAAACCATCGGACTCGAGGTGGAAGTGACCCAGGAGGATATCGACCGAGCGGACGGGGTTGATGCAGCAACGCGCCGGCGACAGTTGCTGGCACGGCTCGACCAGCACCTGCGGAAACACGACGCGGCGCTGGCATTGCAGGAATTACGGCATGCTGCGCGGGACCTGGATCACCAGGAACAGCTCGAACTGCTGGACGACCTGGCAACGAACAATCTCTGGCCGCTTGTCCGCGACCAGGGTGAACGCTGCATCCGCGCGCAACTTGCCGCCAGGCATGGCGAACTCGCCGCGATCACGGCGCTGCGCATGCTGCTGCATTTCTCGGCATTCCATACTCAACGTGCAGCGGACTGGCTGGCGGTCTGCGAGGCGGCGGCACGGCACCGGCCCGACGACGGCTTCGAGAAGCTGGCGCTGCAGGGACTGGAGCGATTCCCGCAAGCCAGTGAGCGAGTCGACATCGCATTACTGCTCGCCCGCCATTACGCAGAGCGCCATGGCAACGATGCAGAAGCAATTCGTATCCTCGAGGACATTGAACACGTGGGCGAACACCCACGGGCACAACAGGTGGAACGCCTACTCGCAGTGTTGCGCGGTCGCTGACCAGGCGCGAAGGAACTGCTGCGGGTCACGCGGCGAGAACTCGACCCGCGTGCCCTTGTTATCGGTGATACGGATGGCATCGCCCGGACCGAACATTGCCTTGAACGCCCAGCGCCCGTCCGGGTGCCGGAAACGTCCCACCATGATCGAGCCGATGCTGATACCGCTGACGCGGCGGTCCTGAAGGCTGGTCCTGTCATCCAGCGGCGAGAAGATCTCGATATCCCCGTCGCCCAGCACGTCACGGGCAATGTGCAACTGCCAGGGCCCCGCAC
This sequence comes from Gammaproteobacteria bacterium, assembly GCA_033720815.1. GTDB lineage: Bacteria > Pseudomonadota > Gammaproteobacteria > Natronospirales > JAJUFS01 > JAWWBS01. The sequence goes on along the minus strand of JAWWBT010000013.1, from coordinate 20,154 downwards.
GAAGATGGAAACGTCCCGCATCGAATTCGAGCCGCTGCACGAGCAGCGTATAGGCGACCAGCGCCCAGACCGGCACCAGGAAGAACAGCGCGATGCCGAACACGATCGCCGCCATCGTCTCGCTGGAAAAGAGCAGCACCGGCGACAGAACCCCCAGCGGCAATACGACCAGCACCAGCGCGAGGCCGGCATGCATCACGCTGCCAATGGGGGCGAAACCGAATTCGTGTCGCATGATCAGCGGATTTCGCGACTGAAGAATGCCGGCGCGGCGAGCGCGGCATCATGGATTTCCGCCGTGTAATACTCGGTGGCAAAGGGACGGTTCACCGCATCGGCACGGCGGAAATTGGTCAGCGCCATGTCCTTCGAGGCCATGGTTGCCGACCACCAGCCCGAGGGATATACCGGCTGCGGGAAGCCCAGCGTGCGCGTGTCGACAAACCCGGCGCTGCGCATCGCCAGGCGCATTTCGTTCAGGAGTTTCCGGTGCACCAGCGGCGATTCGGACTGCTGGACCAGGATGCCGCCCGGTGCGAGCATGCGGATGCAGTCGCGATAGAACTTCTCGCCAAACAGGCCTTCTGCCGGGCCAATCGGGTCGGTGGAATCGACGATGACGACATCCACGCTTTCTGCCGCGGCGTCCTTCACCCACTTCAGGCCATCGATCCACAGCAGTTCGGCGCGCGGGTCGTCATTGGATTCGCACAGCTCCGGGAAATGCTTCTCCGCGGCTCGCGTGACCACTTCGTCGATATCGATCTGCCAGCACTTCTCCACGCCCGGATGCTTCAGCACTTCGCGCAGGGTGCCGCAATCGCCACCCCCGATGATCACGACCTTCTTCGGCGCCTTGTGCGTGAACAGCACCGGATGCGACATCATCTCGTGGTAGAGGAAATTGTCGCGGCTCGTCAGCATGACGTAACCGTCGATCACCATCAGGTTGCCCCACTTCTCGGTCTCGAAGACCTCGACCTTCTGGAAGGGAGACTGCTCCTCGAACAGCTTGCCGCGAACCTTCAGCGAGAAGGCGCTGCCGGCCTCTTCGCAGACTTCGGTGAACCAGTTGCCGGTGAGAGCATTCGGATTCTGCGGCATGGCGCGTTCTCCTGCTGATGGGTGAAAGGGTCGCAATTATAGCGAAGATGCGTCGCGACGCAGGCCATCATTCCCTATAATCGGGCCCACTTTTCACGCCGCACCGCGGCCTGCCGCAAGGGTTGCCATGTCATCGGAAACCATTGATCGCGTTCGCGATTTCTTCAACATCCAGCGCTGGGGCGAAGGCTATTTCGATATCGACGCCCAGGGCGAGATGTTCGTTCGCCCGGAGGGGCCGGGCAGCAGCGGTGAAGTGAACCTCATGCAGCTGACTGCGCGTGCCCGCGAGCAGGGCCTGCGCCTGCCGATCCTGTTCCGCTTCGGTGACGTGATCGGCCACCGCGTGAAGAGCCTTTGCGCCGCCTTCGACAAGGCGCGCGACTATCACGAGTACTCCGGCCACTACACCGCGGTGTACCCCATCAAGGTGAACCAGCAGCGCAGCGTGGTCGACGACCTCCTGCACCACGGCGGTGAGCGCGTCGGAATGGAAGCGGGCAGCAAGCCCGAGCTGATGGCCGTGCTGGCGCTGGCACCGGAAGGCTCCACGATCGTGTGCAACGGTTACAAGGACCGCGAATACCTGCAGCTGGCACTGATCGGCCAGCAGCTCGGTCACAAGGTCTACATCGTGGTCGAGAAGCTCAGTGAACTGGGCCATATCGTGGCGCTGTCGAAGGAAATGGGCATAACCCCGCGACTCGGCGCGCGCGTAAGACTCAGCCACGCGTCGGCGGGCAAGTGGGCCGACACCGGTGGCGAGAAATCGAAATTCGGCCTGATGGCCTCGCAGTTGCTCGAAGCAGCCGAGACGCTGGCCGAAGCCGACATGCTGGATTCGCTGCAGCTGCTGCATTTCCACCTCGGCAGCCAGATCGGCAACATCCGCGACATCGCGCGCGGCATGCGCGAAGCAGGCCGAGCGTTTGCCGAAATGCATGCGCTTGGCGTGAACATCCAGGTGATGGATGTCGGCGGTGGCCTCGGCGTCGATTACGAAGGTTCGCGATCGCGTTCAGCCAATTCAACCAACTATTCGATGGAGCAGTACGCGCACACCATCGTGCGCACGCTGGCGGAAATCTGCGGGGAATACGAACTGCCGCAGCCGGCGATCATCACCGAATCGGGCCGCGCAATGACCGCGCACCACGCCGTGCTGGTCACGAATGTCATCGATCACGAATCGATCGCCACCGTCGAACCGGATTCGCCGTCGGTGGAAGACCCGATGATCCTGCACGACCTGTGGGAGGGGTTCCGGAACGAAGACAACCGGCCGCCGATGGAAATCTACCAGGACGCGATCTACTGGTTGTCCGAAGCACAGGCCATGTACATCCACGGCGTGATGACGCTGGAACAGCGTGCCCGCGCCGAGCGGATGTATTACGCCATCTGCCGCCGCCTGCGCGATTCGCTGAACCCGAATGCACGGAACCAGCGCGAGATTCTCGACGAATTGAACGAAAAGCTCGCCGACAAGTATTTCTGCAACTTCTCGGTCTTCCAGTCGCTGCCCGATGTCTGGGCCATCGACCAGGTATTCCCGATCATGCCCGTGCACAGGCTCGATGAATTCCCCGAGCGCCGTGCAACCCTGCAGGACCTGACCTGCGATTCGGATGGGCGCATCGAGCAGTACGTCGATGCGAACGGCGTCGAATCGACACTCGCCGTGCACCCGCTGAAGAAGGACGAGGATTACCTGCTCGGGTTCTTCCTCGTTGGCGCCTACCAGGAAATCCTCGGCGACATGCACAACCTGTTCGGTGATACCGATTCGGTGAACGTCGAGCGCAATGAGGAAGGCGAGTTCGAGCTGGTACGACCGGAACAGGGTGACCGCGCCGACGAAGTCCTGGCCTACGTGCACTTTGCGGCCAGCGAGCTGATGGCGCGTTACCGCGGGAAGCTGCGCGCTGCAGGGCTCGACGACAACACCGCGAAGCGCTACTACGGCATCCTCGAGGAAGGCCTTGCCGGCTATACCTACCTGGAAGAGTGAACAAGGGAGCTGCCATGAAAACCGGATTCATCGGCCTAGGGGCCATGGGCGCGCCGATGGCGCGCAACCTGCACAAGGCCGGCTTTCTTACCGGCGTGTGGAACCGCACGGCGTCACGCGCCAGTGAACTGGCGGACGAACTGGGCGTCACGGCTGCCGACAGCATTACCGAGCTCGCCACGGCCTGCGACTGCATCGTGCTTTGCGTATCTGCCGACCAGGATGTCCTCGATGTCGTCGAGCGCATTGCACCCGCGATGGCCGAAGGCGGCATCGTCATCGACTGCTCGACGGTAAGTGCAGCCACCGCGAAACAGGCCGCCGCAACACTCGCGGAACATGGCATCGGTTTCCTGGATTGCCCGGTGTCCGGTGGTACGGAAGGCGCGCAGAAGGCCACGCTGGCGATCATGTGCGGCGGCGAACCGGATGTGTTCCAGCGCGCGAAGCCGGTGCTGGATGCCATGGGCAAGCGCATCGTGCTGATGGGCCCGGCGGGCTCTGGCCAGGCCACCAAGGCCGTCAACCAGATCATGGTGGCGGGCGTGAACCAGGCCGTGGCTGAGGGCATGGCGTTTGCCGAAGCGCATGGCCTGGACCTCGGGAAGGTCATTGATGTGGTTGGCGGTGGCGCCGCGGGTAGCTGGATGCTCACCAATCGCGGCCCGAACATGCAACGCGGCGACTACCCGCTCGGCTTCAAGGTGAAGTTGCACCAGAAGGACCTGGAAATCTGCCGTTCGATGGCCGAGAAATTCGATGTGCAGTTGCCGATCGTCGAGATGACGCTGCTGCATTACCGTCGCCTCATCGAGCAGGGCCACGGCGATGAAGATGTCTCGTCGCTGTTCCGCCTGAAGCAGGCACAGTTCAACGAAGGCAGCGAATCCTGAGCTCACCGGGCGTCGCCCGCTTGCGCGGCGGGCGGCAGCGAACGACACTGGCAACATGAACGCCAGCAAGACACGACCGGGGGCGCGCTTCCTGCCCGATTTCTGCAGCGCGCCCGCCATCATCGAAATCCTCGTCATCGCCGAAGTCACGGCGATGATCCTCACCATGGCACGCGGCCTGTTGCCGGGCACGAACGTCCTCGCCGACTTCATCGGCATCTCGCTGTTCATGCTCTGGCTGGCGCTTTCCTCCGCCGCCGTCCTGTGCCTCGCCCGTCGTCGCCTTGCCGATGCCTCACCCCGACGCGCCTATCTCGTCTGCTATGCGCTGTTGCTGGTGACGACCCTGGCGATCAGCCTGCTCGCCGTGTGGCTGGATGCCCGCCTGCGGCTCGGCCTGGTCGACTCCGAGCTGGCAATGGAATTCCTCAGCCGCAACCTGCTGATCAGCGTGATCGTCTCGGCACTGGCATTGCGCTATTTCCACGTGCAGTACAGCTGGAAGCGCCAGGTCGAGCGCGAAGCCGATGCAAGGATCGAGGCGCTGCAGGCACGAATCCGACCGCACTTCCTGTTCAACAGCCTGAACACCATCGCCGCAATGATCGGCTACCGCCCACAGGCAGCGGAGCAGGCAGTGGAAGACCTTTCCGACCTGTTTCGCGCCAGCCTCGCCGAAGCCCGCAAGCTGGTGAGTGTTGATGCTGAAATCGAACTCGCGAAACTCTATGTACGGCTCGAAGCACTGCGACTGGAAGAACGACTCGTCGTGCACTGGGACACCAGCGCCATGCCCGACGACGTGCGCATGCCACGACTGACGCTGCAGCCGCTGCTGGAAAACGCGATTCATCACGGCATCGAGCCGAATCCGGATGGCGGCGAAATCGTCGTAACCGCAGAATGCGATGAACGTGAATGCCGGATCGTCATTCGCAACCCGCTGGCCGCCGAAGCGCCCCGCCGCGCCGGCTTCCATATCGCCCTGGAAAACACGCGCGAGCGCCTGCAGCTTGCTCTTGGCAATGCGGCAAGGCTGGAAACCAGGGAGCTCGAGGGCGCCTTCGAAGCACGACTGGTACTGCCACGAGGGAAGTAAGGATGCGCATACTGATCGTTGATGATGAAGCGCCGGCGCGTCGTCGCCTGGCACAGCTTGTCGAGAAGATCGAGGGTGCCGAAGTCGTGGGCGAGGCCGCCACGGGTCGCGCTGCGCTGAAGGAAGTCGAACGCGCCAACCCGGATTGCCTCCTGCTGGATATCCGCATGCCGGACATGGATGGCCTGGAGTGCGCCCGCCACCTGGCCCAGCTCGACACGCCGCCGGCGATCATTTTCACCACCGCCTACGACCAGTTCGCGATGAAGGCCTTCGAAGCGCGAGCAGCGGATTACCTGCTGAAACCTATCCGCGTTGAGCGACTCGAAAGAGCACTGCGCAATGCCGAGCGCCCCAATGCTGCCCAGCAGGCGCAACTCGCGGGGATGCAACAGGACTCCGGCGCGCGTCGGCACATCTGTGCCAGGGTGCGGGATTCGCTGAAGCTGGTGCCGGTAACCAGCATCTACTATTTCCGTGCCGACCAGAAATACGTGGTGGTACGGCATGAGGATGGCGAGGTGCTGATCGAGGACCCGTTGAAATCCCTCGAAGAGGAATTCAGCGAGGAGTTCATTCGCGTCCACCGCAATGCCCTCGCGGCCCGGAAGTATCTCGATTCCCTGGAAAAGGACAAGGACGGTCATTTCCACCTGCGCTTGCGGGAATGCGATGAAACTCTCGAGGTATCTCGCCGCCTGGTTCCCGAGGTTCGCAAGCTGATCCGCAACGGCTGAGCCTTCACGGTTCGCAGCTCCCGCTGCAACGCGTAGAATAGGCGGCTCATTTCCAGACAATGGACTGCGCCGCAATGAATTCCCCCAGCCGAGATTCTTCTGGCCGTACCATTCGCATTGCCACCCGCCAGTCGCCGCTGGCCCTGTGGCAGGCCGAGACCGTGGCCGAACGCCTGCGCGAAACGCACCCGGATATCCAGGTCGAACTGCTGAAGATCACTACCAAGGGTGATCGCATCCTCGACACGCCGCTGTCGAAGATCGGTGGCAAGGGCCTGTTCATCAAGGAACTGGAAGTCGCCATGCTGGAAGGCAAGGCGGATATCGCCGTGCACTCGATGAAGGATGTCACCGCCGAAATGCCGGAAGGCTTCGTGCTGCCGACGGTGCTGGAACGTGGCGACCCCTGCGATGCGCTGGTCTCCAACAAGTATTCATCGCTCGATGAATTGCCGGAAGGCGCGCGAATCGGTTCGTCCAGCCTGCGCCGCCAGTGCCAGCTGCGCGCAAACCGGCCGGATTTCGAGGTGGACACGCTTCGAGGCAATGTCGGGACCCGCCTGTCGAAACTCGATGCCGGCGAATTCGATGCCATCATCCTCGCCGCGGCCGGCTTGCGCCGCCTCGGCATGGAAGACCGCATTGCGGCGGTCCTGCCGCCCGAGCAAAGCCTGCCCGCGGTGGGCCAGGGAACGGTAGGCATCGAGTGCCGCGCCGATGACGCCGAAGTGATCGCGCTGCTTGAAGCACTCAACGATGCGCCAACGGCCACCCGAACCCGCGCCGAGCGAGCATTGAACGCGCGCCTGCAGGGTTCCTGCGACGTGCCGCTGGCGGGCTACGCCGAACTGGCCGGGGATGAAATCTACCTGCGCGCGCTGGTCGGCTTGCCTGACGGCAGTCGCGTCATCCGGGGCGAGCGTCGTGGCGCGGCCGAACAGGCAGAAACCATCGGTCGCGAGCTGGCAGAGGAATTGCTGGAACGCGGCGCCGGGGAAATTCTCGCGCAGCTGGCTGAAGATCACTGAATGGACGGCCTGCGTAACGCCGGTATCGTGGTAACACGGCCTTCCGAACGGGGCCAGTCACTGTGCCGGCTGGTCGCCTCAGAAGGCGGCCGCGCGCTGTCATTTCCCACCCTGGAGATCCGTCCCCTGGACGAGGCACGCGTCAGCCTGCCCGCGGGCCCCGTCGACTGGTTGATATTCACCTCCGTGAATGCCGTCACTTACGGCATGGATGTCCTGCGCGACTATCGGGGCGACGCAACCCGGATCGCAGCAGTCGGAGATGCCACGGCCGCCGCTCTCGACGAGGAAGGCTGGAACACCGACCTGCTGCCGCGTGAAAGGCAGGAAAGCGAGGGACTGCTGGAAAGCGAGGCCCTCCAGTCCATTGCGGGAAAGCGCATCCTGATCGTCAAGGGTGAAGGGGGTCGCGAGCTCTTGCGTGATTCGCTGGCCGAGCGGGGCGCGGAAGTGGGTGTCGCCGCCGTGTATCGTCGCGAGAAGCCGGACAGCGAAATCCAGCCATTGCTCGACTGGTGGCGCAAGGACGGCCTCGACGCCATCGTGGTGAGTTCCCGCGCCGGGCTCGAAAACCTGCATGCACTGCTGGATGAGGAAGGCCGGAAATATCTCGCCTCGACCACGCTGGTCGCTCCCACGGTGCGTATGATTAAATTGATTCGTGAACTCGGCATCACTGCCGAGCCCGTCATCGCTTCCGGCGCCTCTGATGTGGCGACGATGACCGCGCTGCTGGATTGGTGGCGCGAAACCCAGGACAGGCGTCAACAGGATTCCGAATGAGCGAAAAGCCAGAAAACGATTCCAGTGCAACATCCGACAAGCCGGCGCAGAAGTCACCCGCTCAGTCGCGCGACAAGGCGACAGCAACACGGGTAAGGAAATCCGGTGTCGGGTTCTTCCGCTGGCTGCTGGTGCTGGTGCTGCTGGGTGGTCTCGGTGCCGGTGGCTGGTTCGGCTGGCAGTGGTTGCAGCAGGCCGAGGCCAGTTACACGCAGGCTCTCGACCAGCAGCGCGCCGAGATTCGCCAGCTGCGCAACGAGCTGCAGACCTTGCGTGAAACCACGGTCGATGTATCGAGCTTTGGTGAAAGCCAGGATGCGATTTCCTCGGCCCAGGATGCCCTGCGCGATCGCATCGATGCGCTGGCAACATCCGTCGAGCAGTTGCGCGACGCCGCCCAGGGTGGTCGCCGCGACCTGCTCCGCGCGGAAATCGAATTCCTGCTGCGCATAGCAGCCGACGAGCTTTACCTGACCGGCGACGTCGACGCAGCGATTTATGCCCTGCAGGCAGCAGATGATCGGCTCCGGGCACTCGAGGCCCCGCAGCTGATGCCGGTGCGCGAGGAAATCGCGGATCATCTCACCGCGCTGTCCACTGTTGCCGTGCCGGATACCAGCGGGATGGCCCTGAAGCTTGGCAGCCTGATGCGCGCCGCAAAGACCCTGCCCCTGGACCAGTCGGCCCACGCACGCGAGCAGCAAGTGGAAGAGCAGGCCGCCGAGGAAGGCGGCTGGTGGCAGCGTTTCAAGGCGGGTACGAAACGCCTCTTCTCGAAACTGGTGACGGTCGACAAGGCTGAACCGCCACCACCGCTGCTGAGTCCGGAAGAGCATTTCTTCCTGTACCGGAATCTCGAGTTGCAGTTTGCGGCCGCGCGCGCCGCCCTGCTTCAGGGTGAGGCAGCAGCCTACCGGCAGAGCCTCGAAACCGCCCGCGAATGGATCAACCGCTATTTCGACACCAATGATGCGCAGGTGGCCGGCGTGCTGAGCGATATCAACGGCCTGCTCGAGATCTCGCTGCATCCGGACCTGCCGGATATTTCCGGTGCGCTGGAAACCTTCCGCCGCCTCGCCGGTAACGAGGTGGGCCGCTGATGATCCGCTGGATACTGCTGATCCTCGCGACGCTCGCCGTCGCCGTTGCTGCCGGCCTCGCGCTGGAGAGTGACCCGGGGCTGGTTCGCGTCTACTACGGTGGCGAAGTCATCGAAATGACGCTGGCGGTATTTTCGCTGCTCAGCGTCAGCGTGCTGGTCGGGCTGTGGGCAATCGCCGCGTTGCTGGTCTGGGCCTGGACCTTCCCTTCCCGGCTTGCTGCACGGCTTCGCGCACGTCGCCAGAAGGCCGCCCGCCGTGCGCTCACCCGTGGCCTGATCGAAATCGCCGAAGGCCAGTGGAAGCAGGGTGAACGTCGCCTCGTGAAGAACGCACGTGACAGCGATGTCCCGCTGATCAATTACCTCGCCGCTGCCCGCGCGGCACAGCTGCTGAAAGAGGACGAGCGTCGCGATGCCTACCTGAAGGCCGCGTACGAAAGCACGCCCGCCGCCACGGTTGCCGTGTTGCTGACCCAGGCGGAACTGCAGCTCCAGCACCAGCAGTACGAACATGCGCTCGCGACGCTGCGCCGCCTGCAGGAATTGAAGCCTGGCCATGCCTATGGCCTGAAGCTCCTCGCTCGCGTGTACGAAGCGGTAGGTGACTGGCGCGGCCTGGAAACGCTGCTGCCGAGACTGCGCAAGTCGGATGTCTTTCGGGGCGAGGATCTCGAGCGCATCGAGGCGGAAGCATTGCAGGCCGCGCTGTCGACGACGCGCGATCGCGAAGATGTGGACAAGATCTGGAACTCCACGCCGCGGCGCCTTCGTCGCCATCCGGACGTCGCCCTCGCGTGTGTCGATGCGCTGGAACGACATGACGACCAGGATGCCGCAGAGTCAATCCTGCGCGGTGCACTGAAGCACAACTGGGATGACCGACTGGTATTGCGCTACGGCGAAATCCGCAGCTCGCATCCGGAGAAACAGCTGGGCCGCGTCGAGTCGTGGTTGCGCGCCCGGAGTGGCGATGCGGCACTGCTTTACGCGGCGGGCCAGCTTTGCGCGGAGAATGGCCTCTGGGGCAAGGCGCGCTCCTACCTGGAGGACAGCGCGCGCATCGATCCGCAGCCGCGCACCTGGCACCGCCTGGGCGAACTGCTGCGCGAGCTGGGCCAGCCCGAGGCCGCGATGCAGGCATTCCGCAAGGGCCTGGAACAGAAAGTCTGACCGGGCAGGATTTCATTGAAAGCAGGAAGGGCGCCCACCGGGCGCCCTTTTCTTTGCATCACCATTTCCTGCAAGGCATTCAGCCGCTGGCCTTGCTGGCCGCTTGCGCATCCAGCGCAGCCTGGACCTCCGGCGCAAAATCGAAGGAATCGAAGAACAGCTGGGTTTCCGGCAAGCCGGCGGCAGCGAAGGCAGCATGGCCTGCTTCGATCATCGGCGGCGGCCCGGCCATGTAAACGTCATGGTCGGCGGGTTGCGGATAGTCTTCGAGCACGGCCTCGTGCACCCAGCCGCGGCGCCCCTGCCACTCGTCGCTGGCATCCGACAATACCGGCGTAAAGCGGAAATTCGGCAGCATTTCCTGCCATTGCCGCGGCAGGTCGGAGTACAGGTCGGCGATATCTCGCGCACCCCAGTAGAGGTGAATGGGCCGACCAATGCCATCGTCGATCACCTGCTCGATGATCGCCTTCAACGGTGCAAACCCGGTACCGCCACCGACCAGGATGATCGGTCGCTGCGAATCCTCGCGCAGGAAGAAACTGCCGAGCGGTCCCTGCACGCGAACCAGGGCCTTTTCCTTCATTTCCTCGAACACGGCAGTGGTGAACTGACCACCCGGCACATGCCGGATATGCAGCTCGAGCTCCTCGCTGCTACCGGGCGCGTTGGCCAGCGAAAACGAGCGGCGGCTACCATCACGCAGGAGGATGTCGACGTACTGGCCGGCAAGGTAATCAAGACGTTCAACCGCAGGCAGCTTCAGGAACACCTGCATCACGTCATGGTTCAGGCGCTGCATGCTCATCACGCGAGCCGGCAAGGTCTTGATGATGACTTCGGTAAGCCGCGAAAGCTCCTGGACTTCCAGCACCAGCCCGGTTTCGGCATGCGCTCGGCAGGCAAGTACCGCACCTGCCTCGTGCTCGGTTTCCGAAAGGCCGATCGGCATGCCTTCCGGATAGCTCACCTCGCCCTCGATCATGTGACAACGGCAGGAGCCACAGCTTCCGGAGCGGCAGGAATACGGCAGGGAAACACCCGCCTTCAGCGCCGCTTCGAGTACGCTTTCATCGGACTCGACGGTAAATGACCGGTTGCTGGGAACCAGCCTCACGGTGTGGGACATTCGGGAGACTCCGTAGGGCGCCTGCGTTGGGCGGCGCCATGAATGCGACAATTAACCTGAGTAATTTGGTCATGTATTGTAAAGAAAGTATGGAGAAACGGAAATGAAGCGCATTCTCATCCTCGGCTGCGGTTACGCTGGCGAGCGCCTTGCAGCGCGCCATATCGAGCGCGGCGATCGCGTGACCGGCACCACGCGCGACGCGGAACGTGCCGCGCGGCTACGCGCGCTTGGGGTCCGCGTGCTCGCACCGCACGAGGAACTGCCGCAGATGGACCGGGTTTACTACACCATCCCGCCGCAGCGCGACGGCGTGGAAGATATTCGCCTCACCGGCCTGCTCAAGCGCCTCCCCCCGCCGCGCGAATTCGTCTACTTCGGTACCACAGGTGTCTACGGTGACCAGGACGGTGCCTGGGTAAACGAAGATACCGAGCTGAAACCGAACAACGAACGGTCGATGCGACGTGCCGACGCCGAGTGGCAATGCCGCGGCTGGTGCGCGATGCATGGCGTGGCGCTGACCATCCTGCGCATCGCCGGCATTTACGGCCCGGGCCGCCTGCCGATCGATCGGCTCGACAACGGCAAGCCGGTACTCGACCCGGTGTCTTCCGGATATACCAACCGCATCCACGTCGATGACCTCGTTGCCGCTGCAATGGCAGCCGCAGACGCGCACGGCAAGGTGATGGCGGAAGTCTTCAACGTGGCCGACGGAAACCCGACGACGACGGCGGAATTCCTTGATGCCTTTGCGGCCATGACCGGCAAGCCCGCACCGGAACGTATCGGTTGGGCAGAAGCCAGGGCCGAATTTTCGGAAATGGCGCTGTCATTCATGCGCGATTCGAAGCGCGTGAATGTTGATCGACTGCTGGCGATTGACGGATTCCGCCTGCGCTACCCGGATTTCCGCGACGGCCTGCGCGCCAGCATGACCGATGGGAGCAATGCGTGAACGACCAGGAATTCATTACGGCGCTGGAAGACTGCTCGCTCGACAAGCGGTACTTCAACCACCGTGGGCACCTGCGCGCCGCATGGCTCTACCTCGACAGGTATCCGGTAAACGAGGCCGCGGAACATTGCGCGCGCAGTATCCAGCGTTACGCAAACCACCTCGGCGCGACCGACAAGTTCCACGTCACGCTCACCCGCGCCTTCATGCACATCATCGCGGAGCTGCGTGCATCACACCCAGCCACGAACTGGGAAGACTTCCTGTCGCAATGCCCGGACCTGGTCGAGGAGCCGCGCAGGCTCATCGCCCGGCATTACAGCGACGACGTCCTGGATTCGGAAAAAGCACGCACGGAATTCGTTGCGCCTGACCTGGCGCCATTGCCGCAGCAATGAGGTTTAGTCGATCGGCTTGATGTTCGAGGGGTCGTCGTTGCGGGGGCTGTTGACCTGCGTCGACACGGGCCATGCCTTGAACGTACCCAGCACGCGCATCGCCAGCGCTTCCGCCGCTTCATCATCGTGTGGCGACATCCACGCCATTGCGGCATCTCGGCTCAATACGCAGGGCATGCGGTGATGCACATGTGCGAGCGCCGGTGTCGCTTCACGGGTAAGGATTGCGTAGGTGCCGTTGTCTTCGATACCGGCAAACAGCAGCAATGAATCATCAAGTGGCGCGAGTGCATGTGGCTGCTTGCCATTGGCTGACTGCTGCCATTCATACCAGCCCGATGCCGGCACCAGGCAACGGCCCTTGTGCACACCGTGACGGAACATGGGTTTTTCCCAGACGGTTTCCGCGCGCGCATTGATCTGTGCCTTGGAGGGATCCTTCAGCCACGACGGCGCCAGTCCCCACTGGCGGGCGATGATGGCCTTCTCGCCAGCGACATCGCATGCCACTGGAAATTCCTGGCTGGGTGCCATGTTGAACAGGCCTAGGGTCGGGAATTCCGGGAAGCGCCAGTCCCAGTCCGGCCCGAGACCTTCGCGAATTTCGCGGGGAGAGTGCCGAAGGTAGTAGCGGCCGCACATCTCAGTGGAGCTTCCAGGCGGCGAACGCCAGCCACAGCCACGCGGCAATCAGCGCCACGCCGCCCACCGGGGTGATCATCCCGAGGGGGCGAAGTCCACTCAATACCAGGGCGTAGAGGCTGCCGGAAAACAGCAACACGCCGACGAGGAACAGCCACGCGATGCTGCCCGCCACCGCGCCAAGCCGTGCTGCAAATGCAGCCAGCGCGACCAGCGCCACTGCATGCACGAGATGGTAGAACACCGCCGTTTCCCAGGTGGCCAGCATCTGTTCACTCACGCGTGCCCGCAACGCATGCGCACCAAACGCGCCAAGCATGACGCCGGCTGCAGCAAGCAGGCTACCCGCCAGGAGAATGAATGAATCGCGCATGATTCGCTTCCCGTCAGTGATCGTGCGCCATGTGGCGCGGGTCGTGCATGCCTTCCTTGATGCCGAAGTGTATCAGCAGCACGTTGATCGGCCAGGCCGCAAAGAGGCCGGCGGACAGCGATACCACCAGGGCGAACCAGAACTGCGGACTGGTGAGGCCTGTGCCCCCGGCAAGCCAGATGTCCAGCGAGATCGCCGTCACCTCCATGACGGTGATACTGATGGTTTCCGCCAGGAAGCTGTCGCGCACCGCGGTCTTGAATGGCACACCGTCCTGCATCAGTGGCCCGACGGTCAGCGCAAAGCCCATCACGTAGGCCAGCGAGAACGACCACAATGCGACACCCCAGTTGCCAAGGCTGAGCAGGCCCACGGAAATGATGACACCTGCGATTTCGCCTATGCCGCAACCGGCGTAGCAATGTGCCACGGAGCGCCAGCCGCGCCGCCATACGGTATCGCGCGAGATCTGGCGACGACCGGAAAACCAGTAGACCGCAAGGCCTATCAGGCCGGAGTAGAGCACCGTCAGGCGCCACACCCAGCGCATCAGGCTGGGTGTCTGCGCATTGTTGACGCGGATGTCGTACTCGGTGAACAACGCCGCCAGCAGGTTGGTGGCGGCAACGATGTAGAGCAGGTTCGCTGAAATGTTCATGCCTACACAGTAGGCAGTGGAAACCAGCGTTGCAAAGGCTAATCCAGCCTTAATATCGAAATGAGTCCCTCCTGGAAAATGGCGTCGATTTCTTCACCGATTTCGAAACCGGTGGCGAGCAACTGGTCGCCCGTCAGCACGATACGCGAATTGCCTTCTTCATCCTTTTCCACGCGGACCGTGGTAAACCGCGACCGCTTCTTCGTCGAACCCGACGTCGGAAAATCCGTTTCGCTACCCATCAAACCCTCCTGGTTGTCCTGGTGGCTCCCTTCACCAGCGTGGCGTCAAGTCTCACACAGGCAATGCAGGGCGACGTTCAGGAAATACCGGGCAGCCCCGGCGGAAAGGCTGCATTTGAGGGGTGGTCGGGGCACTGGCCACCACGGAGGCGGAAGCCTGGCGAACGCGCTGAGGTCAGGCAGTGACTCCCCTGCGGGCGCGCAGGCCAAGAGCCAATACCAGCAGCAGGATCACCACCGGCACGGCCGCCACCATCAGCAGCTTTCCCCAACCCAGCAGGTGAACCGCCGCACCGGATGCCAGTGACGCCGACGCGGTAATACTGAACACCGTGAAATCGTTCACTGCCTGCACGCGGAACCGTTCGCTGGCGCGATAGCTCTGGGTCAGTAGCGTCGTTCCACCAACAAACAGGAAATTCCAGCCGATGCCGAGCAGCACCAGTGCCACACCGTAGTGGAGCACTGCATGCCCCTGCGTCGCGACACCGACGCAGGCGAGCAGGATCAACGCGCCGACAAGCAACAGGCGCTTCTCACCGAAACGATGAATCAGCCAGCCGGAAAAGAGTGACGGCAGGTACATGGCAACGATGTGCGCCTGGATGACGCCTGCGGCCGCTTCCAGCGAATGCCCGTCGATGACATGCATCGACACCGGTGTTGCCGTCATCAGGAAGGTCATCACGCCATAACCGATGGCAGCAGAAACGACCGAAATGATGAACAGGCGACCACGCAGGATTTCACCCAGCGGACGAGCCGGGCCGTCGTGATGCGTCTCCTCGATCGTGACGTCGCGGTATTTCGAAAGCAGTAACAACGACAGGAACAGCGTCGCGCCGAGCATCAGGTAAGCCACCGCATCGCGCTGCATGCCCTGCGCGGTTTCCGCCGACTGCGCGAGGAATGGCCCGAGGAACGCGGCCACCAGCGTGCCCAGCAACACCAGCGACACTGCCGATGGCACCTGGCCCGGCGTAACGTTCTCGGTCACCGCAAAACGGTATTGCTGGATGGCCGCCGCATTCACGCCAAGCAGCAAGGTGGCGCAGCAGAACAGCCAGAACGAACCCTGCTGGATGGCCATCGCGGCGAGTCCGGCACCCGCCACCGAAACGCCTGCCGCGGTCATGAATCCTGCCCGACGACCACTCTTTCGCATCAGCAGGGCAACCGGCACGGTGCCGGCCGCGAGACCAACGATCATCAGCGCGACCGGCAAGGTCACCAGCCCCGGCGTCGGTGCAAGCCGTGAACCGACAATGCCGCCCAGCAGGGTATTGAACGGCGCCGTTGCCATGCCCAGGGCCTGGGCAATGAACAGCAGGCGAACATTCGGGATGCGCAGCAATCGCAGCATGAAAGTCTCCTCAAGACGGGCGGCGAGTGTAGCGGATTTTTGCGCGATGCACGCTCCACGCCTTGCTGGCAGGCGTTTCACGCGATTTAGTCCGAGATCGTACAAAATGGTATAATTACAGTGAATTCGAAGAGATAAGGAGGTCGCTATGGCCGATCGCCGAGCACTGTTCATACTTACCGGTAACGACACGCTGGGTGACACTGGCGAGAAGACCGGTTTCCACCTGCTGGAAGCGGCGATGCCGTGGAAGGTGCTGAAGGACGCCGGCTTCGAGATCGACCTCGCCACGCCGCATGGCGGCGAAGCGCCGATCGACCCGGGCAGCAAGGATCTTGATGACCCGGTCAACAAGGAATTTCTCGAGGGCACCCACATCAAGGGCCAGCTCAAGGCCACGCCGGCCGTGAAGAGCATGGACCTGGACAAGTACGACGCGCTCTACTTCCCGGGTGGCCACGGCACCATGTGGGACCTGCCCGACAATGGTGACGTACAGAAGGCCATCCGCGAGATGTGGGAATCCGGCAAGGTCGTCGCCGCGGTCTGTCATGGTCCGGCCGCCTTCGTGAACGTGAAACTCTCGAACGGCGACTGGTTCGTCGACGGCAAGAAGATGTCCGTCTTCACCGACGAAGAAGAAAAGGCCGTGGAAAAGGACGACCTCGTGCCGTTCCTGCTCGCCTCGAAGCTCCAGGAGCGCGGCGCGAAGCACGAGAAGGCCGAGAAATTCGGCGAGTCCGTCACCATCGACGGTCGACTCGTTACCGGCCAGAACCCACCGTCCGCCAAGGGCGTGGGTGAAGGTATCCGCGATACCGTGAAGAAAGTGAACGCCGACGCCGCGTAAGAACATTACGAATGACTGTCGGTTGAACGAAAAAGCCCCGTATTGCGGGGCTTTTTTCTATTCGGCGTCTTTCATGCTCCACCTCTCATGCGACATTGTCCTGGTCAACAAACCCTGCTCCGCCACGACGTTTCGCGGCATACATCGCGCGATCCGCTGCCTGCAGGAGCTGCTCGGGCGCTGAACCGTCTCCGGGATGAACCGCCACCCCGATACTGGCAGCCACCGAAACTAATCGACCAGCCGCTGGCAATGGCTTGCGGAACTGCTCCAGCAGGCGGTTGGCCAACAGCGGTACATCTGCTCGGGACGCAACATCCTCGAACAGCACGATGAATTCATCACCACCCAGCCGGGCGATGGTATCTACCTCTCGAACCGCGGCTTGAAGGCGGTGGGCGACCCCGATCAGCAACTCGTCGCCCACATCATGGCCATACACGTCGTTGACCGATTTGAAACCATCCAGGTCCAGGAACATCAGGACCGTATAGCGACCGCTGCGGCGATCCCGGCGCAGGCTCTTGTCCAGGGTTTCCATCAGCAACCGACGGTTTGCGAGCCCGGTCAGCGGGTCGTGCAAGGCGTCCCGGCGACTCTGCTCACGCTCTTCTTCGAGGACGCAGCGGATGTAATAACTGAAGCGGCGTTGCTTGTCCGCCGTGTAGGAACCGACCGTCACCAGGAACAGGGTCGTCGACAGGTAAATCAGCATGTGGGAGTGCTGCCAGATATCGCCGAGGTGACAGAAGACGACCAGGTAGCCAACCAGGAAGAGGGTCAGCAGCATCACAGCCATCACGTACGAAAACTGCAGCGCCAGCACGGTGTAGGTTCCGAGCATGATGGCAATGAAACCCACGTACTGGCTATCGAGTAGCATCGGCTGCAGGGAGGCGACGACGGCGAGACTTGCCGTGAGGATCACAGTAACGAGCGCCATCACGTCCTGCATGTGACGACGGAAGAAGTCCGTGCCGCTGATGGTGAGCACGACGCCCAAGAAGCCGACGGTTAGCAGGCGCAGCAGCCATTGCTGGCGATTCACGAGCGGGTCGGCCGAGGCATCCACGAAACCGAAGACTGCAAACAGGAAAATCGCCAGGCACAAGCCAAGCTGCGCCACTTCACGCATACCGCGCGGGTACGTCGCCTGGAAATCGTTCTCCATGGCGGCATCGCGGAAATGCAGCGTAAAGGGGTTCAGTCGGGGCTGGAGGTTTTCTGGCAGACGTCCCATTGTGCTGGTTTGCTCAAGTGGATAATTTTTGAGCACGCACTTTAACCCGAACGCGTCACGCAACGTAGGCCCTGACAGCGCTTGTTACCTTGTTTTGCATTGTCGCGCCGCTCGGGTGGCCACCACGGTTGCAGCGCTTCAGCGTTGACAGCTGGTGCCTACACCGCGCTGAACAATTCGAAATTCGTGCCGCGCGTCTTCTTTGCCAAATACATCGCCTTGTCCGCGGCTATCAGCAACTGGTCGGCAGTTTCGCCGTCACCCGGATAGAATGCGATCCCGATACTCGCCGCCACCTGAATTTCGGTTCCGCTCACCTGCACGGGCTCCTCAAACACGCGCATTACGCGCTCCGCGAGTGGCGTGACATCGCTGCGGTCCATGACATCCTCGAACAACAGCACGAATTCGTCGCCGCCCAGTCGCGCTGTGGTATCCACCTGGCGCGCCACGCTCTTCAGGCGCCTCGCCACCTCCACCAGCAGGCTGTCACCGGCATCATGACCCTGCGTATCGTTTACCTGCTTGAAGCCGTCCAGGTCGAGAAACATCAAGGCGGCATGGCGTTGGTAGCGTTGGGCCCGCTCGATCGCGTGCTGCAGCTTTTCCATCAGCAGGCGACGGTTTGGCAGCCCGGTAAGCGAATCGTGCAGCGCCAGGCGATGGCTTTCCTCACGCTCGGCCTCGAGCTGCCGGCGCATGTAGAAGCTCCGGCGGCGCTCGCGGTCGAACAGGTAGGCACCGGTGCTCACCAGCAGCATCGCCGTCGCCGCATACACCAGCGCGGAAAATTCGCCGATGGACATGCCCGGCGTGAGATAGAAGATATCCAGCAGGACCACCAGCGTGATCAGCGACGACACCAGCAGCGCGTAACCGAACTGCAGCGCCAGCACGGTGTACGCACCCATCATCATCAGGATGAAGGCATAGGTTTCCTGGATCAGCGGGCGCGGCGTCATCGCCTGCAGGAGCGCGTACACCCCCGCAATGGCGACCACACCCACGGAAACCAGCAACTGCATGTGGCGCAGGAAGAAGTTCGTGTAACTAACGCCGAATATCACGGCCAGCGCGGCAAAGGTGCCCAGGCGCAGGGTCCACATGCGCTCGCCGATCTCGGGCGATTCCGGCGTTTCGAGAAAGCCAAACAGCACGAACAGGAAGGCCGTGAGGACGATACCGAAGCGCGTAATGCGCCGGCGGCCAGTTGGATAGGTGGCCTGGTACTCGGCCTCCAGCGACGTGTCGCGAAATCTCAGGGTGAGGCGATCCATGCCCGCGTCCTTGATGCTTGCCTGTGAAGCCATGGGTGATCGCTACCGTGAATCGAGGGTTACACCGTAAATATTACAGGTCCCGGTAGCGAAAGTGGTCGCCCATTGACCACTTGTAACCTTCATTTTCAGTACGTGGACATGACGGAAGGCAAGCGTTGCAACGGCCGGCCAGAGCCGCCGTCCGCCAGGGGCGTGGGTGAAGGTATCCGCGATACCGTGAAGAAAGGGAACGCCGACGCCGCGTAAGAACATTACGCATGACTGTCGGTTGAACGAAAAAGCCCCGCGAAAGCGGGGTTCTTCCTAGTGCGGCGTAAGTCTGCGACCTCAACTACTACAGACAGGTCAGTCGGCCCGGCACCAACGCAGGTCAAGGCTCAGCTGTAAAAGGAGACGAAACGTTCCTTGGTTACCACCGGGAATTGACTGAAATGGCAAAAGACGATTGCGCGGTGTCGGGACGGTCCATATCCTCACAACTCCACTTTGTTCATCAATAATAACTATTCCCTTTGGAGGGAATAGCTTGAGTAAATTCAGCGATCAATCAATCTCAAAGCCACCGACAATTTTGGGAGCCTGGATTCGCGAGCTTCGCGAACGCGAAGGATATGGGAGAGAAGAATTCTGCCGTTTAACCGAAATCAAGAAGCGGACGTTGATTGGAATTGAATCAGAAGGACGTGATCCGAGCGGCGAAGTGTTGCGAAAGATCGCCGTGAAGTTTCCCAAGCAGGCCGCATATCTACTTTTAGGTATCCCGCGATATATCTAGTTGCCCTTCAATCTCACGAATTAGCTCAACTATTTCGGAAGCTGAATCATTAAACTCGTCTTTCGCGACTTCAGGATCGTCTTGACAGAATTTTATAACCTCCAAAAGTAGCTTCCGCTTCTTATCCCTTCTTTCTTTTCGATCAACTACACCCAGCACCTCTTCAACTTGCTCTCTAAAGCGTTCTGGATAGAATTCCTCAAAATCATGTTTAGAAAGTTGCCTAAACTGAGAGTCTCGCCAGTTAGATTGTGCGTATTTCTCTCGTAGAGAATTGATAATGTTCTTCTCATTATCACCAGCATCGACAATCACC
>JAWWBT010000012.1:0-28740 GCA_033720815.1 Gammaproteobacteria bacterium | reverse complement strand
GGCGCCGTCGGCCTGTTCCGGCCGCTCACCGTCGGGGTCTCGGACTCGGTCGATCTGCGCACGACCGGGCTGGTCGCCCTGGTGTTCAGCACGACCCTTCTGTTCAACCTGCTGAACGAATGGCTGTGGTTCGGCCGGCGCCCGGCGGGCGCGACGCTGGTGGCCGCGGTCTTGGGGATCATCGGCCTGGTCCTGATATTCCTGCCGGAATTCGGCAAGCCGCAGGACGAACATATCCTTCTCGGCATCCTGCTGGTGCTGGCTGCGGCATTCTGCGCGTCACTCGGCAACGTTCTCGGCGGCAAGCTGCTTGGTGAGGGGACCTCGGTAATCGCGATGAATGCCTATGCGATGGCAACCGGCGCGACCGCCTGCCTGGCCTGGGCGGCGGTGAACAATGACTGGGAAGGACTGATTCTCACCCGCAGTTACCTGGGAGCGCTGATGTATCTCTCGCTCATCGGATCGGTCGTGGCCTGGGGCCTGTATTTCGTGCTGATGCGTGACATCGGTCCGTCGCGGGGCGCCTACGCCGCCGTCGCCGTACCGGCCATCGCGCTGGTGATCTCGACCTTCATGGAAGGCTATACCTGGTCGATCGAGGCGGTCCTCGGGCTTGCGCTGGTTCTATTCGGCAACGTCCTCATCCTGCGCGTGCGCGAAGAAAAGTCTTCGCGCGCTCGGCAAATGCTGGACAGTGACTCTCAGGAAGGGTCGTCCGCGTAATTCGGGTCGTCGGGCCGCAAAGGAATCGTCGGCGGCGGGTATTTCGGGTTCGCGCGGCCGTTCTTTTCATTGTTGAAGATGCGCAGTGTCCAGAGGTAATCCTCGGGCTGGATGCGGATCAGTCTTTCCAGCTGCTCGCGCATCACGCGGCAGTTTTCCACCGGGTCACTGGTCGCCATCCCCTGGACCGGCTCGAAAATCCTTACGTGGTACTTGCCGGTTTCGGCATTCCACACGGTCGTGAACGGACACACCTCCGCGTTCGCGAGCGCTAGCAGCCTGCCCGCACCCAGCAGTGTCGCCGTGTCACGACCGAAGAACGGCACGAAAACCGATTTCTTCAGGTGACCGTGGTCCTCGTCCGGCAGGTAGAAAAGCACCCTGCCTGACTGCACACCGCGAATCATCTTTCGCACGGAATAGGTCCGGTCGATCACCTCGTCGCAATAACGCTGGCGAAGTCGAAGGAAGGCCCAGTCCGCGAGGCCGGACTTGGGCTCGCTCGTGAGACCAAGAATGGGAAATCGACAGCTGAGCGCGAGGCCGCCGATATCCAGGCCGATGGTGTGAGGTCCGAGCAGGATCACGGGGCGATTCTCGGCGAGTAGCCGATCGACAATCTCGTCGCCCTCGAAAACAGTATTCGCCAGCAGGGACCGCCTGGAACCCCACCAGACCTTGCCGAGGTCCAGTGCGATTCGCAGGAAACGGAATGCGAATTCGCGTTTCAGCGACTCGCGGTCTTCCGCCGACTTTTCCGGGAAGGCTGTTTCCAGGTTTGCCTCGACGATCTGGCGACGTCGCCAGCGCTTGTCGAGCAGCTTCGGGCCAACACGTCGGGCGAGCGAATCCTTCACGCGCCCAGGCAACAGCCGAAGGAGAAGGAAGCCTGCGTGCACGCCAAGCCTTGCGAACAGGCCAGGCTTGTCATCCTCCGGACGCCGGTAGCGCTCCCGTGGCTTGTCCCTGCTATCGCCTCGCGTCATGCCTCGCCCTGTAGTCCGTGACCCGTTCAATCCCCGTTGCGTTCCACGGGATGCGTATCGTCCTCTATCCAGCCGCTCCACGAACCGGGATAGAGATAGCCGGCGTCAAGACCTGCAACTTCCATCGCCAGCAGGTTGTGACAGGCCGTGACCCCCGACCCGCAATAATGCACGACCGGCGAATTGCTGCTGAAGCGCTCGCGCAATCGTGCTGCCGGCAGGAACCGCCCTTCCTGGTCGAGGTTCCCGGTGAAGGGACGATTCTCCGCGCCCGGTATATGCCCCGCAACGGGATCGATCGGTTCTTCCTCACCGCTGAAGCGGCTGGCACCGCGCGCATCATACAGGCGCAGGTTCTCGTGTGGCAGGTCGGCAAGTATCTCTTCAGCGGAAATCGTTTTCACCAGCGGTTCGTGCGCGATGAATGCTCCAGGCGGTGGCGCAACGGGTGTATCTGCCACGGGCATGCCGGCGTCCACCCAGGCGGACCAGCCACCATCCAGCACCGCAACCGCGCTGTGACCGACCCGGCGCAACAGCCACCACAGCCGCGCGGCAAAGGCGCCGCCAGTGTCATCGTAGGCGACTACCTGGGAATCGTTCGAGACTCCCAGCGCATTGCAGAGCACCTCGATTGACTCCGTACTCGGTAACGGATGCCGACCGTCACCTGGCTCATGCCGGCCACTGAGATCGCGCTCGAGGTCGGCGTAGACCGCGCCGGGAATATGCCCCTGCTTCCACGCTTCGCGTCCCGCATGTGGCTTTCCCAGCTCGAAACGGCAATCGATGATCCGCCACTCGCGATCATCGAGATGACCCGCCAGGGTACTGGCGTCAGCCAGGGTCGTGTAGTGAGTCATGCGCCCTCTTCATTTCGACAATTGTGTAGTGACCGCTTCTTTTATACCCTCCGTAGACATCCATTTCGAGCCACACGGCTCGCAGCTGTCCCGGGGAACCCAACATGGCGAAGAGTCTGAAAGGCAAGACCGTATTCATCACCGGTGGAACGCGTGGCATCGGCCATGCAATCGGTGTGCGCGCGGCGCAGGATGGTGCGAATGTCGTCATCGCGGCGAAGACGGTAAAGCCGCATCCGAAACTGCCTGGCACGATCTACACTGCTGCCGAAGACATGGACAAGGTTGGCGGCAAGGGCCTGGCATTGCAGGTCGACGTGCGCGAAGAATCCGAAATTGCAGCTGCAATGAAAGCCGCTGCGCAGGAATTCGGTGGCATCGATGTGCTGGTCAACAATGCCTCCGCCATCAACCTGACCGGCACGCTGGAAACGCGCATGAAGCGCTTTGACCTCATGTTCGGCGTCAACGTGCGTGGCACGTTCGCGTCGTCGCAGGCGGCGATTCCCTACCTGCTCGAATCGGATAACCCGCACATCCTGAACCTGTCGCCGCCGTTGAGCATGGAATCCAAGTGGTTCAAGAACCATACGGCATACACCATGTCGAAATTCGGCATGAGCATGTGCGTGCTCGGCATGTCGGCAGAATTTGCCGACCGCGGCCTGGCCGTGAACGCACTCTGGCCGAAAACGGTCATTGCAACGGCTGCGATCAAGATGCTGGGTGACATGGTGAAACCGGAAAACTGCCGCGAACCCGAGATCGTCGCGGATGCCGCGCACGCGATCCTGACCCGCGACAGCAAGGAATGCACCGGCAACTTCTTCATCGACGAAGACGTACTGAAGGAAGAAGGTGTCAGCGATTTCGACAAGTATGCGGTCGAGCCCGGCAAGCCCCTGCTGCCGGATTTCTTCCTGCCGGGGATGGAATACCCGTCAATGAAGTGAACAGCTTCATCAAGAAAAAGCCCGGCGTTCGCCGGGCTTTTTTCATGTCATTCACGTCCCTGCTTCGCCATCCTTTCCAGCCGCTTCCTCAGTCGGCTGCGCTTGCCGACATCCTTGACCGGCAGGCCAGTGAATTCCTGCACCTTCGAAGCAATTTCACGGGCTGCCAGCTGGCCTGGAATGCCTTCGAGAACCTTTACCGAATCGCCCTCGTGACTGAGTGCAAAGAGATCGTGCTGTGTCTGCGTACCCACGCTGCCGGTTTCCGCAAGCTCGAAGCTCTCTATCTCGCCGCGCGGCATCGAATCCTGCCCGAGCCAGTTCGATGTCGTGAGCATGGCTTCATCGAGTTGCATGCGGCGACGATTGACCAGGCTGGTGAGACCGGCAAGCAGGATAACCAAACCGATAAGGAAGAACACCAGCGCCATGAATCCGGGAATCAACACGAACAGTGACGAAAAGACCAGGCTGGCCCAATGGGCATCACCTGCGAGTAACTGCTGCGCATGATCCCAGGCCACGCCGATGCCGAGAAAGAGCCCTGCACCGGTGAAAAGCCCGCCGAAGATCATCACCATGACATTGAAGCCAAGGTTTCTCCCCAACCGGCCAGCCACGGCAAGACGCCCTGCGGATTCCTCGATTTCCATACCGGCGAGCGGAATACCGGCCTGTGAATCCCTTCGCATTTCGCGCGCGGCTGTCTTTGGCATGTCGGTCTTTTCCACGGGCACGGTAAAGATGCGCACGATATCCCTGCCCGGGCGCTCGACCCTTAGAAGCACCTGCCAGCGATAACGGTCACCGCCCTGCTCGCCCGTGGCGGGAAGTTCCCGCGGGATATCCGAGGTAAAACGGACTGCCGCCTGCTTGAAGTCCTGGCCGATCTCGGGATGGATATCCATCGACCAGTGGCGGTCTGTCGCCGACTGGCTTTTTCCTCCGGAACGCTTCACGTAGTGCCGCCAGCAGACCACGGTGACAGTCACATGATCATTGGCACCCGGCAGGTAACCGAGACGGATCACACCACCAATATGGCCGCCAACCGAGCCGGGATACGGATCCGGTTCGAGCGAAATCACGCCAAACCGTGCGAGCGAGACCGTATCGATGATGAGCTTGACCAGAATGAAGAGGAATGCCACAGCAGATACGCCGGCAATGTAGAACGGCACGGGATCACGCGCGTAATCGCGCTGCCACTGTTCCAGCTGTGCCGGCCAGTTCGCGGGGTCGTCCAGCCCGAACCGGATTGCAGCCCACCAGGCAGCTCCTAGCAATACCAGCATCACCGGCCAGCCGAAGACCGGTTTCATCCATTCGTTCGAGCGGATGCGGCGAGGTCCAAAGTCCATATTTTCCCCTTTAACCGGCTACCCACCGGCTCTTCTTCTAGTTTTCGTTGCGCACCTGCGCCCAGGCCGGCACATCCCGCCACGCAGCGCCCAGTGCACGGTCGCGTTCGCGCACATCGGGCATGTGGCGTTCCATCAGTCCCCAGAATCGCTTGCCATGATTCATGTGCTTGAGATGACAAAGCTCATGCAGCAAGAGGCAATCCACCAGCTCGGCATCGAGGAACATCAGGCGAAAATTCAGTGACAGGGTCCCCTGTGTCGAACAACTCCCCCACCGCGTCGCCTGGCCACGGATACTGACCTTCGCGGGTGACAACCCGGTACGTTCGATCCATGGCGCAAGTCGCTGCGGGAGAATGCGCGAAGCCTGCAGGCGCACCCACTGCTGCAACCTCAAGGCGTGTTCCGCGCTGCTTGCGTTACCTGCCAGGGTGATCACCTCACGTCCCGCCCGGAAACGCTTGCCCAGGGGGTCCAGCCGAATCTCCCACCAGCGATCAAGGACCGGCAGGTGGATATGCTGCGGCAGCTCCCAGCCAGCCGCCTCCGGATATTCCTTCACCAGTTTCGACCATGCCTTGCGCATCCAGTCGCGGTGCGAATCAATGAAGGCATCCGCTTCGCGCTGGGAACAGCGCATCGGCACTACCACCTCGATGCCTTTCCACGGTGACACCTTTACCTGCAGGCGTTTCGCGCGGGGTGAGCGGCGTACCAGCGGGTCCGGCATGCCCCTTTCAAGCCGTGCGTCGCGCTTCACCAGCGACAGTTCGAGCTGGCTGGAAGACGGGTCAGGACGGTTTCTGTGGGAACTTCGGGGCATGGTCAAAGTCTGAGGCTGCGTTGACTGCGGCGCAAGGTCGCGGCAGTTTACCACTTCGCGCCGTGGACCCGGCGGTCACGGTGACCCCGAATTACTCGATTTAGAAGGGGAACAACATGCAATTCCGCAGAATCGGTGCGCGTCGCGCACTGCATGCTTTCGGCTGGCTCGTTGCCATGGCCGGCTTCGCCCTCCCTGCCCATGCGGCAGAAGAAAATTCCGATGATACCAAATGGGACGTGAACAACCCGCCCGGCCCGAAGGCCGAGGTGAACATCGACGTGCGCTCGGGCACTTGGATGAATGTCGATGTCAGTCCCGACGGCAAAATGCTCGCCTTTGACCTGTTGGGTGATATCTACGTCATGCCGATTGACGGCGGCGAACCGACGCAGGTGACCTCCGGCATGGCCTGGGACATGCAGCCGCGCTTCAGCCCGGACGGCAAGCGCATCGCGTTCACGTCCGATCGCGCCGGCGGCAATAATATCTGGGTGATGGACAGCGATGGCTCGGATGCCTACCAGGTCACCGACGAGTCGTTCCGCCTGCTGAACAACCCGGACTGGACACCGGACGGCGAATACATCGTCGCGCGCAAGCATTTCACCGGCTGGCGTTCGCTGGGTGCGGGTGAAATGTGGCTCTACCACGCGTCCGGCGAAGGCAGCGGCCTGCAACTGACCGAGCGCCCGAACGACCAGAAGGACGTGAATGACCCCGCGTTCTCACCGGACGGCCGCTACCTGTATTTCGACCAGGACACGACCCCGGGCGACCTCTTCGAATATGGCAAGGACAGCACCGGCCAGATCTTCGAAATCCGCCGGCTCGACCGGGAGACCGGTGAGCTGGAGAACTACATCTCCGGACCGGGCGGTGCAATCAAGCCAACTCCGTCGCCCGACGGCAAGTGGCTGGCCTTCATCCGTCGCCACGATTTCGATACGAAGCTCTACATCAAGAACATCGAATCCGGCGAAATCATCGAGCTGTATGGCGAGATGGAACGCGACATGCAGGAAATCTGGTCCATCCACGGGGTGTACTCGAACATGGCGTGGACACCGGATTCCGAGGAACTGGTCTTCTGGGCCGGTGGCAAGCTGAAGCGTCTTGATGTCGATGACCGCGACATCGAGGAAATTCCCTTCCATGTGAAGAAGACCATGGAAATCCGCCAGGCGCTGCGCCGTGACGTCGACGTCGCTCCCGACCAGTTCGAAACGAAGATGCTGCGCTGGGTTACGGTTTCCCCGGATGGCGACAAGGTCGTTTTCGAGGCACTGGGCAAGCTCTGGGTGCGTGACCTGCCGAACGGCAAGCCGGAACGCCTGACCTCCCAGGAAGATCATTTCGAACTGTATCCGTCCTGGTCGCGTGACTCCGACGACATCGTTTACGTGACCTGGGATGACGAAGAGCTTGGCAGCGTTCGCATCGTCGACGCCGATGGCGGCCGTGGCGATCGCATAAACGAAAAGCCGGGCCATTTCGTCGAGCCGGCATTCAGCCCGGATGGCGAGACAGTGGTCTTCCGCCGCACCGGCGGTGGCTACCTGCGCGCCCCGCTCTGGGCCGAACAGACGGGCATTTTCGCGGTTGACGCGGACGGTGGCACCGAGCGGCTGCTGAGCGAATCCGGTAATGATCCGCAGTTTGCCGACAGCAGCGACCGCGTCTACCTGGTTCGCGTTGCGGGCGGCAAGCGCGAACTGTTCAGTGTCGACATGAGTGGCGCCAACGAGCGCGTGCACCTGCAGTCGGAATACATGAACGACATTGCCCTTTCGCCGAACGGCAAGTGGGTGGCATTCCAGGAGCGTTTCAACGCCTTCATCGCCCCCTTCGTACCGACCGGCAAGCCGGTCATGGTCGGCCCGAACGCGAAATCGATCCCGGTGCAGCAGGTCAGCAAGGACGCCGGTGAATACATTCACTGGTCCGGTGATTCGGACACGCTGCACTGGTCCCTGGGTGCCGAGCTGTACTCGCGCGACCTGAAGAATGCGTTCTCGTTCATCGACGGCGCTCCGGAAGAACTGCCCGAGCCGCCGGCGGAAGGCCGGAACATCGGCTTTGATGTCGAATACGACAAGCCCGACAGTCGCGTCGCGCTGGTGGGTGGCCGGATCATCACCATGAAGGGTGACGAGGTCATCGAGGACGGCGTGATCCTTGTCGCATCGAATCGTATCGTCGAGGTAGGCGCCCGTGGCTCGGTCGAAATTCCGTCCGGCTACGAAACGGTCGACATGAGCGGCAAGACGCTGATGCCGGGCATCGTTGATGCACACTGGCACGGCGCGCAGGGCACACAGGAATTCATCCCGGAAACGAACTGGGTGAACATGTCCTCGCTGGCCTTCGGTGTGACGACAATCCACGATCCATCGAACGACACCAGCACCATCTTCGCTGCCAGCGAATATGCCCGGGCTGGCGAGATCATCGGCCCGCGCATTTTCTCCACCGGCACCATCCTCTACGGTGCGACGACCTCGTTCACTGCGGAAGTGGATAGCCTCGAGGATGCGATGTCACACCTGCGCCGCATGAAGGCAGTAGGCGCGATCTCGGTGAAGAGCTACAACCAGCCGCGTCGTGACCAGCGCCAGCAGATCCTGGAAGCCGGTCGCCAGCTCGATATCATGGTCGTGCCGGAAGGTGGTGCGCTTTTCCAGACCAACCTCAACCAGGTTGTCGACGGCCATACCACCGTCGAGCATTCACTGTCGGTCGAGAACATCTACGACGACGTGGTGCAGCTGTGGAGCCAGACCGAGGTCGGTTATACGCCAACGTTGGGTGTCGGCTACGGCGGCCTGCGTGGCGAGGATTACTGGTATGCGAAGACCAACGTATGGCAGAACGAGCGCCTGATGCGCTGGGTGCCGTACGAGCGCGTCGCGCCGCGTTCCCGCCGTCGCGAAACCGCACCGGACAAGGACTGGAACCACATCAAGCTCGCCGAGGACGCAGCACTGCTGCAGGACAATGGTGTGCTGGTGAATGTCGGTGCGCATGGCCAGCGTGAAGGCCTGGCCGCCCACTGGGAGATGTGGATGTTCGGCCAGGGTGGCATGACACCACTGGAAGCCATCCGCGCCGGCACGCTGGATCCGGCTAAAACCCTGGGCATGGACGATGACATCGGGTCGCTCGAAAAGGGCAAGCTCGCTGACATCGCCATCCTGGAAAGGAATCCGCTGGAAGATATCCGCAACAGCGAATTCGTAAGCCACGTGATGATCAACGGACGCCTGTACGACACCACCACGATGAAGGAAATCGTGACCGGTGACAGCGAACGCGGCTACCTGTTCTGGAAGGACTGAGCCGGACGATCATCCAAAACCGCGAGGCCCCGCACAGCGGGGCCTCTTCTTTTGGGTAAAGCTGTGCTGAAATCTTGACGGAGTTCGACATGAAGACCATCGGCATGATCGGCGGTATGAGCTGGCAATCGTCGCTGGAGTATTACCGCCTCATCAACGAAAACGTGCAACGCCAGCTTGGCGGGCACAACAATGCGAAGAGCCTCATGGCCAGCGTCAACTTCGGTGAAGTGGAAGCAATGATGCAGGACGACGACTGGCCTGCAATCCGCGAAGAGCTCGGCAACGCTGCACGGCAACTGCAGGATGGCGGCGCCGACCTTGTCATCCTCTGCACGAATACGATGCACAAGCTGGCCGACGATATCGCTGCCGGCATCAACATTCCCCTGCTGAACATCATCGATGCGACAGCGCGGGAGATCCACGCGGCGAAACTCAGCCGAGTCGGCCTGCTCGGTACCCGCTTCACGATGCGCGACGAATTCTTCGTGGAAAGACTGGCAAAGCACGGAATCGAGACGGTCCTGCCGGAAAAGCTGGACCAGTTCGAAGTTGACCGCATCATCTTCGAGGAACTGACACAGGGTATCGTCGAGAACGATTCACGGAATGATTACCTGCGCGTCATCGACCGCCTGAAGGGCGAAGGCGCACAGGGAGTCATCCTTGGCTGCACCGAAATCGGCATGCTGCTGAAACAGCGCGACTGCGCACTGCCCCTTTTCGATACCACGCGTATCCACGCGCGCGCAGCAGTTCGGGCGGCACTGGGTCGAACGGCCTGACCAGGCAAAAAAAAGCGCGCCCAGGTTGATGGGCGCGCTTTCATGACGGTTCGGGCTGGTATCAGCCAGTGCTCATTGCACCGCCGGTCTCGTTCGTCTTGCTGCCTCCGGCGGCAATCATGGTCCGGTCGCTATCAAACAGTTCCGGGATCACGAATTCGAATTCATGCCGATGCACCCGCACCATGTCACCGTGCTTCAAGGGATGCTCAGACGTGACGCGCTGGTCGTTCACATAGGTGCCGTTCACCGAGCCTTCATCACGAATCCAGAATGACTGCCCCCTGCGCTCGACGGTCGCATGCCAGCGCCCCACCGTGCGCTCGTCGACAACAATGTAGTCCATCGCCGGATCCGAGCCGGAAACACGACCGATCACCACAGGCTTGGCACCGATTTCGTGGCGCTTGATGTCAGACGGATCATAGACGTCATACAGCACGGCGCTCGGTCCGTGATCCGGTTCCTTCGCCGGGCGACGTACGCCGCGCAGGAGCTTCGCGATCTCATCGCTCCATAGAATCGAGGCAGCAACGGCACCGACAGCCAGCAGGCCGAGAATGATCAGCACGATGCGCCAGCGCTCAAAGCCACCCTCTTCGGCTGCACCTTGCGCGGCTTCGCTCATTGCACCGGCATCCTGCGTTGGCGACGAATCCTCGGCATCCATCCTGATACGTTCAGCCGGCACTTCCGGCTCGACGTCGGCTGGCTCCGAAGTGGATTCAGCCACCCCCGATCGGGCTGGCGGTTCGGTCGGTGTCGCAAAATCCCGCTGCGTGTCCTGGGCGGCAGCCTGCTCCGCAAATCGTTGCGATACCTGGCTGCGGTCCAGCACGCGATCGATCCGTTCCAGGACCGAGCCAAGGTCCTGGGCCCGCAAGGCACGGAAGTATTCACCGTCGGTTGCACCGGCGAGGCTTTGCAGTAACTGGTAATCGGCGTTTTCGGTAAAGGCTATGCCGAAGATGCGCACATTATTGCGACGCGCATCCTCTGCCAGCATTTCGCGCAGCCATGATCCTTTCTCGATATCGCGCTGGGCAGCGCCGGTATCGATAATGCCGTCCGTAATGAGCACGATTGCCTTGCGGGAGCCTTCGCGGCCGTTGAGGCGCAATTCATACAGCGCCCGCTCTACCGCTGAGGCGGTGTCGGTCCACTGGCCCGAGAAATCCAGGGCATCCAGCGAGCCGAGCAGCTGGTCACGGGTCTCGAAGCTGACCGGGGTAAGCGGCTGCAACAGTGACGGCGAATCAGCGAACATTACGATGCCGACGCGCGTGCCGGGCGACTGCGCCCTGATGAAATCGGTCACTGCAGAAACGCTGAGACGCGCCGGGTCGTTCAGCTTCATGCTGCCGGAATTGTCCAGCACCAGGATGACGTCTCGCTCCGTCGCGGCGCTCGCCGGCGCCGCCATGCCCAGCAGGCCAGCCAGCAGCCCCACCAGGAACAATCTCCCCAGGATGCGCATTATTCTTCTGCTCCTTCCATCAGCCCCATTGTGCAGTTTAGACCGAAATCCCAGCTGTAACCGCTACTTGTCTCACATTCATTCCACTGGTTTGAACCGGGCGCCACGGAATTTCAGGCTTCGGGGACCAGTGGCTCCGGTCCCTTCGGCACAACCTTCGTCGGGTTGATGTTGCCGTGGCTCTGGTAATAGTGATTGCGAATGTGGGTGAAATCCGTCGTTTCTGCAATGCCTGGATACCGGTACAGGCGCGCCAGGTAACCACGCAGCTGCGGGAATTCCCGCAGCATCTGGCGGTTGCACTTGAAGTGGCCGTGATAGACCGGGTCAAAACGAACGAGGGTGGTGAAGAGCCGCCAGTCCGCCTCTGTCTGCTGGTCGCCGACGAGCCAGTCACGCCCATCGAGACGCTTCTCGATACGATCAAGGGCCGCAAACAGCGCGTCAAAGGCTTCTTCGTAGGCCTCCTGCGTGGTCGCGAAACCCGTCTTGTAAACGCCATTATTGATGTTGTGATAGACATCTTCGTTCACGGCGTCGATGTCATCGCGCAGCGCTTCCGGATACAGGTCGATGTCGTTTTTCGCGAATTCTTCGAACTCGCTGTTGAACATGCGGATGATATCGGCCGACTCGTTGCTCACGATGGTTTCTGTTTCACGGTCCCACAACGTCGGCGTGGTAACACGCCCGGTGTAGTCCGGTTTCGCCATCGTGTAGATCTCGTGCAGGTAGTCCTTGCCATGGAGACTGTCGCCGGTCGCGCCATCGCGCTGCCGGAAGGTCCAGCCATGTTCACCCATGTACCAGTCGACCACGTCGACCGTGATGACATCCTGGAGGCCTTTTAGCGCGAGAAAGATCAGTGTGCGATGCGCCCAGGGACATGCCAGGGAGATATAGAGGTGATAGCGACCCGCTTCGGGTGAATACCTGGAGCTGCCATCGGCCCGAATCCAGTCGCGGAAACCGGCATCTTCACGCTTGAACTTGCCACCGTGCTTGTCGGTGTCATACCACTTGTCCTGCCACTTGCCATCGACGAGAAGTCCCATGTCGCCCTCCTGGGTGGTACGCGTGGAAAGGGTCTGCCTTGCGGGTCACCGGCGCGGCGGTAGAATGACGCCCTCACATCGTATCAAGGCACCGGCATGACAGCCATTCTCGAGGTCCGCGCCCTCGTCAAGCAATTCCCCGGCACCCGTGCAGTGGACGGCCTCGATCTCGCCATCGAAGAAGGCATCTGCTTCGGGCTGCTGGGACCCAACGGGGCCGGCAAGACCACCACGATCGAAATCATTGAAGGCATAACGCGCGCGAGCAGTGGCGAGGTGCTCTACAAGGGCGACCCGCAGGGACAGGCCTTCAAGGAAGAAGCCGGCATCCAGTTCCAGTCGACGGCATTGCAGGATTTCCAGACCGTTCGCGAAACACTGGAAATGTTCGGCGCGCTGTATCCGGGTGGCATGGATGTTGAAGAGCTTGTCGACCTGTGCGCGCTTGGCGGTTTCCTCGACCAGGATGCGCGCAAGGTGTCCGGCGGCCAGCGGCAGCGATTGTTGCTTGCCATCGCCCTGGTCAATGATCCGGACATCATCTTCCTCGACGAACCGACAACCGGGCTGGACCCGCAGGCGCGGCGTAATTTCTGGGAGCTGATCGAGCGCATCAAGGCGCGTCGCAAGACCATCCTGCTCACCACGCACTACATGGAAGAGGCGTACCGCCTCTGCGACGAGATTGCGATCATGGATCATGGCCGCATCATCGCGCAGGGCACGCCTCGCGCATTGCTGAAGCAGCATTTCGACGACAGCATCCTCGAACTGCCGGCAGCCGAGGTTGCCGGGAAGCTCGAGAATTTCCCGTTTACGGTTTATGAAGAGGAACGTGGCAAGGTCGCGATCTCGACTGGCGACGTCAATGCAGCGGTCGCCGCCCTGCTTCAGCGTGATGTCTCGCTAGGCGACCTCGAAATCCGCGCCCGCACGCTGGAAGACCTCTTCCTCGAACTGACCGGCAAGGAGTTGCGCGCATGAAGGCCCGACTCGCCCTGCGCTTCCGTCGCTTCCTCGCGATATTCAATGCGCGAAACCGCGAATTCCTGCGCGACCGCTCTACCCTCGGCTGGAACATCATCCTGCCGGTAGTGCTGGTTGTTGGCCTGGGTTTCATTTTCTCGTCCAGCGACAAGCCGATGTTCAAGGTCGCTGTGGTTCACCAGGCCGAAAGTATCGAGGCAATCGATCTCGACTTCCTGGACACACGCTACGTGCAGTTTTTCAGCGTCCCTGACGTCGAATCGCAGATGCCGAAGGTGGCGCGTCACCAGGTCGACATGCTCCTGGACCTGAGCGATCCCCGATCGCCGCATTACTGGATCAATGACACGTCGCCGCGCGGCTACGTGCTCGAAAAGATGCTGCCGGAAGGCAATTACCAGCGTGAAATCGTCACCGGTCGCGAGGTGCGTTACGTGGACTGGCTGGTGCCCGGCGTGCTGGGCATGAACATGATGTTCTCCTGCCTGTTCGGGGTGGGTTACGTGATCGTGCGTTACCGTAAATCAGGCTTCCTGAAGCGACTGAATGCAACACCGCTGGCCGCCATCGAATTCCTCGCGGCACAGATCGTTTCGCGGTTATGGCTGGTGATGGCGATCACCATTGCCGTATTCGTTGGTACTGACCTGTTTCTCGATTTCATGATGAACGGTTCCTGGCTGCTGTTGCTGCTCATCACGGTGCTTGGTGCAATTTCGATGATCGCACTGGGACTCATGCTTGCAGCCCGTGTCACCAGCGAGGAACTTGCCGGTGGCCTGCTCAACCTCGTGACGTGGCCGATGATGATTCTTTCCGGGGTATGGTTTTCGCTGGAGGGTACGCCGCAGATCGTGCAGTGGGCCTCGGTGCTTTTCCCGCTGACGCACATGCTCGACGGTGCACGGGCGGTGATGATCGATGGCGCAGGCATTGTCGACGTTTTCGATCACCTGCTCATATTGCTGGCGATGACTGTTGCCTTCCTGGTCATTGGTGCGATGAGCTTCCGCTGGAAGGAAGATTAGGCATGAAAAAACGGGGCCTGCTGGCCCCGTTTTCCGTTAGCGGATTCGCTCAGGAATCGGATTTCCTGGCTGCCGGCTTCTTCTTTGCCGCAGCCTTCTTCGGCGCCCCACCCTTCGGCCAGTCGCCGAACGGGAATGGCTTGTCTTCGGTATTGAAGGTCAGGTAGGCGACAATCTGTCGCACGAACTCCGCAAGGCTGCCGCCGAATTCCAGCAGCTGCTGCTGCGGCTTGCGCGTGAACAGAACGCTGAGGAACTGGAATACGACAACCAAGCCAAGCACGATGGAGGTCGCCCAGAGCACGGCACCGTAGATGATGATGAAGATCAGTCGCAGCCAGGAGTCCTGCTGCTTGACGTTTTCCTTGATGGCATCGGTATCGATTTCGTCCGTCATGATGTGCTCCCCGCACGCGTTTAAGTTCGTCTCTTCATTATCGTACCTTAAGCAGGATTCTCAAGCAGGAAATACGTCCAATGCAGCTTGTCGATATCGGTTTGAACCTTACACATGACAGTTTCGACAGCGACCGCAGCGCGGTTGTTGCACGCGCCCGGCTCGCTGGCGTGGCGCACTTCATACTGACCGGCACCACCGTTACCGGCAGCGAATCGGCTCTGAAGATGGCAAGACAGGACCCCGGCATGACCGCCACCGCAGGTGTGCATCCGCACCATGCTGACGAGCTTGATGAGACTGGCCTTGAACGGTTGCGGGAACTGCTTGCTGCAGAGGAAACCGTTGCGGTGGGTGAATGCGGACTCGATTTCTTTCGCAATTTCTCGCCGCGCGAAGACCAGGAACGCGCCTTCGCGCTGCAGCTGGAACTGGCACGCGAAACCGGCAAGCCCCTGTTCCTCCACCAGCGCGACGCTCACGCACGGATGATGGAGATGTTGCGCGCTCACGACGGCGGCCGTGTCGATGGCGTTGTGCATTGCTTTACCGACGGACCTGCCGAAGCGGAGGACATCCTCGCGACCGAGGCTTATCTCGGGATTACCGGATGGGTCTGCGACGAGCGACGTGGCGACGCGCTGCGGCAGGCGGTAAAGATCATTCCGGACAACCGCCTGCTGGTCGAGACGGACGCACCGTACCTCCTGCCACGTGACCTGCCCAGGGAAGAGCGGGTTTCAAAGGGGTCGCGGCGCAACGAACCGGCCTACCTGCCCCATATCGTCGAGCGCATTGCGGCACTGCGGAACCAGTCACCGGACGAAGTGGCAGCCCTTTCCACCGCAAACGCACAGCGACTGTTCCGCCTACCGGAACTGGTACGGGCTCGTACCTGATTTCGCGGCCAAACAGCGGATATGGTAGACTCCGCAGCTTCATTATCGCCCCGTTTTCAACCACTTAGGGAATTCGGAGCGAATTCAGGGGGAAGAATTCACGTGGCCAGCACGCCCCGCAAGCCGGGCAGCACTGGCCGCTTCCTGTTTTCAGGCTTGGAAAAACAACAGGTGTTTTCATGACCGTGATCAACACGCTGCGCGAAATGCGCGACCAGAAAGGCAAGGTAGAAACGACGGGCCTCGCCGACGACATCATCGAGCGCTTCGCCGCGAAGGACAAGCTGCTTGTCCAGGCGATCGAGGAAGCCGCCGAGGCGTGGAAGCGCCTGCGCGAGGAATTCCCGCAGCTCGCCGACATCGACGAGATGGACCAGGTGCACGCAATCCAGAAGGATTACGTCAATTTCTACCCGGACGACGCCGTCAACCCGTACGTCCCGCTGGCTGCGCGCGGCCCGTGGGTCGTTACCTCCAAGGGTAACGTGCTGCACGATTCCGGCGGCTACGGCATGCTCGGCCTCGGTCACGGTCCGGCGAAGGTCCTGGAAGCCATGAACCGCCCGCACGTGATGGCGAACATCATGACCGCGTCGTTCAGCCAGCTGCGCTTTGCCGACCAGATCAAGAAGGAAATCGGCCAGCAGCGTGATGGCTGCCCGTATGCCAAGTTCCTATGCATGAACTCCGGTTCGGAAGCCGTCACCGTTGCCGCGCGCATTTCCGATGTGAACGCGAAGCTGATGACGGACCCGGACGGCAAGTACGCCGGCAAGACCATCAAGAAGGTTGCCCTTTCCGGTGCCTTCCACGGTCGTACCGATCGCCCGGCGCAGTACTCGCACTCCACGAAGAAGACCTACACGCAGCATCTCGCGAGCTACCGTGGCAAGGACGACCTGCTGACGGTCATCCCGAACGACGTGGAAGACCTCAAGCGTGTCTTCAAGGAAGCGGAAGACAACGGCATCTTCATCGAGACCATGTTCATGGAACCGGTGATGGGTGAAGGCGACCCGGGCCTCGGCGTGACGCCGGAGTTCTACGCCGCAGCGCGCGAACTGACCAAACAGCACGGCGCACTGCTGCTGATCGATGCGATCCAGGCTGGCCTGCGCACGACCGGCTACCTGTCGATCATCGACTACCCGGGCTTCGAAAAGCTGGAAGCCCCGGACATGGAAACCTATTCCAAGGCACTCAACGCCGGCCAGTACCCGCTGTCCGTGCTGGCGATGAACGAACGTGCCGCCGAGCTGTACCGCAAGGGCATCTACGGCAACACGATGACCGCCAACCCGCGGGCCCTGGATGTCGGTTACGCCATGCTGAGCTCGATCACGCCGGAGATGCGCGAGAACATCCGCGCCAAGGGCGAGGAATTCATCGAGAAATTCAGGAAGCTTGCCGACGAACTGGACGGCCAGATCACCAAGGTCCAGGGCACCGGCCTGCTGTTCTCCTGCGAACTGTCGAAGGAGTTCAAGTGCTTCGGCGAGGATTCCACCGAGGAGTACATGCGCAAGAAGGGTATCGGCGTCATCCATGGTGGTGCCAATTCGCTGCGCTTCACGCCGCACTTCAACATCACGTCCGAGGAAGTGGACCTGATCGTTGCGGCCACGAAGGAAGCGATCCTCAACGGCCCGCGCCACAAGGAACACGCTGCCGCCTGATGCTCCTGCAGCAGTGACCACGAAAAAGCCCGGCTTTCGCCGGGCTTTTTTGTTGGCCTTGCTAGCGGCTGGTTGGAATTAACCAAGATCGTCGAGCGCTTCCCTGGCCTGCTCGTTTTCCGGATCCAGTTCCAGTGCAGCCTCGTAGGCAGCGCGCGCCGCATCGGTGTCACCGGCATGTTCCTCGATATTACCCAGGCGCCAGTAGGCAGAACTCGCCGGAATGCCGAGTGACTCATCCGCTTCAGCCATCGCAATGTACCGCTGCATGGCTACCCTGCCATCGTCGATGAATTCGCCGGACAGTGCTGCGGTTCGGCCCAGCTGGTAGACGACCATCGGATTCGGTTCGTCCTTGTCGGAGTATTCCTTCAAGACTTCGTAAGCTTTCGCGAATTCCTCTTCGTTGTGCCAGGCAATTGCCAGCTGGACGGCGAGTTCATCCCACCCGGGATTATTCGCGAGCGTCGCCTGCATGAGCTCTATTGCTTCATCCTCGTCACCATCGGCCATGAAATTCCGAATGGTCATCTCGATGCCACGACGCTCATCATGCTGCATCACGAATTCGGCCTGCTCTTCCGCGATATCCATGTCGCCCCCGGCAATCCACGGCGCATTGCGGTGGAATGCCGCCAGCGATTCACGCGCCTCGAAATTCATCGGGTCGAGCTCGATGGCAGTTTCCAGCGACGCGACCGCACTCTTTGCCGCCGACAGGGAGCTTTCCCGGCTTGCCTGCGTGAGCAACGCGCGACCAAGCCAGGTATGCGCCATGGAAATCTCCCCATGCGTCGCAACCAGTTTCTCGAACGTCGCCACACCCGCAGCAACGTCATCGGCCTTCATGTGCAAGCGACCCTGCACGACCAGTGCTTCTGCACAGGGCTTTTCGGTTTCGACCAACGCGGCCAGCGCTTCGCGGTCGATGGATTCGCTCTCGAAATTCTCGTTCATGGCCGGCAGGTCGGCACATCCGAGTCCTGCCACCAGCAACATGCCTGCGATCATGTATTCCCCCCTTGGAACATGGTTGTTATTCGAGTTTTTGCGTGCTTACGCAGCGGTTTGTTTCTGCTTCGGTGCGTACTTGCGTGTGGAGTACACGGATGCCGCAACGCCTATCACCACCGGCAGGATCCACGGCAACATGCCGACGAACCCGTCAAAGGCTCCGTATTCCGGCAGGATCTGGCGCAGGCCGAATGCACCGAAGGCAACGTGTGCTGCGATACCGGCACCGATCATGCCGCCAAGATGTTCTTCCAGCCACCATTTATCGGAGAGTTCATCTTTTTTCCTTGCTCGCTTCAGCCCGTCAATGCCGGCAAGAATGCCAATGAATGAAAACAGCGTCAGCAACATCACGTCATAGGCCAGGCCCAGGTACAGCACGCTGCCACCGACTGCCACATTCAGCACCGAAAGCAGCTTGTACGGCGTGCCGTAGTAACGGTCCCGGTCGTGCTTCAGCTTCAGCGAGAACCATGCGGTGGAGATCGCGGTCATCGTGATCACCAGCAGGTAAGCCAGGAAAGTCGCGCCGACCCACTGGCCCATCAGGTAGAAACGCGCCGTCAACGGAACACCGGTAATTGCGACGATGGTCATTGCGATCACGAACCACTTTCCCGCCTTGCGATGTACAGGGCTGCCTTTCTTCGTCAGCGCCGGTAGCCAGAAAACAACCAGTGCCGCGAGTCCGGCAAACATGTGCGTCTTAAGAAACAACGTGTAGAGAATGTCCATCCCCGTCTCCCCCTTCGGTTTGAGATTGCTGGCGCGCGCGGATGCGCTCCAGCGACTTGTCGACCCACGCGACCAGCGCACGGGTCTTGTGTAGTCCCATGTCCAGCGTGAGTTGCATGTGGAATTCGTTGATCGGCAGTTCATCCGGATAGCGTGGATCCTGTGACCACTCCGCTGCACCAGCTTCAAGTTCCTCGAGCGTGCGGCCCAGCTCTTCTCGCAGTCCGCTGAAGAAGCGCTCCGACCATTCGAGGTCGTTGGCCTCGCCCAGGAAGAAGACCTGTGCAAGATAGGTGAACTTCTCGGTACCGAAGATCGGACCCTCGTGCAGCCAATCGAGAAGGCTTTCGCGACCCGCCTCGGTGGCACGATACACCCGACGGTCCGGTCCCTTGTCCGAAGGTTCCGTCCAGCTCTCGAGCTTTGCGTCCTTTTCAAGGCGATTCAGCGTCCGGTAGATCTGCGAGGTGTCCGCCCCCCAGAAATGCCGGAAGATCTGGTCGAACTGCTGCTTGATGTCGTAGCCGGATGCCGGCTCCTTGAGGATGCCGAGCAGGATGTGATCGAGGCTCATGCGCCGCTCCTTCACTATTTGCATATACATATAGCACGTGACTAAGTGCAGATGCAAATAGTTTCTCCGGATGAGCGCCATGGATGCAGCATCGAGCCTCCTTGCGATATCCTTGAGGGCCCGAATTCCCCACCCCATCCGAATCCAAGGAGCTTCAATGGACGCGGCGAAGACCGAAGCATTCGTTGAGAAAATGTTCGAAGACTCGATCATGCCCAAGCTGATCGAATACGTGAAAATCCCGAACAAGTCCCCGAATTTCGACCCCGACTGGGCGAAGCACGGCTACATGGACGAGGCCGTCGAGCTGGCCCTGGACTGGGTCAAGGCACAGCCGGTCAAGGGCATGAAGGCCGAGATCGTCCGCAAGGACGACTTCACCCCGCTGCTGTTTATCGAGGTCGAGGGCACCGGTGACGACGCGGCAAAGGACGACACGATCCTGCTGTACGGCCACCTCGACAAGCAGCCGGAATTCACCGGCTGGGAAGAAGGCCTGGGCCCCTGGAAGCCGGTGATCCGCGACAACAAGCTCTATGGTCGCGGTGGCGCTGATGACGGCTACGCCGTGTTCTCCTCGCTGGCGGCCATCATGGCGCTGCAGGAACAGGGCATTCCGCATTCGCGCTGCGTGCTGGTCATCGAGTGCTGCGAGGAATCGAATTCCGTCGGCCTGACGGAATACATCGACCACCTGAAGGACCGCATCGGCGAACCGAGCCTGGTCGTCTGCCTGGACGCGGGCTGCGGCAATTACGAGCAGCTGTGGGTTACCACCTCCCTGCGCGGCAATATCGTCGGCAAGCTACGTGCCGACGTACTCACCGAAGGCGTGCATTCCGGCATGGCCAGCGGCATCACAGCCTCCAGCTTCCGCGTGCTGCGTGAACTGCTCGACCGCATCGAGGACACCGAAACCGGCGCCATCAAGGTCGACGAAATGAACGTCGAGATCCCGGAAAACCGCAAGGCGGAAGCGAAGCATGCAGCCAAGGTGATGGGCAAGGACGCGGACCAGGGCCTGCCGTTCGTCGATGGCATGAAACCGATGTCCGACGACCCTTACGAACTGGTGCTGAACAATACCTGGCGCCCGATGCTGGCGGTCACGGGCCAGGACGGCATGCCCGACCTTGGCATGGCGGGCAACACGCTGCGCCCCTACACCACGCTGAAGCTCAGCTTCCGCACGCCGCCGACGGTCGACGCCGGCAAGGCCGCCCGGGCCATCGAAAAGGCGATCAACGACACGCCGGCACTGTACGGCGCGAAGGCCAGCTTCGAGGCTGATTCCGCCGCGAGTGGCTGGGATGCTCCGGCCGTC
The DNA here is from genome assembly GCA_033720815.1 of Gammaproteobacteria bacterium. Classification (GTDB taxonomy): domain Bacteria; phylum Pseudomonadota; class Gammaproteobacteria; order Natronospirales; family JAJUFS01; genus JAWWBS01. The sequence goes on along the minus strand of JAWWBT010000012.1, from coordinate 7,733 downwards.
GAGGACTGGCTGCACGAGTCAATGAACAATGCCTCGCACCAGTACTTCAACAAGGATGTCGTCTACTGGGGCATGGGTGGCAGCATCCCGTTCATGGGCATGCTGGCCGAGAAATTCCCCGAGTCGCAGTTCATCGTGACCGGCCTGCTCGGCCCGAAATCGAATGCGCATGGACCGAACGAATTCATGCACATCCCGATGGCGAAAAAACTGACCTGCTGCGTGGCGAACGTGATCGGTGATCACTATCACCGCGGCGAAAAGGCCAAGGCGGCCTGATACGGGTTGCAGACCGGCATGAGAAAGCCCCGCACCAGCGGGGCTTTTTTCATTCTGCCGTTCCGGACACTCCCATCGCCGAGTTATAGAGCGCCGTGTCGGTCAACTGGTGGAATTCGACCAGCTTGCCGTCTTCGAGAATCCAGATATGGACGAAGGGAACATCCAGCTGCCGGCCGCTCTCCCTGTGAATACCGCGATAGCGTCCCCAGACCGCGACCTCGTTGCCGGATGCAATGATCCGCTCGGGCCGGGTTTCGTACCGCTCCCATTCCGCGCCAATCATCGCGAAGACATTCTCCATCACGGCCTGCGGGCCATGGTAGACGCCCCCTATTGGCAGGCCTTCGGCCTCGTACCACACCAGCTCGGGGGACATCGTGGCCATCACGGCATCCATGTCACCACGGGCAAACGCGGCATAGCCCTCACGCACGATGCGCTCGGATTCAGCGGCTACGGGATCCGTCGCTTCACCGCCACAGGCCCCGACCAGCAGCAACATGAAGCAGGCAACAAGCTTTCTCATGTCTCGTCTCCAGGCGTTTCCATTGACTCTAGGCGAAGCTGCCGGAAGCGCCAGCCGATCTGGAAATGATTTTTGAATATCATCGAATCAATGACTTACGGATATTTTCTCGAATCCTTATGATATTTATTGGGGCTTCTCATTTCACATAAGCGCCCCGTTTCTGTATCCTTCGTCGGCTCGCGCAATCGCGCGGTATTCCCGATTTGAACACACGAACCCAAGGGGACAGGCTCATGGCTGTGAACCCGGAAGTCGAATTTTCCGCAAATGACCCGCTCGCCCCGCGCGACTACAAGGTCTTCACGCATCGCCAGCTGCACAAGATCCCGCAGCTTTCGCAGCTCAGCGAAGAGATGCGCTTCGAAATGGAAGTGGTCGCCAACGTGCTGCCCTTCCGCGTCAACGAATACGTCATCGACGAGCTGATCGACTGGTCGAAAGTGCCGGATGATCCGCTGTTCCGCCTGCTTTTCCCGCAGAAGGAAATGCTCAAGCCGGGCGCCTTCGACAAGATGGCCGCAGCACTGAAATCGGGTGACAAGAAGGAAGTCCAGGCCGTAGCAAGAGAGCTGCGCGAAGACCTGAACCCGCACCCGGCCGGCCAGATGGAACTGAATGTTCCGGAAATGGACGAGGAAAAGATCGAGGGCACGCAGCACAAGTACAACGAAACCGTGCTGTTCTTCCCCTCGCAGGGCCAGGTCTGCCACAGCTACTGCACCTTCTGCTTCCGCTGGGCGCAGTTCGTCGGCGACAAGGAACTGCGTTTCGCCTCGAACGAAGTCGACCAGCTGCACACCTACCTTCGGGACCACAAGGAAGTCTCCGACCTGCTGATGACCGGCGGCGACCCGATGGTCATGAAGGCCAAGCACCTGAAGCAGTACCTCGAGCCGCTGCTGGACGATGACAGCCTGTCGCACGTGCAGACCGTGCGTATCGGCACCAAGTCGCTGACCTTCTGGCCCTACCGATTCGTCACCGACCCGGACGCCGAGGAGGTCCTCGACCTTTTCACGCGTCTCGTGGACTCGGGCAAGCACGTCGCGATCATGGCGCACTACAACCACTGGAAGGAACTGGACACGCCGATCGCGAAGGAAGCGATCCGACGCGTGCGTGCCACGGGTGCAGAAATCCGTGCGCAGGGTCCGCTGCTGAACCACATCAACAATGATTCGGATGCCTGGGCCAGGCTGTGGCGCGAGCAGGTAAAGCTCGGAATCATCCCGTATTACATGTTCGTCGAGCGCGATACCGGTGCCCGCCAGTATTTCGAAGTCCCGCTGGTCAAGGCCTGGGAGATCTACCGCAATGCCATGCAGCAGGTTTCAGGCCTCGCACGCACGGCACGCGGCCCGTCCATGTCCGCCGATCCGGGCAAGGTCGAAATCCAGGGCGTCGCCGAGATCAAGGGCGAGAAGGTCTTCGTGCTGCGCTTCATCCAGGGCCGCAACCCGGACTGGGTGCAACGTCCGTTCTTCGCGAAGTACAACGAAGAAGCGACCTGGCTCAACCACCTCGAACCGGCCTTCGGCGAGGAGAAGTGGTTCTGGCAGGACGAGTTCGAGCAGATGAAGCAGGACAAGGGTGTCGACTGATCCGACTCCCCTGCTCCACGAAAAAGCCCCGCTCTCGCGGGGCTTTTTTCATTGTGCAGGAAGTGTTTCTTCCCCGGACTCGCGCACCGGCGCCCGTAAACGTTCGCGCTGTCGGTCCTGTTGCCAGCCCAGCAACGGGCCGGTGATGGCCAGCACGAAGTACACCCAGCCAGCCAACGGGATCAGGTTCTCGGGCATCAACAGGGCGAAGAGCAGGGATACCAGGCTGACCAGCGCGGGAACCGCCCAACCGACAATCTCGGCGCGCGCATCATGCCGCTCCACGGCATCTAGGCGTAAAGGCTCGGCCAGTTTCAGGGCGTGCCGGTTAAGGCCAATGATGGTGAGCGACAGGAGCAGGAATCCAACGGCATAGGTCGCGAATAGTGCCCTGAGCTCGAAATAGCTGTCCACGTCGACATTCGACGGTAGCAGGCCACCGGAGAAGAATTCGAACATGCCACTGAAGACCATCCGCAACGGGTAGACCCAGACAAGCATCACGAAGACGAAGAAACCGGACATCCACATGACCGGCACGTCCTCTATCCCGAAGCGACGGCTCCAGTTTCGGTGCGCAAACCAGAACAGCATCAGGATCAGGAACGTCGCGGCAAACGTCGGCACACCCTTGAACGCATCCAGCAATTCCCCGAAGTCATGTGGCACCGAATCGCCTGAAATCACCAGCATGGTCAGAGCAAAGGCGAAAGCGGCGTCGACAAAGACCTCGATGCGGGTCATTTCGACACCGCGAAGGCGAAAGCCGTTTTCCACCGGGCATTCGGCGAGCCGCTTTTCATCGAAAGGTGTATTGATCGACATGAAATCCCCCCTGGTTGAGGGGAAGTATAGGCATGCCCGACGAGTATCGGGCAAGTCGGTCCGCGAAACTCAGGCGTGCGGTGGCAGCGTGTGGTCGCGCTCGGCGACCTCCTGCAGGTGCCTCCAGGTCTCGTCGAATGCCTGCGGGAAGTCATCACCCTTGGCGCCGACAAACTCGACAAGATGACTCAGCATCACGGTTTCGGCCGGGATGCCCTTGGTGAATTCGCCTTCGTCCGTGAATACCACATAGCCTTCGACGTTCACGTCTCGCGCATGGCTGCGCACAGTGGCCACTCGATCATGCAGCGCGCCGAGCGGGTTGCGGAAACCATGCCGACGCTTGCCGTCCATCACCACCCATTCGTCCATTTTCTCGGCGCCAAAGAGCTTGCCGGCGACATTCTTGATGTCGACGACAATCAGGCCGCGGTTGGTGAGCAAGAGCGAATCGATATGGATGTACCCGCCCATGCCGTCACTGAGGAAGATATCGTCGAGGCGGTCATGTGCGATCGCATCCAGTGCCCGGTTGATGCGCTGCTGCGTACTCATCGACCAGCGTCGCCACGCGAAAATCGCGATCAGCAGCACGGCGACCGTCGCTGCTGCGACCAGGGACCATTGTTCAGGGGACAGGGAAATTCCGGTTTCCAAAGCTGGGCCTTTCAGGTTCGTTTCATCCATTTGTGCGGAATTCTACCCGAAACCGAACGCCAGCCGGATACCTGTCATCCGAATCTGTGACGAATTAGGCGTCCCGCAATCGTCGCAGCCGGCGATGCGCGCGCCAGGCATCCGTCGAATAGATCGCCAGTGCCGTCCAGATCATGGCAAAGGTGATCGCGTGTGTCGGGGTGAATACCTCATCGTAGAAGATGACGGCAAGCACCAGCTGCAGGCTTGGTGCCAGGTACTGGAAGAACCCGATCGTGGCCAGGCGCAGGCGTTTCGCGGCGTTGGTAAACCACAACAGCGGCAACATGGTCACCAGCCCTGCGGCAACCAGCATCAGGTTCGTGTACCAGCCCTCTGCGCCGAAATGACCGACACCATCAATATCCAGCCAGGCGAGGTAGAGCAATGCCAGCGGTGCAACCATCAAGGTTTCCACGAACAGGCCAACCAGTGGTGCCGCCGGCGCCATCTTGCGGACCAGACCGTAGAAACCGAACGAGAAGGCCAGCATCAGTGCAAGCCACGGTACCTGCCCGAAATCCAGCGCAAGATACAGCGTGGCCACCGTTGCCAGGGTCAGTGAAACCATCTGCCAGCGTCGCATGGTCTCTCCGAGGAACAGCACACCCAGCAGGACACTGACCAGCGGGTTGATGTAGTAGCCGAGACTCGCTTCGAGGATCTGGCCCGACTGCACGGTGTAGATGTAAGTGCCCCAGTTGAACGAGATCAGCACTGCCGAGACCAGCAGCCAGCGCATTTCCTGGAAATCACGAACGACCCGCGCGAATTCGCCCCACCGCCGACGCAGCCACAACAGCCCGGCCAGCATCAGCACCGACCACACGATCCGGTGCCCCAGCACTTCCATCGAGGGAACGTGGTTGACCAGCTTGAAATAGATCGGCGAGAAGCCCCAGAAGCTGTAACAGGCGAGCGCGTAAAGAACGCCGGTCGTGGCTTCCTTGTCATGCTGGGATGTCATCGACATGTCACGCGCTCAATGGGTGGCTCGGGAGAGCGCGGAGAATAAAGGCTGCGGCAGTAAAACCCAAGCGGGAGTTCAACCGGGCTGTTCGGCTGGACCTGCCAGGATTTCCTGCGCGGCCTTGTATCGCTTCGCATAGCCTTGCTGGTCAACCGGGTTGCGGAAATCGTCGCGACTCTCGGAACCGATCGCCTGCAACTGGTTCCTGAGCGAATTCATGAAAGGTTCCGGGCCACCCAGTTCACCAAGACGCGTCAGCACTTCAAGAATCCGGAACATCACGGCCGCGTTCCCGTCGGCCTGCTGGCGAAGCTGGTCGAACGCCGCATCCACCATGCCCGCGTAGGTGAACGGGTTGCCAACAACCCGACGACGCCCGTTTTTGTCACGAAGGTAACGCGATGGCAATTGCCGGCGCGCAAGGTCTGCCAGCATTGCACCCAGCCTGTCGATGCAGTTGATGGCGGTGTACGGGTCATTGATGCCCGGGGACAGCGCGCGCAGCGCAACTTCCACCAGCTGGTGAATGGCGAACTCCGGATCGTGCAGCGAGGATCGCTCGTTGCCAATGCGAATTGCCGCATGGATTTCGCCCGCCAGGTCTGTCGCCTTCTCCGGTGGCAGCACCGAAGCCAGTGTTTCGCCGCGCATGACGAAGTGCCCCGGTCGCAAAGGGATCCTGATTACCCGGTCATCACGCATCGCGATTTCCAGCAGCCGCTCCCGGTCGATCGCCTGGAGATAGCCGGCCGTTTCGGCGGGAATCGCTGCACCCTCTTCTGCCACGCGCTGTTCGAGGTTCTCGCTCTCCTCGTCGGGCGTGCTCTCTGTTGCCGCCGTTTCTTCACGCTCCGGGAAGGTCGCGCGCATGATGTCCTGCATGCGGGCTGCGACGTCATTGATAATCTGTGAGGCCTGGATCGAAACGGAAACCATGTGGATGAAATAGATCAGCAGCACGAAGCTGTTGATACCAAGCACCATGCCGACCGCCGTGGAAATTACCGGCTGCGGTTCTGCCTCGCGCACGAAACCCAGCACGATGAGGCAATAGATGAACGTGCCAAGGAAGGCACCCAGCACCACCTGCGTGCCGGCCTTTTCCATGAAATTGCGCAGCAGCCGCGGGCCAAACTGGGCCGACGCCATGTTCAACACGACGATGGTGATCGAGAAGACCACACCCGCGACCGATATCGCAGACCCCGCAATGGTCGCAAGCAGTGTTCTCGCGCCGGACGGAGAGTTCACCAGCGGCAGGTACTGCATGAAACGCTCGCCGGTCTCGACGAGGTTATCCACGTAAAGCAGCAACGCAGCCATACCCACCGACCACAACGCCATCGACGCAGGAATGAACCAGTAGCTCGACGCCAGGCGGCGCAGCCACTGCATCAACTTGAAAGGCATTGGTCCCCCGCTCTCTAGAAGCGCATCTTCCCGGTCAAGGTCTGCCAGAACATCAGCCAGTCACCCATCAGCGACCAGACCGGGTAGGTAAAGGTCGCGGGACGATTGCGCTCAAAGAAGAAATGCCCGATCCAGGCCAGACCGTAGCCGGCCAGTGGCATGGCGAGCAACCACCAGGGGCTGGCGCCGGCGATGACGGCAGCAAGGATCAGCAGTACCAGCAGGCTGCCGAGGAAATGCAGCCGACGGTTCGTGGTGGTCTGGTGTTGGGAAAGGTAGAACGGATAGAACTCAGCAAAGGTCTGGTAGCGCTTGCCCATCGTGTCCCCCGGTTCTGGCAACCGTCATGACGAAATTAACCCAATGGCTTGATTGTAGGACAGGAAAACCCGCATCGGGGTTTCATGTCGTTCCTAATAGGACTAAAATAGTACTGTTTACCCGGACGGCTATTCCAGCCGCCTGGCCGGATCCGGCGTCATCCGGACGGATGAAACAAGCCGTTGATTTGGAAGGTAATAATGCTGCGACTGAGCAAAATGACAGATTACGGCACGCTCGTGCTGGCGCAGATGTCGCGCCGGCCTGGTGCGGTGCACACCGCTGCCGAGCTGTCGGAAGCCACCCAGGTCGGCGCGCCGACGGTCTCGAAGCTGCTGAAGCAGCTGACCCGTGGTGGCCTGCTGACCTCGCAGCGCGGCGCGAACGGCGGCTATGCCCTCGCCCGTTCGCCCGAAGACATCACGGCGGCCGACATCATCGACGCCATCGAAGGGCATGTCGGCATTACCGAATGCGCGACCGATCACAGCAACTGCGAGCTGGAAGCGAACTGCAATGTGGGCACCGCCTGGCAGCGGATCAATGTCGCGATTCGCGATGCCTTGCGCGACGTGAGCCTGACCGAGCTGGCACAGCCATCGCAATTGCGCGCCCCGGAGGTTCGCCTCACGGGTTCGCTGAAGAACATTCCCATCAAGGTTGAATGACTCGTAACGGAGTCGACGGAGTAGCAAATGGCAACCCGTAACGAAGACGTCAAGCAGCATCTCCGCAAGGAGTACGAGCACGGCTGGACGACGGATATCGAATCCGAAACCCTGCCGCCGGGGCTCGATGAAGACGTCATCCGCCACATTTCGGCGATGAAGAACGAACCGGAGTTCATGCTCGAATTCCGTCTCAAGGCCTATCGTCACTGGCTGACGATGAAGACGCCTGACTGGGCGCACGTGCATTTCCCGCCGGTGGATTACCAGGCGATTTCCTATTACTCGGCGCCGAAGTCTGAAAAGGACAAGCCGCAGAGCCTGGACGAAGTCGACCCGAAGCTGCTGGAAACCAACGACAAGCTGGGTGTGCCGCTGCACGAGCGCGCGCGCCTTGCCGGTGTCGCCGTGGATGCGGTCTTCGACTCCGT
>JAWWBT010000011.1:0-30096 GCA_033720815.1 Gammaproteobacteria bacterium | reverse complement strand
GGTTCGCGGAGAAATGCTATTAAGTGAACGCGGTGACGTTCGAGGTGCCCAGAAAACCTACTGCTGCAATGGCGCGGGTAATTCCAAGGGGTTTATCGAAGGAAACACGCTGTGGCTGCCAACCCGTGGCGGCGTGGTTGCCGTGGACACAAAGGATATCGTGAAGAATCCCGTACCGCCGAATGTCGTGATCGAATCCATTCATCATGATCAGCAGGCCTGGGACACGCTGCATGGCAAGCCGCCGTTCGAACTGCCCGCAGGCGCGCGTGACCTTGATTTCCAGTTCACGGCATTGAGCCTGCAGGAACCGCGAAGCGTGCTTATCAAGTACCGGCTTCTCGGCTACGACGAGAACTGGGTGCTGATGGATCGTGTGCGCGAACGCCAGGCCAGTTACACGAACCTTCCTCCCGGCGAATACCGTTTCGAGGTTTCCGGCACCAACAATGCAGGCGTCTGGGCAACGAAAAACGCGGCCGTGGATTTCACCATCGCACCGTTCTACTACGAGACCTGGTGGTTCCGGCTGCTGATACTCGCACTGTTGCTGGTCCTGATCTACGCAGGCTACCGATTCCAGCTGCACAACCTCACGGCGCAACGGGCGCGGCTGGAAAAGATGGTACGCCGGCGCACCGAAGAACTGCGATTGGCAAATAACCAGCTTCGCGACGCGGTGCAGACCGATGCACTGACCGGGCTGCATAACCGCCGTTACGTGCAGAAGCAGTTGCCAGGCGATATCGCCTTCTACGAACGCAATGTCGCTGAACCCCAGCACACGAAAGACCGGCTGGTCTTCGCCCTTGCAGACATCGACCATCTCAGGCGCATCAACGAAGACCACGGCCCGCATGTCGGGGACGCGATGCTGCGGCAGTTCGGCAAGCTGCTTGGCCAGTACACGCGCGCAGGCGATTACATTGTCCGCTGGGAGGGCGAAAAATTCCTGCTGGTCTTCCGCCCGATGGAATCCGGCGTATTCGACCGCATTGCGGAGCGCATGCGCACAGCAGTGCAGAATCACGAATTCAATGTGGAGGGCAGCGGCAGCCTGCACATAACGGCATCCATCGGTTTCATGGAGATGCCACTGGATCCCGTGAAGCGCGAACCACTGCAATGGGAAGACTATATCGAGCTTGCCGATCATGCCCTCTATTACGTGAAGAGCAGCGGCCGGAACGGCTGGGCCACGTTGCGTCCTACCGACACCACGCGAAAGGACACGCTGGTGGACGAAGTCCGTCTCCACCTGCGGGCGCTAGTCGACAATGGCGACCTGAAGGTCGACTCAAACCATGGCAAGGAAGCACCGTCATGAACGTGCTTGAGATCGGCTGCGGGCACGGTTAACCTCGCCCGTCACCAGGATGGATACACGAGATCCGCTATCCAGGAACAAGAAACGGGGGACCGGCAGGGAGCCGGTTGAAGGGGCTAGAGGATGCAAAAGAAGCACTGCAAGTACCACTCGTCTGCGCCGGCGGTATGGCGCTGTGATTCCTGCCGGGTCACGTTCTGCATGTCGTGCGTCCCTGGTTCCAACGAAAACCACGAAGACGGGTTTCCACGTTGTGTGCTGTGCAACGAACGATTGCGCTGCCTGGGCGGCGAGAATATTGCCGCACCGTTCGCAAGCCGGCTGGGATGGTTCCCTTCCTATCCTTTCCGACGATTCGGCCTGCTGTTGCTGCTACTCATCGCCGGTATCGCGGCAATACTTCCTGACAACACACCAGGCCTCATCGGCCTGGTTCCCCTGTTCGGATTCGCGCTGCATTACAGCCTCACCGCACTGGATGGCATTCGTCACGGTCGCATGACGGCGCCATCAATCCGGCAGGCTTTTTCCACGCAGGCAGACCATCTGTTTCCGAAACTGTTAAGCGTGATTTTCCTGCTGGGCCTGTTTGTTGGCGCGGCCGCGTTCCTGGGTACCGTCGCGGCCGTCGGCGCGCTTGTCATCGTAACGCTGGCAATCCCGGCAGCAACGATGATGCTCGCCTTGACGCGTTCGATTCGCGAGGCCGTCAATCCAGCCAAGCTGTTCGTCCTTGCCGTTAATATCGGGCCAGCCTACCTGCTGCTCTGGACCTGCCTGGTTATTGCTGCCTGCGGCCCGGTCATTGCGCTCGCACTGTATGGAAACACCTTGCCGCACTTGCTGCTGTTCCCCGCGGTGGTGACCGGCTCCGCATATTTTCTCATCGCCACCTACGCAATGATGGGATACCTGTTGTTCGCCAGGCAGGCAGAGCTGGGCTTCGCCTGCGAGGAAGATTTTGGCAAGACGCTGGAATTTCGCCAGTACCGCGTTGAGAAATTGCTGGCAGGAGCGAAGATCCTTGCGGCCGAAGGCCGGCACTCCGCCGCCCTGGAAGCACTTGAAGAAGCTGTCGAGCACGACCGACAGGATGCGCGCCTGCGCGATTTCTATTACCGCGTGGTCAGCGCGACAAAGGATCGTGAAGCCATCGAACGCAATACACGGTCAATCTGCGAGTTCTACCTTGGGCGCGGCAAGCCGGCACGCGCAGCCGAGTATTGCGAAAAGACGATCAGCCTCTATCCGGATTTCCTTCTGAAGAGCGCCGACGATACTGTCGCTGTTGCGCAGACCTGGTTCGAGCATGGGAAACATGACCATGCCGTACGATTCCTTGCCGCATTGCCGAAAATTGCACCGGAAGGTTTTGACCATGTGCCTGCGCAGTTGCTGTTGGCGCGCATACTTTTCGAAGGCAACGGTGAAGATGAAAAAGCCCGCATCGTTCTTGAAAAACTTCGCGGCCAGGCCGAGAAGCATCCGTTGCGCGAGGAAATCGAACGCCTGCTGGGAATCGTCACCGGCATGCGCGCCAGGGCATGAGCCGCAGCGTCACCCCAGGGCCTGTGGCAATTGGGTAATCAACCCTGGCCACATCGCAACGATGCCGAGCATCAGTAACTGGATCACGACAAACGGAATGGCGCCGCGGTAGATGGCACTCGTCGGTACGCTCGCTGGTGCCACGCCTCGCAGGTAGAACAACGAAAACCCGAACGGCGGCGTCAGGAAAGATGTCTGCAGGTTCAACGCAATCATCACCCCGAGCCAGACCGGGTCCAGCCCCATTGCAAGCAATACCGGACCGACGATCGGCACGACCACAAACGTGATCTCGATAAAGTCGAGCACGAAGCCGAGCACGAACATCACCAGCATCACCACCAGCACAGCGCCGAACACCCCGCCAGGCAGCCCGGTCAGCAGCTCGTGCACGGCATCGTCACCACCGAAACCCCGGAAGACCAGCGAGAATATCGACGCACCGATGAGGATCATGAAGACCATTGCAGTGATCTGCGTGGTCGATTTCATCGCGGCGCGCAGCATCTCGAGATCCAGCGCCTTGTGAACAAGCGCAAGCAGGAGCGCACCGACAGCGCCAACGGCCGCCGCCTCGGTCGGCGTCGCAATACCGGCAATGATCGACCCCAGAACCGCAAGCATCAGGAAGAGCGGTGGCAACAGCACCTTCACGACCTTCATGCCGAGCTTGCCGGTATCTTCGTCGGTATTTCGCTGCGGCATCCTTCCTGGTCGGAACAATGCAACCCCGCCGATGTACACCGCGTAGAGCACGACAAGCAGCAGGCCAGGCACCAGCGCGCCCATGAACAGGTCGCCTACCGAAACCGTATCCACTGAAAAGATGCCCTGCATGCGCTGGGCTTCCTGGTAGGCCGTGGAAATCACGTCTCCAAGTAGCACGAGAATGATGGACGGGGGAATGATCTGGCCAAGCGTACCGGCAGCGCAGATGGTGCCGGCAGACAGTGCGGGGTCATAGCCGCGTTTCAACATGGTCGGCAGTGACAGCAGCCCCATGGTGACCACGGTCGCACCGACAATGCCGGTACTGGCCGCGAGCAGCATGCCAACCAGCAGCACCGAGAATCCGAGACCACCACGGATCCGGCCGAAGAGGCGGCTCATCGTGTCGAGCAGGTCTTCGGCGATGCGTGCCTTTTCCAGCACGACGCCCATGAACACGAACAGCGGAACAGCAACCAGTGTCTCGTTCTGCATGATGCCGAACAGGCGACTTGGCAATACGGACAGCAGGATGGGATCGAACAGGCCGAGCAGCCAGCCGAGGCCGGCAAACAGCAGCGCGACACCACCGAGGGTAAACGCAACAGGAAATCCCAGGAGCAGGATGCCGATGACGGCAAGGAACATCAGTCCAGCAAGTACGCTCACACCCGCCCCCGGATAATCACGAGCGCCCGCAATCCCATTGCCACACCCTGCAATGCCAGCAGTGTCCCCGCGACAGGAATCAGGGTCTTCAGGAGATAGATGAACGGCAGGCCGCCCGCCTCGCGCGATGTTTCGCTGACTTGCCAGCTGTCGGCCACATAGGGAATCGACGTCGCGATGATCACGACGCAGACCGGCAACAGCAACAGCAAGACACCTGCAAGGTCGATCCATGCACGGGTTCGTTCCGACCAGCGCTGGTAAAGGATGTCCACGCGCACGTGCTGGTCATCGGCAAGCGTCCAGGCGAGACCGAGCATGAAGACCAGCGAATGGAAATAGATCACCGATTCCTGCAGGGCGATCGAGCCCATGCCAAGGAAGTAGCGCAGCACGACGACAAGAAACATCACCGCCGTCATCGCAGCCACACCCCAGGCCACGGTGCGACCAATGAAGACGGATAACCGCTCCAGCCAATCGGCAGGTGAAGAAGATGACATCACGCGTTACAGCTCCAGCATCAGCTCGCGTTCCTCGCGGGACGGCTCGAAACCGCGCGCTCCATAATGCTCGAAGATGCAATTCACCACTTCTTCGGGTTTCTCCACTACCGTCAGCAGCTCGAGGTCGTCCTCGTTGATCATCTTCCTAGCGAGAAGCTGCGTCTTCATCCAGTCGAGCATGCCGTTCCAGAATGACGCATCGATGAGAATGACGGGAATGCGCCGCGACTTGCCGGTCTGGATCAGCGTAAGGATTTCGGCAAGTTCGTCCAGCGTGCCGAAACCGCCCGGCATCACGACATAGGCTGAGGCGTATTTGACGAACATCACCTTGCGCGAGAAGAAGTGGCGGAAATTCAGGCTGATGTCCTGGAATTCGTTGGACATCTGTTCATGGGGCAACTGGATGTTCAGGCCAATCGATGGCGCCTTGCCTTCGAACGCACCCTTGTTGGCGGCTTCCATGAGGCCCGGACCGCCACCGGTGATGACCGAGAATCCGGCATCGGAAAGCTCCTTGCCGATTTCCTGCGTCAGCGTGTAGAGGGGATCGCCCGGCGTGATCCGTGCCGAACCGAAGATGCTTACCGAAGGCTTGATCGTGACAAGGCGCTCAAACCCTTCCACGAACTCGGCCATGATCTGGAAGATCTTCCACGACTCGCGCGTCAGCGCCTGCTCGTGCTGCGCCGTGCGATGGAAGCGTTCATCGAAATTGTCGTCTTTGCGGTTCATCTTTGATCCTCGGGGACATGCCAGCGCATACAGGATATACAGCCATGAGCGGGAAGAGCCACCAGCGTTATATTGCCGAGCGTAACAGGGTTCTTGATTACCGGCGCCAGAAGGCCGGCGTCAGCAATATCAGCAGGGTGAAGATTTCCAGTCGACCCAGCAGCATGGCAAAGACCAGTACCCATTTCACGGAATCCGGAACCGACGCATAGTTCGCCGCGACCTCACCGAGTCCGGGGCCCAGGTTGTTCAGGCAGGCAGCCACTGCAGAAAACGCCGTCACGTGGTCAAGACCCAGCGCCATGGTAAGGATCATCATCAGTGCGAACACGGCAACGTAGACCGAAAAGAAGCCCCACACAGCGCCGACCACGCGTTCGCCCACGGCACGGTTGCCCATCTTTGTGACGAATTGCGCGTGCGGATGAACCAGGCGACGCACCTCGCGCCAACCCTGCTTCAGCAGCAGCACCCAACGGATCACCTTCATGCCACCGCCGGTGGAATTCGCACAGGCACCGACGAAGGAAGACAGGATCAGCAAAACCGGCAGCATGCCGGGCCAGGCTGAAAAGTCACTGCTGGTGAACCCGGTGGTGGTCATGATGGAAACCGACTGGAAAACCGCGCGTACGATATCCGTCTCGCCCTCGCTCGCCCAATTCTCTGCAACAAGGTAGAGACTGACGAATACCGACAGCACCAGCAGCAGGAAGGCATACGCCCGGAATTCCGGATCCCTCGCGTAGGCATCGACCCGACCACGCCGCAGCGCCTGAAAGTGCAGTGCGAAATTGATACCCGCAATGAACATGAACACGACGGCGACCATTTCAACTGCGGCACTGTTGAAATGGCCGAGGCTTGCGTCATGCGGCGAAAAGCCGCCGATCGCAATCGTCGAGAAACTGTGGCCGATGGCATCGAACCAGTTCATGCCAACAAGGCGATACGACACCGCACAAAGCACCGTGAACAGCAGGTAGATCAGCCACAGCGTCTTCGCAGTTTCGGTGATGCGCGGCGTTAGCTTGGTGTCTTTCGACGGCCCCGGTGCTTCGGCGCGATACAGCTGCATGCCACCGACGCCGAGTAGCGGCAGGATCGCGACCGCAAGCACGATGATGCCCATGCCGCCGAACCACTGCAGCATCTGCCGGTAGAACAGGACGGATTTTGGTAACTCGTCCAGGCCGGTGATTACCGTCGCACCGGTGGTGGTCAGCCCGGACACCGCCTCGAAGGCCGCTTCGGAAAAATTCAGGTCCAGTGCGAGCAGCAATGGCGCGGCACCGGCAATGCCCAGCACCGACCAGAAGAGCGCGACGATCAGGGCGCCGTCGCGGCGACGCAGGTCACGACGGTTGTTGCGCACCGGGTACCAGATCATTGCGCCTACTGCGAGCAGTAACAGGAAGGATTCGGCGAAATGCAGTGCCTCCCCATCGGCATAGATCAGCGATACGCCTGCGGGCGGCAGCATGGCGAAGCTGAAGATCATCAGCAGCAGGCCAAGGATTCGCTGTACCGGTTGCAGGTTCATGCGCTCAATGCCTCCAGAATTCCGGCGTCAGCAGCACCAGCAGCGTGAAGATTTCCAGGCGCCCCAGCAGCATGCCGGCGACACCAACCCATTTCGCGAAATCCGTGGTCTGCGTAAAGTTCGACGCGACATCACCGAGGCCGGGGCCGAGGTTGTTCAGCGTCGCCGCCACCGCAGAGAAGGCGGACACCTGGTCCATTCCGGTCGCGAGGAACAGCAGCATCAATATCACGTACACGAAGGTGTAGGTGGCGAAGAATCCCCACACCGCTTCGATGACGCGATCCGGCACGACGCGCTTGCCAAGTTTCACCGGGATTTCAGCCTGTGGATGTATGACACGCTCGACCTCGCGTACACCCTGCTTGAACAGTAGCTGGAAACGAACCACCTTCATGCCACCCCCGGTGGAACCACCACTTGCACCCATGATGCTGATGAACATCAACAGCACCGGGAGGAAGGCGGGCCAGGTGGAAAAATCATCGGTGGAAAAACCGGTCGTCGTCATCACTGCAACGACCTGGAAAGCGGCAGCCATGAAGGCCTTGCCAAGCGAATCATGTTCGTCGCGGAACATCAGGTACAGCATTGCGACGAGCGCAACCGCAAGCAACGCCAGCAGGAATGCGCGGCACTCCGCATTGCGCCAGTACTCCCTGAGGGTACGGTTATGTATGGCCGCGAAATGCAGGCCGAAACTGATGCCGCCGATAATCATGAACACGATGGCGACACCCTCGATCATCGAAGAACCGAAATACGCCATCGACGCGTCGTGCGTGGAAAAGCCACCGGTAGATACCGTGGACAGCGCATGCGCGGCTGCGTCGAAGCCAGACATGCCGGCGAGCCAGTATGCGAGCGCACAGGCCAGTGTGATCGCTACATAGACGCCGAGAAAACTGGATGTCATCTTGCGGACACGCGGCAACAGCTTGTCATGCTTGCTCGGCCCCGAGGTTTCGGAACGATACAGCTGCATGCCACCGACACCGAGCAGCGGCAAGATGGCCAGCGCGATCACGACAACGGCAAGGCCACCAATCCACTGCAACTGCTGCCGGTACCAGAGTATGGAAGCGGGCAGCTCGTCGATGCCGGTCAACACAGTCGCGCCAGTGGTGGTGAGTCCGGAGACAGCCTCGAAGACGGCTTCGGTCCAGGTGAGATGCGGCTGCATGGCGAGCAGGAACGGAAGGGCGGCGAACAGGCCGAGGACCACCCAGAACATTGTTACCACCATGAAACCTTCACGCGCCTGCAGCTCGCGCCTGTCATTGCGTACCGGAAACCAGATGGCAAGACCCAGCAGCAGGCTGGTGAGGAAGCTCAGGTAGAAAGGTAGCGAGCCACTGTCAGCGTAATAGAAGGAGACCAGCATGGGTGGCAGCATGGTGATACTGAAGCCCATCAGCAGCACGCCGAGGATTCGCTGCACGACGCTGAATTTCATGGCGCGAATCTCATCAGGCGACTCTCACTCCCGCGGGCAGGCCGGGCGGCCGGGTCAATCCAGTGTTGCGTCGGTCTGGAAAAGCTTCTCGACGTCGGGCACGTACTTGCGATCGACCAGGAAGAGAATCACGTGGTCGTCCGCTTCGATGACGGTGTCATGGTGCGCCATCATCACGTCATCACCGCGCACGATGGCACCGATGGTCGCCCCCGGCGGTAGCGGAATATCTTCCACCGCATGACCGACAACCTGCGACTGGCCCTTCTTGCCGTGCGCCACTGCCTCGATGGCCTCGGCAGCACCGCGACGCAGGCTGTGCACGACCACCACATCACCGCGACGAATATGCGTAAGCAATGCGCCAATGGTGATCTGCTGCGGCGAGATCGCGATGTCGATCGCGCCAGACTGGACCAGGTCCACGTACGAGGGACGATTGATCAGAGACAGTACCTTGCGGGCGCCGAGTCGCTTCGCGAGCATCGACGACAGGATGTTCGCTTCCTCGTCATTGGTCACCGCACAGAAGACGTCGGTTGCCTCGATGTTCTCTTCCTGCAGCAGGTCTTCGTCCGCGGCGTCCCCGGAGAGAACAATCGTCTTGTCCAGGTATTCGGAAATTTCGCGTGCGCGCTCTCGATTGCGCTCGATCAGTTTCACCTGGTGCGTGGTTTCCAGTGCCTTGGCGAGCCGGACGCCGATATTGCCGCCACCGGCGATGATCACACGACGCACCGCCTTGTCGAGCTTGCGCATCTCGTTGATGACAGAACGGATGTCGGCACGCGGCGCAATGAAGAAGACTTCATCATCGGCCTCGATGACCGTATCACCCTCCGGCAGGATTGCCTGGCCGCGGCGGTAGACAGCCGCCACTCGCGTATCCACATCGGGAATGTGGTTGCGCAAATTCTTCAGTTCCTGGCCGACAAGCTGGCCACCGTAGTACGCCTGCACGCCGACAAGACGCACGCGGCCGCCGGCGAAGTCGAGCACCTGCAAGGCGCCCGGGTACTGGATCAGGCGACGGATGTAATCGACGACAAGCTGCTCGGGCGAGATCAGCATGTCCACCGGCAGCGCATCCTGCGTGAACAGCTGTGGCGTATTGAGGTATTCGGCAGCGCGGACGCGCGCGATCTTGGTCGGGGTCTGGTACATGGTGTAACAGACCTGGCAGGCGATCATGTTCGTTTCATCACTGTCGGTGACGGCGATGACCATGTCTGCTGTATCGGCGCCAGCTTCGCGCATCACTTCCGGGTGCGAGGCATGCCCCGTCACCACGCGGATGTCGAGACGGTCCTGGAGGTCGCGCAGGAGTTCGGAATCACGATCGACAATCGTGATGTCGTTATCCTCTTCTTTCGCGAGGCTATGGGCTACGGTCGAGCCGACCTGGCCGGCACCGAGAATCAGGATCTTCATGGGGCGCGAACCTTATGCCGATCGATGACCGGTTGCAACAGATTTGCCACTGCCTGGATCACTTGTTGAGCCTCGCTTTCGCGGCGCCTGGGCCGCAACGGTGATGAAACATCATCATTCTTCTTATAGGGGCACCGTTTACCTGCCCATCAGCATAGCGCAATCGCCGGCCAATGCACTTGCTGGCCGATTCGCTTGCTGGCTAGTGCACTTCCAGCTTCGCGAATGCCATTACCAGCCATTTCGTACCGACATCATCGAAATTCACCTGGACCCGCGCCTGCGGTCCACCGCCCTCGATATTCAATACGATGCCTTCGCCGAATTTCGGGTGGCTGACCCGCGAACCCAGGTTCAGGCCGGCCGGCTTTTCCATTGGCACGCGCTGGCCAGCCTCACCGCTGCGCGCACGCTGACCAAAGGATGACGAATAGGCAGGACGCGAAACCTGAACGCGCGGGCGAATTTCGTACAGCAGTTCTTCCGGGATCTCGCGCAGGAAACGCGAAGGGATGCACATCTGCTCGGTGCCGAACAGGCGGCGCTGTTCCGCATGGGTGAGGTACAGCGACTCCATTGCGCGTGTCATGCCGACATAGCAGAGGCGGCGCTCTTCCTCGATGCCATTGGCATCGTCCATCGCGCGCTGGTGCGGGAACAGGCCGTCTTCCATGCCGCAGATGAATACCAGCGGGAACTCCAGGCCCTTCACCGAGTGCATGGTCATCAGCTGCACGCAGTCATCCCATTCCGAGGCCTGCGCCTCGCCCGCTTCCAGTGCGGCATGGCTGAGGAACGCCGCCAGCGGGGGCAATGCTTCTTCTTCGGCTTCTTCACTCTGCGGGTCGATGCGCGCGGGGTCGAAACCGCGACCGGCATTCACCAGTTCCTCGAGGTTCTCGATACGCGCTTCGCCGCGCTCGCCCTTTTCCTTCGAATAGAAATCGATCAGCCCCGAACCCTGCACCACGTGATCGATCTGCTCATGCAACTCGAGATCGCGGATGGCAACGTCCATTTCCTCGATGAGCTCGTGGAAGACCTTCAAAGCATTCGCGGCACGGGCGGCAAGCTGGTTTTCCTGCAACACCTTTTCCATCGCCTGCCACATCGACATCTCGTTGTCGCGGGCGACCTGTCGCACGGCATCGAGCGTGCGCGCACCGACACCGCGCGTTGGCGTGTTCACGACGCGCTCGAATGACGCATCATCATTACGGTTTTCCAGTAACCGCAGGTAGGCGAGCGCATCCTTGATTTCCTGTCGCTCGAAGAAGCGCAGGCCACCATAGACTCGATAAGGAACACCCGCGTTGATCAATGCTTCTTCGAATACACGCGATTGCGCATTACTGCGATAGAGGATGGCGCATTCGGAACGCTGCCGGCCTTCATCGACCCAATGGCGGATGCGCTCGATGACGAACTGCGCCTCGTCCTGCTCGTTGAATGCCGAGTAAAGGCGAATCGGGTCACCTTCTTCATCCGAGGTCCACAGGTTCTTGCCCATGCGGTCGCTGTTGTGCGCGATCACCGCGTTGGCCGCGGCGAGGATATTCCCCTTCGACCGGTAGTTCTGCTCCAGTCGCACGACCGTGTTGTCCGGGTAATCCTTCTGGAAGGTATGGATGTTCTCGACGCGTGCGCCACGCCAGCCATAGATGGACTGGTCATCGTCACCCACCACGAAGGGCCGCCCCTTCTGGCCCGCCAGCAGGCGGAGCCAGGCGTACTGGATGGTATTCGTGTCCTGGAACTCGTCGACCAGCACCGTGCGGAAGCGCTGCTGGTAATGCTCGAGGATGCCGGGGTTGTCCCGGAACAGTTCATGAACGCGTAACAACAGTTCGGCAAAATCCACCATGCCGGCACGATCGCAGGCTTCCTGGTAGGCCGCGTAGAGCTGCACCATCTGGTTGTGCACCGGGTCATTGCCGCCAGCAATGTGTTGCGGACGCAGGCCTTCATCCTTCTTGGAATTGATGAACCACTGCACCTGGCGTGGCGGCCACCGCGACTCGTCGAGATCGAGGCTACGGATCACACGCTTGACCTGCCGCTGCTGGTCATCGGAATCCAGGATCTGGAAACCCTGCGGCAACTTCGCTTCGCGGTAATGCAGCCGCAGCAGGCGATGCGCGATCGAATGGAAAGTGCCGACCCACATCGCGCCGCTCGGTGCACCGAGGAGGTCCTCGATGCGGTTACGCATCTCGGCAGCGGCCTTGTTGGTAAAGGTGACGGCAAGGATGGAAAATGGCGACAGGCCTTCTACCTCAACCAGCCAGGCAATGCGATGGGTCAACACGCGCGTCTTGCCGGAGCCGGCACCGGCCAGCACCAGCACGGCGGGCGCCTCGGCGGTGACCGCCTGGCGCTGCGCGTCGTTCAGGGGTTCTAGAATCGGGGTTACGTCCATGCGCGGGATTCTACCTGATCAGGCCGGTCGCTTCGCTGTGGATTGGGCAGTCCCCGATGCACCGAATTGTACTTGCGACACGCATGATGAGCGCCAAGCAGTTATACTCGCGGCCTGCGTCACCGGGAAATTTCATGGATCTCAATACACTCGCCAATCTCGCCGAAATACTCAGCGCCTCGACCGTGGTCGGTGGCGTCGTGTTCGGTCTTGCCCAGATCAAGCAGATGCGCCACCAGCGCCGCGATGCGAATGCCATCGCCTTCCTGGATTCCGTGCAGGACAGCGAATTTGCCCGCGCCTACCTGCGGCTCATGCGCCTGCCGGACGGCATCACGCTGGACGAGATCCGTGGCCGTGAAACCAAGTACGAAGAGGCGGCCATCGTGCTGGCGACGAATTTCGAGACGGTTGGCCTGATGGTGTTTCGCGACCTGGTGGATTTTTCCATCGTCCGCGACCTGGTCGGTGATGCCGTGATCCAGATCTGGAAGAAGCTGGACCGCTGGGTACAGGACCTGCGCGACGAACAGGGTCGCGACACGGTATTCGACTGGTTCGAGTGGCTGGCTGGCAAGCTGGACGAGGACGACGTCGAACGCGCGCAACATGCGATGTTCGTGAAACGCCGCAAGTGGCGGCCGAACAACACGGTCTTCTGAAGCCGGGCCCGCCAGGGCCGAAGGATGGCGTGAAGATGGCGAATTTCCGTAATCCCGATCATTCCCGGCCGGCGCTTGGCAGCTGGCTGGCGATATTCGCAATCGTGTTCGCCTGGTCGGCCATCAATCCCGTCGATCGCTTCACCTGGTGGCTGGAAGTACTGCCCGCATTGCTCGGCCTCGCTGCCCTGGCTTTCTTCTACCCTCGCTTCCGCTTCACCTCGCTTACGGCCTGGCTGATCCTCGCGCACTGCGTGATCCTCATCGTTGGGGGGCACTACACCTACGCCGAGGTGCCGCTCGGCGACTGGCTGGCGGAGCTGATGAACAGCGAGCGAAACAATTACGACAAGCTCGGTCACCTGGCGCAGGGTTTCGTGCCGGCGCTGATTGCCCGAGAACTGTTCATTCGACTCGATATCGTCCCGCGAGCGGGCTGGCGCGGTTTCCTGGCCGTCTGTGTCGCGCTCGCGATCAGCGCGTTCTACGAACTGATCGAATGGTGGGCCGCATTGCTCAGCGGCGAAGGTGCAGAAGCCTTCCTCGGCATGCAGGGCTACACCTGGGATACGCAATCCGACATGGC
Organism: Gammaproteobacteria bacterium; assembly: GCA_033720815.1. Taxonomy (GTDB): domain Bacteria; phylum Pseudomonadota; class Gammaproteobacteria; order Natronospirales; family JAJUFS01; genus JAWWBS01. The sequence continues at coordinate 16,506 of JAWWBT010000011.1, read as the reverse complement.
GTGGGCCCTCGGCGGCGCAATCGCTGCGCTGGCGCTACTGGGTCGCTTGCAGGACCGCCAGGTCGACGCACTTCGCATCCGCTGATATTGCAGGCCGCAACCGCGGCATGGGATGGCCGCAACCGCGGCATGGGATTCCCAAACGAGATCACCGGTATACTGGCGCCCCGAAAGGAGGAGTGATGCCACAGTACCGAGCCAGTACCGTTACCGGTACGGTCGATAGCCTGGTCGGCGGCCGCCCGCTGCAGGGCGACGCTACCGCCTGCGAACTGCTTGCCGGGGCGCTGGCCTGTTGTATTCGCGACTCGCTGACTCCGCTGCTCGAACGCCACGATGCCCCTGCGATCGGTATCGAGGTGCGCATCGAGACGGGCGAAGCAGCCCAGGTGCTGCTGGGACCGGAACCCGGTGAAACTGCCTTGCGGCAGAAGCTGGAACGCGCGATGCTGCGTTGCCCGGTCGCCTTGCAACTGAAATCGCCGCCACGCATCGAGTGGCACTCCTGACCACCCGCGACTCCACGAGGGCCGTCATGAGCCAGTATCTCAACCCGAATGTCTTTGCCGTAGCCGGTCTCGACCGGCAGAGCGTCCGCCGCGAAAATGATCAGTGGATTTCCAGCCAATGGGAATCCGAACGGATGCGCTGGATTCCCTTGTGCGGCAAGCACCAGCTGGTCACTGATGCTCCCGAAGTCCGCCTGCTGGATCGCGCCGCGCGTGAAGCGCTCGATGGCCAGCTGCGCCATTATTTCTTCCTCGGCGTCAGCAATGGTGTGCCGCTGTTTGGCGTGGAGATCGAGGAATCTGCGCGCGGCTCGCTGGAAAGCCACGGAGAGTGGCGCGATCTGCGTGGCATTGCCACGCTGCTGCCGGCCAACCAGGCCAACTGGCTGGCACAGGCGCAGGCGCTGCGCCACTGGCACGAGACACATCATTATTGCGGTCACTGCGGCCAGCCGACCGAAAGCATTGCTGCCGGTCATGCCCGCGTCTGCGTGAACGAATCCTGCGATACCCGCAACGTGTTCCCGCGCATGGACCCGGCCATCATCGTGCTGGTACACGACGAAGACCGCTGCCTGCTGGGTCGCCAGGCCAGCTGGGACAAGGGTCGTTATTCATGCATCGCCGGTTTCGTCGAGGCAGGTGAAAGCCTCGAACAGGCGGTCATTCGCGAAGTCGCGGAAGAGACCGGCGTGCAGGCCGTGAACCCGCAATACCATTCCTCGCAGCCATGGCCGTTCCCGCAGTCCCTGATGCTCGGTTTCACGGCGCAGGCACTCGGGAAGGAAATCCGGTTGCACGACAAGGAACTGGAAGACGCGCGCTGGTTTACCCGCGAGGGCATTCGCGAAGGCCTGCAGGACGGCAGCCTGAAACTGCCTTCCTCATTGTCCATTTCGCATCGCCTCCTGACCGACTGGTTCGCGGAGACCGACGAGGACCTTGAGCTCCTCCGCGAGGCGGAGCGAGGCTGAAGCCATGTTCGAGCCGGTCACGCTGCCACTCTGGGCACTCCTGCTGATCGGCATTCTCGCGGCCTGGGCATTTCTGTATCGCCTGCTGGTTCCCGGCGTGCGCTGGTACTTCCGGCGCAAGGCAAACCGCGTTATCGAGGAGCTCAACAAGCGCCTCGACCTCGAACTTCCGCCGCTGAAGCTCGCACAACGTCGCGTACTGATTGACCGCCTGGTCTACGACCCGAAAGTGATAGAGGCGGTGGATGCGTGGTGCGAGGAAAACAATGCACTGCGCGACGTCGGTATCGACAAGGCAAGGCGCTATGCGCGCGAGATCGTGCCGAACTTCAATGCCTACCTGTATTTCCGTTTCGGCAACTGGCTGTCGCGCCGCCTGGTACGCTGGCTGTACCGCATGCGCATGGGCCATGCCGACGAGAAGGCGTTTGCATCCCTGGATCCGAAATCCAGTGTCGTCTTCGTGATGAACCATCGCAGCAACATGGATTACATCCTGGTGGCCTACCTGGCCATTGATCGTGTCGCTCTTTCCTATGCTGTCGGTGAATGGGCGCGGGTCTGGCCACTGCAGCAGTTGATCCGTTCCATGGGCGCCTACTTCGTGCGGCGCGGTGGCAGTAATGAACTGTACCGCCGCGTACTGGAACGCTACGTGGCACTCGCTGTCGAGGGCGGGATTGCACAGGCCGTGTTTCCCGAAGGCGGCCTCAGCCGCGACGGCCAGCTGCGCCCACCAAAACTCGGCCTGCTGGATTACATGGTTCGCGATTTCGACCCGGGCGGGGAACGCGACATCCTGTTCGTGCCTGTCGGCATCAACTATGACCGGGTGCTCGAAGATCGCACGCTGCTGCACGACCGGGAATCGGGTGAACGCCGGTCCGGCAGCGCGGCACTGCGTACCGCGTTCGGTTTCATCGGTACGCAGCTGAAACTCATGATGAAACGGCGCTGGTATCGTTACGGTTACGCCTGCGCGAATTTCGGCGAGCCGGTATCACTTCGGGAATTCCTGGCACAGCGGGATCTGGAGCCGCGCGAGCTGGAACGCGAAGCGCGTTTCGAGCTCGTGCAGGAACTTGCCGACGACCTGATGCAACGCATCGGCAACATCATTCCTGCACTGCCCGTCTCGATTGCCTGCACCGTACTGCTCGAAACCGAGCAGCCACTGACGCATGACGAGCTCAGGCAACGCATGCAGGCGATGATGGAGCGCATCGAGAACGCCGGCGGCCACGTGTACATTCCTCGCAAGGACCGGGATTACGCCGTGGATGTCGGCCTGCGCATGCTGCAGCTCCGCAAGCTGGTAGATGAACAGGACGGAAAGGTCTCGATGCGGGCGGACGAGAAACCGCTGTTCGATTACTACGCGGCCGCACTGGATCACGTGCCACGGGAGACGGCATGACATTGACCCTGCTTGCGGCCGGGGTCGCCGGTTTCTGGCTGGTTGCGCTGTTCATGATGGTCACCGGCTTTCGCCAGGTGAAATGCCTGGAAGACCTGCCCGCGCTTGCAGGCGACTCGCCGCGTGTTTCGCTCATCGTCGCTGCCAGGGATGAAGCAAAGCACATCGAACAGGCCATGCAGTCACTGCTCGCCATGTCGTACCCGAACCTCGAAGTCATTGCGGTGAATGACCGCTCCACCGATGGCACCGGTGACATCCTCGATGCACTGGCACATCAAGACGAGCGCCTTGACGTTGTCCACGTACACGAACTGCCTGGGGGATGGCTGGGAAAACTGAATGCCATGCAGGCAGGCTTCAGGCAATCGACCGGCGAATTGCTGCTGTTTGCCGACGGTGATGTTTATTTTCATGCAGACGCGCTGTCGCGAGCCATCCGTTATCTCGATGACGAGAAACTCGATCACCTCTGCAGCGTTCCACGGCTGATCAACACGCACTGGAGCATGCGCATGATGCTGCCGGTGTTCTCGACATTCCTGTTCCTTAAGGCACGCCCCTGGAAGGTGCAGGACCCGGATTCCTCGGCACACATGGGCGTTGGCGCCTTCAATCTCGTGCGCCGTGACTGCCTCGAAGCCATCGGTGGCTTCGAACCGATCCGCCTGCGGCCCGACGATGACCTGAAACTCGGCAAGCTGGTGAAACAGCATGGCTTCCGGCAAGGATTCGTCGATGCTGGCAGGATGCTCGAAGTCGAGTGGTACCACCATGCTGGCGAGATGATCCGGGGCCTGGAGAAGAACAGCTTTGCCGTTCTCGAATACTCGGTCTTGCAGACAGTGGCGGCCTGCCTCGCCGCCCTCATCACCTGCGTGTGGCCATTGGCAGGCCTGTTTGGCGGCGGTACTGCGGCGCAGGCACTGAGCGGCCTGTCGCTTGCCATCATGTGGCTGCTGGGCACGGAAATCCTGCGACGCCAGGAATTCGGGGTTCACCTCGGCCTGCTTTTCCCGCTCGGCGGTGGCCTGATAGTCGTGGCAATGTTCAATTCCATGTGGCAAACCCTTCGCCAGAAGGGAATCCGCTGGCGCGGTACGTTCTATCCGCTGGAACAATTACGCCGCAATCGACTCTGATAGATATCTGGCAGGGGGAGAACGGAAATGAGAATTGCTGAAATAGCGTGTTCCATGCTGGCCTTCTCGTGCGCATACAGTGCTTCGGCACTGGCAGCGGACGATTACCAGGATGCACGCGCCGAAATGGTGGCTGCGTGGCAGGCGCAGGATTTCGCAGCGATGCAGGTAGCCGCGCGCGAAGCGCTTTCATACCGGCCTGACAGCTCCGGCGCGCGCTTCAACCTTGCACTTGCCAATGCCTTGAACGGTGATGACGATTCCGCATTGATGGAACTGCATCGCGTGGCCGACCAGGCCGTGTACTTTCCGGTCGAGACGATGGAACAGTTTGCCGGGCTGCACGATGAATTCACCTGGCCCGACCTGCTCTTCAAGTACGAGCGCCTGCTGCGCCCGAAGGGAACGGCAACGCGCGCGGCGAGCTTCGGCGCAAGCGATTTCATTCCGGAAGGAATACTCCGCCTCGGCAAGGGCCATTTCATACTCGGCAGCATTCGCACCGGCAGCCTGCTCGAATACCGCGATGACGAACTGCGGGAGATTTCCTCGCCAGCGAGTGGCGGACACTGGAGCGTGTTCGGAATTCGCGAAGACGCCGAGGGCATGCTCTGGTTCGCGAGCTCGGCAGTCGAACAGTTTGCAGGCGTCACCGAGGAAACGCTGGGCCGCGCGGGGCTGTTTCGCATTGACCCAGCCACTGGCAATGTTCTTGATGAGCTGCTGCTGCCGGACGACGGCAAGAAGCACGTTCTCGGTGACCTGGTGATCGCAGAAGACGGCAGCATCTACACGACGGACAGCCTGACTGGCAGCATCTACCGTTACGACCCGACACTGCGCCAGCTCGATGAAATCGTCACGGCCGGCACGCTGAGGTCACCGCAGGGCCTTTTGCTGGTCGACAACGACTCGCAACTGCTGGTGGCGGAATACGGCCAGGGCCTGTTTGTCGTTGATACCGCGAGTGGCGAGATGGAGCCGATCCAGAATGATAGCGGTACCAGCCTGCTCGGAATCGACGGACTCTATCGTCACGGTGACTCGCTCATCGTCACGCAGAACGGCATCCAGCCTCACCGGATTGCACGACTTGAACTGGATATCGAAAACCAACGGATTACTCGAGGCACCATCCTGCTCGCAAATCATCCGGAATTTCGCGAGCCGACATTGGGCCAGGTATCGGGTGATCGCTTCTGGGTGGTTGCCAACAGCCAGTGGAATCGTTTCGATGCAGAAGGAAATCTCGACGAAACGGATCTTGTGAAACCCGTCATTCTCGAACTGTCACTCAAGGACTGACATGCCGCAGGATTTCTTCATTACCACTGCCGACGGATGGCAACTGGGCGCAAGCCTGTTCGAAGCGCCAGGCCGGGCGCGTGGAGTGATCGTCATCAACAGTGCGATGGCAGTTCCGCGCAACCTGTATGCGGAATTCGCACAGTGGTGGAGTGAACGCGGGTTCCACGTCGTCACCTGGACCTATCGAGGCATGGGTGATTCGGGCCGCGCGGCAGACTGCGATGCCAGTCTTGCCGACTGGGGAGAAAGGGATCTCGATGCCGTGCTTGCGTGGTGTGAAGGCGAATACCCCGACCTGCCCCGGGTCATCGCTGCACACAGTGTCGGTGGACAGGTGCTTGGCCTCGCGAGCCGTGCGGCAGGTGCCGACGCGATCATTCCCATCGCATCGCAATCCGGGTACTGGCGGCATTACGTCGGCATGATGCGTCCACAGGTGCTTTTCCTCTGGTACCTGGCCATTCCGGTACTGTCGCGCCTTTTCGGCTACTTCCCGTCGGGAACGCTGGGCATCTTCCCTGAGAACATCCCCGCTCATGTCGCGCGGGAGTGGGCACGCTGGGCGCGTGACCCGGAGTACCTGATGGGTTCGCGCGGGCCGGAAAGCAGCCGCAACTATTCCCGCATCACTGCGCCAGTGCTTGGCGTCTGGATTGCGGACGACGACATGGCAACGCATTCCGCACACCAGCAGATGCTGTCGTGGTACGAGAACGCACCGGTCGACCGGCTGGAACTGCACCCGGAGAAAGAAGGCCTGGAACGGATCGGGCATTTCGGCTTCTTTCGCGCGGATCGCAGTGCCGAAACACTCTGGCCACAACTGCACGACTGGCTGGCAAGCAAGCTGGAGAACAACTGATGTGCCTGCTGGCCTTCGCCATCAACGCGCACCCGCAATATCCCTTCGTGTTTGCCGGCAACCGCGATGAATTTCACGCGCGCGAAACTGCCGCCGCACACTGGTGGGACGAGGCTACCGATGTCTTCGGCGGGCGCGACCTGGAAGCGGGAGGTGCCTGGCTCGGCATGCAGCGCGATGGTTACTTTGCCGTGCTGACAAATTTCCGTGACCCGGACCAGAAGAAACCGGGCGCCCCGTCACGCGGTGAACTGGTGCGAGAGTTTCTTGCAGGACCACTGGACATGAACGACATGCATGAGTGGTTGCTGCGCGATGGCGCCTCATACGCGGGCTTCAACATCATCTACGGCAGGCTGGGTAGTGAACCGCAGCTCTACTGGTACAGCAACGCCGGGGGCCCGGAACAACCGCTGTTGCTTGAAGAGGGGATTCATGGCCTGAGCAATCACCTGCTCGATACCCCGTGGCCGAAGGTACAACGCACTACACAGGGGCTCGACAACGTGCTGCATAACGATGATGTCGAACATGACATGCTGCAGGACCTTCTCGATGACCCGCGCCCCGCCGCCGACGCACACCTGCCCGATACGGGCATTCCAACGGAATGGGAACGCCTGCTGTCTGCGCCGAAAATCATCTCTTCAGAGTACGGCACCCGCGCATCGACCACGCTACTGCTTGACAGGCAGGGCAACGCTTCCTTCGTCGAGCGCTCTTTCGACATGGCGGGTCGTGAACAGGACAGGCGCGAAGCGCGTTTCAGGGTACCGGACGCTTCCGTTAACATGGGCGAATGACTGACACCATTCCCTACGGATGCTGGCCATCGCGGATCAGTGGACGAGACGTTGCGGCATCATCGCTACGCCTTGGCCAGCCGCGCCGTTTCGACAAGGCAACCTGGTGGCTCGAATCCCGGCCGGAAGAAAAAGGCCGTAGCGTCATCGTGTGCCAGCGCGACGGTGCTTCGGCGCCCGGCGACATGCTTCCGCCGCCCTTCTCCGCACAGTCCCGTGTCAACGAATACGGCGGCGGCCCGTACACGGTGCACGAAGGCGACCTGTTCTTCGTCAACAAGTCCGACCAGGACATCTGGCGCATCATCCCGGGGAACTCGTCACCGCAACGCCTGACTGATTGCGAAGGCTGGAAGTTTGCCGACCTGGTGCACGATCCATTGCGCGAATTACTTTATGCCGTGGCAGAAATCGACAGGTCACCGGAACCCGAACACCGCCTGGTGGCAATCGACACCACCAATGGTCGCGTACATACGCTTTCTGCCGGCGAGGATTTCTACAGTTCACCGACTCCGTCACCGACCGGCACCGAGCTGGCCTGGTTGAGCTGGTCGCACCCGCGCATGCCGTGGGATGGCACGCGCCTGTGGCGCGCACCGCTTCGGGTCGAGAAAGGCATTCCGTGTGTCGGTTATCCGCAGCAGGTGGCCGGCGGTGACGACGAATCGGTCGTGCAGCCGCAGTGGCTGGGGCGCAAGCGCCTCGGTTTCGTGTCCGATCGCGACAACTGGTGGAACCTGTATCACACTTCCGCCGAAGGCATTCGCCCGCTATTCCCGATGGAAGCGGAATTCGGCCTGCCCCACTGGGTGTATGGCATGCGCAGCTGGAGTCCGCTCGATGATGACCGGCTGGCGTGTGCATGGACGCGGGAAGGAAAATGGGAAGCCGGCATTCTGGATATCGCCAGTGGCGACATGCAGGCACTCGACCTGCCGGTAGACACCATCGACACGCTGGATGCGCAAGACGGCCACATCGTCGTACTTGGCGGGAGCGCGACGCGCTTCAATGCAGTGCTGCACCACGACGGCAACACCCTGCACGAACTGCGCACCGCCGGCAGCCCGGCATATCCCACCGAATGCTTCAGCCAACCCGAGGCTGTCAGCTTTGCCACGGGTGACAATGAAACAGCCCATGGCCTGTATTACCCGCCAACCCTGCCGGGCGTTGCGGGGCCCGACGGTTCAGCACCACCACTGCTGGTGAAATGTCATGGTGGACCGACTGCTGCCACCACGCCGCTGCTGGACATGAAGATCCAGTACTGGACCTCGCGCGGCTTCGCCGTGCTCGACGTGAATTACCGGGGCAGCACCGGTTACGGCCGGGGATTTCGCCGTGCGCTCTACGGTCGCTGGGGACAGGCCGATGTGGAAGATGCCATCAATGGTGCACGGGCCATGGCGCGAGAGGGCAAGGCAGACGCGAAGCGGTTGCTGGTGAGCGGATCCAGCGCGGGCGGCTATACCGTGCTGAATGCACTGACCTTCCATGATGTCTTCGCCGCAGGTGCGAGCTACTACGGCGTGGCGGACCCGGAAAGCGCGATGCGGGATACCGAGAAATTCGAGTCCCGCTACGGTGATTCGCTGATCGGACCGCTGCCTGAATCACGAGAAACCTGGCAGGCGCGCTCACCCCTGCTGCATGCCCGAAGGATTTCCTGCCCGGTCATCTTCCTGCAGGGCCTGGATGACCCTGTAGTGCCACCGGACCAGTCCGAGCGCATGTGCCGATCACTCCGCGAAAACGGTGTCGCAACGGCCTACCTCGAATTTCCCGGTGAAGGCCATGGTTTTCGCCAGGCCAGTACCATCGAGAGCGCACTGGATGCCGAATATGCCTTCTACTGCCGGGTACTCGGCCTGGAGCCGCAACTGGACCTGCCTCGCATCACCATTCACAACCTGGACTGAGAGCCATGCATCCTCGAGCTCCACGCCGCGCCTGGTTTGCCTTGCTGCTTGCAGCAGGCATGCTTGCGCCCGGCGCCTGGGCAGCGGAAGTAACGGTTGAAATCGAAGGCGTGGAAGATGCGGTGCGCAGCAACGTCGAGGGATATCTCGGCATCTGGCAATACCGTAACGAGGAAGACCTGACGCCCCTCTCCATCCGCCGCCTGCACGCTCGCGCACGAGAAGAAATACGGAATGCGCTGGTGCCTTTCGGTTACTACGCACCGGATATTTCGGCACGCCTTGTCGCACCGGAAGACGAGGATGGTGAATGGCTGGCCCGATACGTCATCGAACCCGGAATCCCGGTCGTGGTGCGACGGGTCGACATTACAGTGAATGGCCCGGACGCGTTACGCAACATGCTGCAACAACGCGCCAAGCAATCACCTCTCGGGGTCGGGCGCCAGTTGAACCATGGTGAATATTCGAGCCTCAAGGATGCATTGCTCACGCGCGCGATCGGTCGTGGCTTCCTGGATGCCCGATTCACGACCCAGCAGTTGCGCGTTGATCGTAATGCGCACGCTGCGGAGATCCTGCTGACACTCGATGCCGGCAAGCAGTATTTCTTTGGCGACGTGGAGTTCCGCCAGGACCTGCTCGACGAGGATTTCCTGGAACGCTACGTGGAATTCCGGTCGGGTGAGCCATTCGATTATGGCGAGATGCTCGACCTGCGCTATGCGCTGAGCGACACGGATTACTACAGCAATGTCGAGGTCCGGGCCGACAGGAAAGAGGGTGAAGAGCAACGCGTACCGGTAGTGGTTGACGCGACGCGTAACGCGAAACATCGCTACACCCTCGGCCTGGGCTTCGGCACGGACACCGGCGCCCGTCTCAGCGCAGGCTGGGACAATCGCTACGTGAACCGTCGCGGCCACAAGACCCACGCGGAAGCACGTGTTTCCGAAGTGGATGAATCCTTCGGCATGAGCTACACCATCCCGCTGAAGAAACCGCGCACAGACCGATTTGTACTCACCGGCAGCTGGGAAGACCGCGAACTGGGCGACGAGCGTTCCATCACCAAGGTAATCGGCGGCAACATCATCCGCATGCTGGGCCCATGGCAGCGCACGGTATTCCTGCGCTACGAGGAGGAACGCGCCACGACCACCGTTGGTGCAAGTGCAACCACGCTTGTTCTCCCGGGTATTTCCTTCCTGAAGACCCGTTCCGACGACCCGCTGTTCCCTGCCGAGGGTTACAAGGAATTCTATGAAGTCACCGGCGCTTCCGAGAGCCTCGGGTCCGATGTCGGGTTCGCGCAGTACCGGATGCAGTTCAAGTACATCACCACGCCGATCGAGGATATTCGTGCGCTGTTCCGGATCGAGCTTGCCGGTACTGCAATCAGCGAAGCGGCAGAGCTCCCGGTTTCACACCGTTACTTCGCAGGTGGTGATCGCAGCGTACGCGGCTTCGATTACAACACGCTCGGCCCACAGGATGCTGACGAAAATGTAGTAGGCGGCAAGTACATGGCCGTTGGCTCAGCCGAACTCGAGTACATGTTTTCCGAGAACTGGGGCGTAGCGGCCTTCGTCGATTCCGGCAACGCCGCGAATGATCCGGACATGGAACTCGAAACCGGCATTGGCCTGGGCCTGCGCTGGCGTTCGCCACTCGGAATGATTCGCCTCGATTTCGCGACACCGCGCGATTCGGAACTGCGACCATCCAGTGGCGTGGAAATCCACATCAGCATAGGTCCGGACCTGTGAAGCGCTGGCTGCTCATAGCTCTCGTGGTTCTGTTGCTCATCGCGACATTGCCGTTCGCTGCACTCCAGAGCGAAACGCTCACCCGCTGGGTGCTGCCGGAACTGTTGCGATTCGTCCCGGGAAAGGTGGAGGCCGTGCACGAATCCGGCGCCCTGGCCGGACCGATCGTGCTGACCGATGTTCGCTGGAGGGACGGGGAACGAGAGGTCACGGTGTCGCGCATCGAGTTCGACTGGGAACCGTTCGCGCTGTGGACCGGTGATTTCTCGGTGCTGAAACTCCATACCGGTACGGTCGGAGTCGACTGGCCGTCAGGAAATGAAGAATCCAGCGAACCGCTTGATCTCGAAAGACTGCTGGAGTCGCTCGAGCTGCCGCTCGCCATCCAATTACGCGATATCGATATCGAGGCACTGCGGATCAAGCAGGTTGGTTCGTTCGACAGCATTGGCATTTCGGCTCACATCGCGAGCATCGATAATGAACAGCTTCGCATCGACTCATTGGCAGTGAGTCGCAGTGGCGACCGGATCACGCTGGGCGCCACACTCGAAATGGCCGCTCCGTTTGCGACGAATGCGGAGCTGGATGCATTACTGGCTGGTAGACCCGCAGTCGATGGTCGGGACATTCATCTCCAGGCAACGGCAAGGGGCAACCTTCGCACCCTGGATATCAACGCCGAGCTCAAGGACCCAGCCAGTGCGCGCCTGCACGGCAAGCTTTTCAATGTACTCGATGGCATTCGCTGGCAGGCAAGCCTGGACATTCCACGTGTCAGTTCTGACGAGCTCCCGGTGCTGCAACCCTTGCAGTCGCTTGAAGCGGCACTGCAGCTGGATGGAAACCCGCAACTCACGCAGGCAAGCGGTTCGTTGCAGCTGCGCATCGCCGACCTCGACGCGAGCATCAGGCCGCAACTCGACATTCGCCCGGATGGCCTGCGCAGCCGGCAGACCGCGCTTGCTGTTCCGGCTTACGATGCAGCTGCAAGACTGGACGCAAACCTGGGCTGGAAGGATGCCTTGTCCTATTCCGGCACCCTGTTCATCGACACGTTGCAGCTTCCGCTTCCGGAAGCACGCCGTGACCAGGGACGTATCACGGACGGCCGCATCGCCTTTCATGGCGACACCAATGCGGCCAATACGACGGCATCGCTTGCCGCCAGCGGCGGACGCCTGAATCTCGGCGCGACCGCAGACTTCCCCAGCGCCGAGGTCGATGCCAACGTGGAGTGGCGAGACATCCGTCTTCCGGTGGGGGGCAAGACACTTCAACTGCAAGAGGGCCAGGCCGAATTCTCGGGCAAGCCGTCCAATTATCGCTTTGCCGTCCAGGGTACATTTCGCCATGGCGATTTGCCCGGCGGCAGCCTCGCGGTAACCGGGTCCGGCGACCGCTCGACGGTTCAGGCAACCATCGATTCGCTGCAGTGGCTTGGTGGCACAGCAGAAGGTAAATCGAGGCTTGCCCTGGAGACGAAGCAGCTTTCATGGTCGCTCGATGCGGACGGTTTCAATCCACAACCCTTCCTCGCAACGCTCCCAGGCAAGATCGGCATCGAGGCCAGTGGCGAGTCGGTACTGTCGGCCGATGGTCCGCACACGTTCACGCTTGCCAGGTTGAAGGGTTCGCTCAACAGCAATGAGCTGGGTGGATCAGGCAGGTTGCGCATTGCAGGGAATCGCTGGGAAGCGAACGACATGCGCATTGCCGCTGGTGACGCAACGCTTGCCGCCGACGGTGATTCACACGGAGACGGGATTTCCATCGAGCTTCGCGTTGCGGAAATTGCAGCGATCGACCAACGCTATGGCGGAAGCGTCGTTGCGGACGGTCGCTGGCAGCGCAGCGAAGGCGATAACTGGATCGAGCTGCAGGCTGAAGGCGAAAACCTGTTGCTGCCGAACTTCAGCGCAGCGCGCGCGGAAGTGGACTTCAATCTTGATGCCGCTGGCGAACGGGAATCTTCGATATCCCTGTTGCTGGACGACGCCCGCATTGTTGGTCGTGGCATTGAAGCCGCGCGATTCGACATGAACGGCACGCGCGCCGGCAACAGCGCGAGCCTTTCCGTGCAGGTTGCGGATGGCCAGGTGCAACTGTCCGGCAACGGGGAGTGGCTGGACAACCAGTGGCAAGGCCAGCTTGTTGGAATAGAGCTCGGTGCACGACAGGCCGGTGCATGGCGGCTTGCCGAAGGCAGCGGGGGTCCGGTACCGATTACGCTCGGCACATCTACCGTGAAGCTCGATCGCTTCTGCCTTGGGCGCGAACAGGCGCGCCTGTGCAGTGCGCTGGAATGGGACGGGCAATACTGGCAGGCAAGCGCCGACCTGGAGCGCGCGCGCCTGGAATATTTCGGTGCCCTGCTTCCCGCGGGCCTGGATTACCGGGGCGGCTTCAATTTCAGCGCGAAAGCCGGTAACCAGCCGCGGCTCACCGCATCCGCGAACCTCGAATTACGGGCCGGCAGCGTGCGCGCGCAACGCGAACAGGAAGACGACGAAGAACCACCACCCTTGCTCGAATGGTACGGCGGCAGTGCCAACCTGGGCCTTGCTGACCGCCAGATCGATACCGACATGACGCTCGACCTGGGTCGCTCGGGCCGCATCAACGGTGGAGGAACCATCGGTGTCCCTGCCGATGACTCACCGGCACCACTGGACATCAACATCCAGGCGGCCTTGCAACGGCTCGAACTGCTTGCCGCGATCTACCCGGAGGTAAACCGGATCCAGGGCCAGTTCGGCGCCGACCTCACCGTCGGCGGCACGACGGAGGACCCGCGCATCGAGGGAAGCGCAGAACTGCGTAACGGTAGCCTGCAACTCGCGCGCTACGGACTGCAGCTTGAGGACATCGGCATGAAGCTCGTCGGCCGCGGCGATGATGTCGAACTGGAAGCCGGCATGAAATCCGGCGAAGGCAGGCTGGAAGCCGACCTGTCGTTGCGCGAGCGTGGTGGCAAGTTGCTCGCCGAGGGCAGCATGAAGGGTGAACGCTTCACGGTCAGCAATACGCGCGAGCTCAAGCTGTTGTTGTCACCCGACCTTGAGCTGGATGCCGATGGCCGGGAAATCGTGATCAACGGCAGGCTCCATGTGCCACGCGCGATCATCGAACCCAGGGAGCTGTCCACCGGTACCGTCAGCGCCAGTGAGGACCAGGTTTTTGTTGACGCCGAGGCCAGTGCAGAGGCAGAACGCCGGGACCGCATCGAGGTGCGTGCCGATGTGCGGACCACCCTGGGAGAGGAAGTCAGTTTTTCCGGCTTTGGCCTGGAAACCGATATCGAAGGAAACCTGCGGGTCATTCGCGAACCGGATTCACCGGCACGTGGCGAAGGCCGCCTGGCACTGGTGAATGGTCGTTACCGCGCTTATGGCCAGCGACTGCGACTGGTGCGCGGCGAGCTGATCTATACCGGACAGCCCCTGACCGAGCCCGGCCTCGATATTCGCGCGGTAAGGGAGCCTGCACCGGACATCACGGTCGGCGTAACCTTGCGCGGCGACCTGCGGGAACCGCAGCTGGAACTCTACTCGGACCCATCGATGACCCAGCAGGACCAGCTCTCCTGGCTGGTGCTGGGCCGCCCGGCGAGCCGCGACGAAAACGACCAGACCGAAATCAACAATGCCGCATTGGCACTGGGCCTCGGTGGAGGCGCTCTCACCGGGGAATTGAAGGATCGATTCGACCTCGAGGAAGCCACCCTCCAGGATGTGGGTGACGAATCGAAAACCTCACTGGTGCTCGGCAAGTACCTCTCGCCCGATCTCTACGTGAGTTACGGCATCGGTCTCTTCGAGGCAGCAAATTCCTTCCGCATCCGTTACCGCCTCAGCAGCAAGTGGACGCTGGAAGCGGTCAGTGGCCTCGAGAATTCGGCAGACTTCCTCTACACGATTGAAAGTGGGCGTTAATCGCGAGGCAATTCAGGCGAAGCGTTTCTTCAACCAGTCGCTGATCGCGGCAATTTCTTCCGGACAGACTGCATGTGGCATGGCGTATTCATGCCACTCCACCGTCATGCCCTGCTCTTCCACCTGGCGACGTGTGGTCTTGCCGAAATCGATCGGTACGACCGGGTCGTACTGGCCGTGCGCCATGAACACCGGTGTGTCCTGATTTGCCGCATGTGCCTCGAGGCCGGTCTTTTCTGCAGGGAACAGGAAAGTGGATAGCCCCATGATGCCGGCGAGCTCTTCATCCAGCGCCATGCCGACACCCAGCGACACCGCACCGCCCATCGAGAAACCCGCCAGCACGATGCACTCGGTCGGCACCCCGCGTTCGTTTTCGCGGCGAATCAGCTCGATCACTGCTTCGCGCGTTGCGCCATAGCCTTCGTGATCGAACGGCGCGTCCTGGCTCAGTGCAGAAAGGTCGAACCACGCGCGCATCGGCATGCCGCCATTCAGCGTGACCGGTCGTACCGGCGCGTGCGGAAAGATGAAGCGCACCGCCAGTGAATCCGGGAGGCGCAGTTCGGGAACAATGGGTTCGAAATCATGGCCGTCGGCACCCAGGCCGTGCAACCAGATCACGCTCCATTGCGCTTCTTCCGCGCCAAGCTCCACGGTTTCGAGGCGGTCTGCCATGCCTTTCTCCTTGTCGGTTGCGAGAGACAGCGCAGTCTAGCAAAGCCATGTGCAGGAGTGCGCCTGCTCCGCTATGCTCGTCGCTTTAACCCGGGGAGGTTGCGACATGTTCGAATGGATTACCGATCCGAATATCTGGGCAGCGCTGGTCACGTTGACGCTGCTGGAGATCGTGCTCGGCATCGACAACATCATCTTCATCTCCATCCTCTCCGGGAAACTGCCGGAAGAGCAGCGCGCGAAGGCGCGCAACACCGGCTTGATGCTGGCCGTGGTTACCCGCCTGATGCTGCTGGGCTCGGTTTTCTGGCTGGCACACCTGACCGAGCCGCTATTCACCGTATTCGGTGAAGCCATTTCGGTGCGAGACCTGATCCTGATCGGCGGCGGCCTGTTCCTGCTGGCGAAAAGTACTTACGAGATTCATGGTTCGCTTGAAATCGAGGACCCTCACAATATCGAACGCACGCACAGCACCTATTTCTCGGTGATCGCGCAGATTCTCGTGCTCGACGTGGTCTTTTCCCTGGATTCAGTCATCACCGCAATCGGCATGGCCGACACGCTCTGGGTCATGGCTGCGGCAATCATCATTGCGATCGGCGTGATGCTGCTGTTTGCCGGCGCGATCAGCGCCTTCGTCAACGAGCACCCGACAATCAAGATGCTGGCGCTTTCATTCCTGGTGCTGATTGGTACGGCACTGGTTGCGGAAGGTCTCGAGTTCCACATCCCGAAGGGTTACATCTATTTCGCGATGGCGTTCTCCTTCAGCGTGGAGATGCTCAACATGCGATTGCGGGACAAGCGGCGAGCACGTGGACGTGCATCGACTCCCGGTGCCTGAATCCTGCGCATGGCAGCTTCCAGGCAATCCTGACAGGAACTGGTGATGAAAAAGGCAGTGGAACTTCATTCACGCAACTGCAGGCTGCGCGCGCTGGCAGCCAGCGACGGCGACCTGATGGCAGAAATGTTTGGCGAGGCCGAAGTCGTACGCTACAGCCGCATCAATCCTCTTTCTGCCGACGAGGCCGAGGCCATGCTGCTGCGCTGGCTCTCGGCACCGGACGATGCTTACTGGGCGGTAGTCGATAACGAGGAGAGGAAGATCGGTGTGATATTCCTGCGCAACGTGAATCACGCTCATCGTGCCGGGGAGATCGGCTACATGCTGACACGCG
>JAWWBT010000010.1:0-30973 GCA_033720815.1 Gammaproteobacteria bacterium | reverse complement strand
GGAAATAATGAAATCCGGGGGCGGCATCGGTAATATGCCGCCTTACTTGTAACGAATTTCCCAAAGAAGGCCCGTGGAACGACCTGATACTGTCCGCCTGCTTGCCCTGAACCGCTACCGCGCAGCCCGCCATGGGCTGGTCCTGCTGACGGTGGTTTTCGCGTCCTGGTCATGGGCCGACAGTATTGCCAGGTTCAGCATCATTGCCGCCGCTGCGCTGGTAGTGACCTGGCTGGAATACGGCTCCCTTCGCCCGCTGGGGATTGGCCGGCCCCGTTCCTGGACGGCTACCCTGGTTGGTGGTCTGGTACTGGCCGCACTCTCGATCGTGCTGGTGAATTTCCTGTTGTCCCCCGTCCTGGACTGGCTGTTGCCGATGAGCTTGCGGGCCTCCCGGGACCTGTCGCTTGCCGGGGTAGTGCCAGTGAAACCTGCGGCTGCGGGGCTGCTGGTCCTGCTCGCTGCGGTGGCCGAGGAAATCATCTACCGGGGTTTCCTGTTGCACCAGTTGAGTGCAGCGTTTGGAAGGTCGTACGCCGGTCACCTGGCAGCCATCATCATCGCGGCGCTCGCGTTTGCCTTGCCGCATTTCCAGCAGGGTGTCGATGGCGTCTTGGGGGTTTATATTGTCGGGCTGCTGTTCGGCTGGGTGTATTTCCGTTCGGGCCGCAACCTGCTGCTGCTGATGCTGGCACATGCCTCACTGGATGCCTGGGCGCTGGCCTGCCACCAGTGGTATGGCGGCTTGCCATGACGCCGATAGGCCGCAGGAAGTCCAGGTGCTGTTCAGGCCAGCTCTTCGAGCAGCTGCTTGAACCGCGGCTCGTCGTGCAGGGAGATAAGGTCCGAATCGCGTTTTAGCCACGCGGCCGAGACGAGGCCTGAATTCTTTGCCTTGTCGAGGCAGTCCAGGGCCTTTTCGGGTTCGCCAGCCTGTGCGTAGCAGCAGGCCACGTTGTAGTTGATCATCGGGTCGTCGGGCGCAACAGCGAGCGCTCGCTCGCTCCACTCGATGGCCTCCCGGTATTGACCCAGCTGGATCAGCGAACCCGCCGCAAGGTAGATGGCACGAGCGTCCTTTCGATTCAGTTCCAGGTGCTTTCTCGCGAGTTGCACGCCACGGCGTGCCACTGCCTGCGCTTCGTCGAACTTGCCAAGGCTGAGGTAAACCTGTCGCAACAACAGCGGTGTCTGGTAGTCGTCGGGTTGCACCAGTCCGGCGCGCTCGAATTTTTCGGCCGCTTTCTTGAGATTGCCCATCTGGAAGCAGGCCCGAGCGTGCTGGAACCACGCGTCGAACAGGCGCGGGTTGGTTTCTTCGGCCTTCTCGAACGCGGCTTCGGCTTCGATGAGTTCCTTGTTGATCATCAGCGCAGTGCCGAGCGCAGCGTGTGCCCGAGCAAAATCGGGTGCCAGTTTTACCGCATTTCGGGCAGCATCCAGGGCCTTGGTTGCGAACTCGCCGCGTGATGAATCGTAATTCATGAAATATTTTGCGTAACACTCGGCGAGGCGCGCCCAGGCACGCGCGAACTCGCGATCGATCTTCAATGCCGCCGTGAATTCCTTCAATGCTGCTTCAACATTCTTGACGTCATAACGGCGGAAGAAATTCAGGCCATGGAGGTAATGGTCATAGGCGTCGGAATCCGTCGTGGATGCCTTGCTCACGCTGAGTTCGCTGGCAATGCGGATATCCAGGCCGAGCGCTTCGGCGATGCCCTGGAGGACGGCATCAAGGTGCTCCTGCAGCTGGCCTTTCGAGCCGGTGTAATCGGCTTCCCACAATACCGTGCCGTCCGGCTTCACGAGTTGCGCGCTGATGGCCAGCGAGTCGTCGGCGAGCTGGAAATCGCCTTTAAGCAGGTGGTCTACGCCCAGTCGCTCCGCCACGGCAGGGAGGTCGGCATCCTGGCTGGGGAAACGGAAAGACGATGTGAGTGGGGCCAGGTAGAGTCCATCCACCCAGCTCAAGGCATGAAGCATTTCGTCGATCATGCCGACGCCCAGGTAGTCGTGATCGTCGCTGCCGTCGCGATTGCTGAATGGCAGCAATGCCAGTTTTGCGCTTGTCGCCATATCCCACCTCCATGGTTTTTACCTTCAGTATAGACAGGTGCTCGTGGCGGGCAGGTACGAAAAAACGGCCCCGCAGGGCCGTTCTTTCAACGGATGCCGAAGGATCAGTCCAGTGCGCCGAGGTTGCGCAGGTAATCTTCCAGCGCATTGATGCGTTCCGGGCAATTGAACGACTGTTTCTCGACGTATTTCAGCACCGCGTGGACGTTCTGGTCGGAAGAATGGACATCTCGCAGCTTGCTGACGTAACCCGTGTAATCGCAGCTACTGGTGAAGGTGACGGTTCCATCCGGGTATTCCAGTTCGACATCGTAGGTCGGGGCTGGTGGTTCGGGTTTTGGTTCCGGTGCCGGCTGCTGTACGGGTTCGGGTTCCGGCTGCGGTTCAGGCTGGGTGGCGCACGCACCAAGCGCAAGTGCCAGCCAGGATGCAAGGATCAGTGCGCCGAAGCGGCGCAGTTGAACGGTTGCAGCAGTGTTCATTCGGATACCTCCGTGTTGTCGCCATTCTGGTTTGCGGTGGTGCTTCAGGCTTATCGTAGCAGAAGGAGCGCCGCTAGCATGGCGCCCATTCAAGCCATGTGTTGCCCGTCTTTTTGCCTTGGCGGGGGCGGGTGCTTCCGATAGGCTGGCATCATCCGTATGGATTAATGGGCTCTTCATGGGGGTGAGAGTGGGTTACAGGATCAATTTCCTGCCAGAGGCAGGCATCATCGAACTGGCGGTCGAGGGCGAGCTCCAGCCCGCGGGAATGAGGGATTCGACCAACGAGGCGCTCGACCTGGTGGAGTCACACAATTGCTTCGCGGTACTCGTCGACTGTCGCCGCATGCATCCTGCGCCATTACCGTCACAGGTCCAGAAACTGCCGGATCTGTATGCGTCACGCGGTGCAGACCGGCGCCTGCGTATTGCGGTCGCGCTCTCGGGGTCGCCGGCGGGCAAGGAAGTCTCCAAATATTACAAGATGTCCGCAAAGAAGCTGGACTACATTGTCCAGCTGTTTGATGACGTTGAAGATGCGCTGGAGTGGCTGGAGTCGGAACGCCCGGGAGGCAGCTGATGGCGTGCCTATGGATGGTATTAATGGAAATTCACACAAATTCCGGCGTTGATATGGTTAAATCAAACACTCGTTTGAAAGCTGCGGGTGGAAATTGCCATGTCTGCCGATAATGAAGAACTTCGCGAAATGGTCGATTATGCGATCGACATGCTGTCTGCCGAGTTGCCGCTGATCGAGCAGGAATACGGCTGGACGGAAGCGCTGCAGAAAGATGTGCTCGGGCGACTGGAGTCCATGCGCGACGCCCTGGCAGCGGGGAGCTCGCCAGGCGCGCCGGAATTACTTGCGAAACTGGATGCCGCTGGCGTCAGCGAAGGGACCTTGCGCGAGTTCTGCAGCATGATCGAATCAGCTGCAGGCTGATACGCCATCGCACGATTATGAACTCATTGTGAAAGGGGGTCCCGAGGGGCAGACGCGCCGGCAGGCCCTGAGTAGACTGCAAGCACGTCGAGACAGTGATTCCCACACGGTCCGGCGAACGAACAAGACCCAGACCCTCTTGTGGCAAGAAAACCGGCCCCGCAGCCTGCGCTGCGGGGCTTTTTCGTGGTGGATGGTGAAATTGTCGAAAAACCCGCAAATCGAGTGAACCTTTCCGCCCTGGCGCGCCTCTAAGCACCAAGAAGACGAAATACCGCAAGACCCCCCCCCTCAACTTGCCCGCTGGCACCCCCAGGCCAGCGGGTATTTTTTTTATTTATTGTACAAAAATGGTCAATTATTGCCCATATGTACAATAAATTACGCATCCAGTGTTTTTCACAAGTCCATGAATGCTCAGTAAATAGGCACTTATTGGTCTTAATGTTCGATTTCGTACTAATTGACAACCGGAAATAATCCTATACACTTCCTATACAAATTCGATGCACCCTTCGTGTGGTGCCTATTGCAACGTCCGAGGTGCTCTCATGAGTTACGACCCACAACTGGTTGTCCTGTCCTACCTGATCGCCGCGCTTGCCGGCTATGTAACCCTTGAACTGGCTGGCCGTGTTCGCGCGAACGTCGCGGAGTCCGCCAGATTTCCGTGGGGCTGGGCAGCCTTTGGTGCCTTCACCATGGGGACGGGTATCTGGTCCATGCATTTTGTCGGCATGTCTGCCATGCAGATGGAACTCTCCTACGATATCGGCCTGACGCTGGTTTCCTGGGCAGCCGCACTTGCCGCCGCTGGCCTCGCGTTGTGGATCGTCGGCTCGGGCCGGCTTTCCGTGACCTGGATTGCCGCTGCTGCGGTCGCCATGGGTATCGCGATATCGGCCATGCACTACATCGGCATGTTTGCCATTCGATTCTCCACGCCGCTCGGATTCGATGCGCCGCTGTTCCTGGCTTCCGTTCTGATTGCGGTTGCAGCATCCGCCGCCGCGCTCTGGATCGCGGGCCAGATGCGCATCGCGTCCGAATGGCGCGATGTGTTCCTGCGCGTGGGTGCAGCACTGGTGATGGGTCTCGCGGTTGCAGGCATGCATTACACGGGAATGGCGGCCACCGACATCGCTGCCGGCGCGATGCCGAACCCGGAAAATGGCTTGCGCGGTGAAAACATGGTGGCGCTGACCACCCTTGGCACCGTGTTGCTGCTGTTGCTGGGCCTCAGCCTGTCGGTTGCCAATGCCCGGGAAATCGCCACCAACCGCAAGCGCAAGTTGGCGGCCGAGCGCCGCGTTCGCAGCCTGGCGTTCTTTGATCGCCACACGGGCCTGCCGAACCGGGCGCGGTTTACCCAGATGCTCACCGAGATGATGAATCCCGCCGAACAGGGCCGCTCCGTGTTCACTGTCGGCACGCTTCGTGTTGTCGGAGCCAATGGCGCCCCGGTGCAGGAACTGCCGAATCGCGCCGCTGCCTTCATTGCCCGCGAGCTGAAGCACCGTTTCGGCGTCGAGTCCTGCGGTCGCCCCTCTGCCGACCTTTTCGCCGTCCTTTTCGATCGCGCCAGCAGGCAGTCGGTTGAAAGTGGCCATGCGCAGGCCGTCGACATGATGAAGGAGCGTTTTGCGAAGAAATTCGGCATGCAGCTGCATGCGGGATTCGCCGAGTACCCGGCGGATGGCGAGACAGGGCAGATGCTGCTGTTCCGTGCCAATGGCCGGGCGTCTGACCCGGAAGGCCGGGGTGTACGCGAGGGTGTGCAGGTGAAGGCGAAGCTGTCGCCGGAGCGCGAAGCACTCGCCTCGCTGGATTCGCTGACCAAGGCTGTCTGATCCGGTTCCCTTGGTCGCGGTCGGCTTCCTTCCCTGGCCGATTGCGACTGCGCAAGATGGGTGGTCCCCCTGCCACCCGCCTCGGCAGGCGACCCGCCCCTGGTCGCTTGCCACGAGACGAGCGGTATTCCCCCTGCCGCTCGCAAGAGAAAGCCGCCCCGATGGACCGGGGCGGCTTTTTCATTTCGCGTGGTTGTTATGGCCTTTCTATTCTTCGGTGGTTTCCCTAGCCGTATCGGGTGACGTGAAGTCGACCAGCTCGATGTCGAAAACGAGCATGCCCTTAGGCGCGCCGGGCCGGCTCGAATTGCCGTACGCGAGCGCTTCCGGGATCCAGAAGCGGTACTTGTCGCCACGGGACATCAGCGGGATCGCTTCCTGCCACCCCGGGATCAGTCGGGCCAGCGGGAATTCGGCGGGCTGGCCGCGGAGCACCGAGCTGTCGAACATGCGGCCATCCGTCTGCCAGCCCGTGTAGTGAACGGTTACGGTATCGGAAACCTTCGGCTGCTCGGTTTCACCTGCCGGTCCTTCCTCCAGCACGACGTAAGCAATGCCGTTTTCAGTGCGCGGAGCATCGGCCGGTGGTGCCGCGACATTCTCCGGCGCGGGCAGGGCGCCCTGGCCACCGACCAGGGTGAAATCGATGACATGAAGCTTGTTGGCCATCTCCGGGTAGCCGGGGGCAAGGTTCTTCGGTTCGATCCAGTAACGGCGGGTTTCGCCAACCTTCATCGCCGTCAGGGCATCGGCGACACCGGGCACCATCGAGCGAAGCATTTCGACCGGCTGGGTGTAGTTGCCCTGGTCTTCAGACGACATCACGAGCGTGCCATCGTCCAGGTACATGTCCATCGAGTAGGTGACGTACTCGGTATCGAGCTGCTGGCCGCTACCTTCCTCGAGCACGATGTACTCAACGCCAGGAACGAGTTCGACGGCATTGGTCGGTTTAGGGCGAAATTCTTCCCCGGCGACTTCTTCTGCTTCTTCGCCGGTCACGTTATCGCCAGGATAGAAGAAGCCGATCGCGAACAGCGTGACTGCACCCGCCAGGACCAGTCCCCAGAAATGCGGTTTCTGAAACATCACTTATCCTCGTGCTGTGCAAAGCTTGCAGCCTACAGCGATTGGCTCGTCGCGGGCCAGTCGCAGGTATGCTGCGTGCTAGAATCCGCGCTCGCTCATCGCAGCCCGTCGCTGGACTCATTCGCCATGTTCTTCACCGCGCACAACGTACGCCTGCTTGCTTTCGGCCTGCTGGCCTGCTTCGCGTCAGCCTTCGGGCAGACCTTCTTCATCTCGCTGTTCAACCCGCAGTGGATGCAGGAGTTCGACCTGGGTCACGGTGAAATCGGTGCGCTGTACAGTACGGCAACGCTGTTGAGCGGCCTGACCCTCATCCAGGTGGGCAAGCTGCTCGACGATGTCCCGCTGGTGAAGTTCACTGCACTCGCCGTGCTGGCGTTTGCGGCAGGTTGCCTGTTCATTGCCAATGTCACCGAACCTGCCTGGCTGGTGGCCGGTTTCTTCATGATTCGTCTCTGCGGCCAGGGGCTGATGGGGCATATTGCCGTCTCGAGCATGGCGCGCTTCTTCGAGCGGGGACGTGGCCGCGCGATCAGCATTGCGACGCTGGGCTTCCCACTGGGGGAAGCGATATTTCCCAGCCTGGTCGTTGTGACGGTTGCGGCGCTGGGTTGGCGCGGCAGCTGGATGCTGGCGGCTGCGTTCCTGGTGCTGTTCATCCTGCCATTGCTGGCATGGTTGCCGCGGCAGGCGCCACTGGCGGATCCCGCCAGGGTGGCGCAGGAACCCGGTTATCGGCGTCGCGATGTGCTTCGCGACCCTCGCTTCTACTTCCTCCTGCCGATCATGCTGGCGGCGCCGTTCATTATTACCGGCCTGTTCTTTCACCAGGCGACACTCGCGGTGGCACAAGGCTGGTCGTTGGCGTTGCTCGCATCGGCTTTCGTGGCCTTTGCCATGGCGCAGACAGCAAGCTCGTTGCTCACAGGAGTGCTGATCGACCGTTTCGGTGCGCGTCGCCTGCTGCATGTCTTTCTCTGGCCATTGGGCGTCGGAGCCATCCTGTTGCTTCATGTCGACACGGCGTGGATGGCGTTTGCCTACATGGCGATGGCGGGATTCTCTGCAGGCGCGAACGGCTCGCTCTCGGGTGCCATCTGGGCAGAGTTGTACGGTACGCGCCACATCGGGGCGATCCGCGCGATGTTTACCGCGATGATGGTGTTCAGTACTGCCGCCTCGCCGGTGATCCTGGGTATTGCACTGGACAAGGGCTGGAGCATGCCGGCGCTGGCAGCGATCATGGGCCTTTACGCGCTGGCGGTCGGCCCGTTGTGTGGTAGCGCCGTCAATCGCATTGGAAGGAAAGAATTGACTGATGAAAACCGATAACTATCGCGTGCGTCGCGCCTCGCTTGCAGACGCGCGTCCGCTGGTGGCGTTGTTTGATGCTTACCGCGTCTTCTATGACCAGGAATCCGATCCCGTTGCGGCCGAGCGATTCCTGGATGCGCGCCTGATGAATGACGAGTCGGTGATTTTCGTTGCGGAAAACCCGGCCGGAGAATTGCTCGGTTTCACGCAGCTGTACCCGTTGTTCACTTCTGTCGGGATGCAACGCCTGTGGTTATTGAATGACTTGTACGTGGCCGAAAACGCGCGTCGTGCCGGTGTGGCCTCGGCGTTGCTGGATGCTGCCCAGGCGTTCGGCCGCGATGATGGTGCGAAAGGCCTGTTGCTGGAGACCCATCACACCAATTCGCCGGCTCGCGCCCTCTACGAGCGACAGGGTTGGGTGCTGAACGAAGCAACGGTGTATTACGAATTCGATTGCCGGAAGTAGGTGCAGGCTGCTCACAGCCACACTGGAATCAACGAGCCGACCAGCAGGATTCCCATCAGCGCATTGAACGCCCGCAGCAACCGCGGCCGGGTTGCGAGCAAGTCCCTCAAGCCGACGCCAAAGAGGCACCAGGTATTCGACGAGGCGAGCGTCACGAGCAGGGCCACGCCAACCATCACGAGCAATTGCCACCAGTAGTTCGCACCTGGCGTCGTGTAGGTGGTGATCGCTGAAATGATCATCATCCACGCCTTGGGGTTCACCAGCTGGAAGGCAGCGGCTTGCCAGAACGTGAGTGGTGTTGCGCGGGTCGTGCTGTCCTGCACGGCTCCGGCAAACGCGATTTTCCAGGCCAGGAATACGAGGTAGGCACTGCCTGCGACCTTCAGTACTTCGTGCAGCAGTGGATAGCGCTGGAAGACTTCTCCCAGGCCGAAGCCGACCCCCAGCATCAGCACCGGGAAGCCAATGATGATGCCGGCCAGGTGTGGCAGCGTGCGCCGATAGCCGAAGTTCACGCCGGAGGAGGCAACCATCAGGTTGTTCGGACCCGGTGTGAAACCGGCGACGAGCGCGAACATCACGAAGGCGGGCAGGAAGCTGGGCATGCTGGGTATCCGAAAAAGAAGGGGCGCCAGGGCGCCCCTTCCGAACAGGCGGGTAAGCCGGGTTACGGGTTCGTGGCGAGGAACTTCACCAGGCGTGCGAACTGGTCGGGCGACGTTACACCGCGCAGGTTGACCACGTAGCGGTTGTTGACCACTACCGTGGGCGTGCTGCTGATGCGCATGTCGCGGGTCAGCTGGTCAACACGCTTGATGCGTACCTGGGTGGCGAAGGACTTCGCAGCTTTCTCGTAGTCCTCTTCACTGATGCCGTTTTCGGCGAGGAAGTCCCTGGCGCCGGACTTGGTCCGGATCGACTGGTTCTTGCCGTGAATATGACGGAACACATCGTCATGCAGTTCGTCGACCTTGCCGTAGGCCTGCATCACGAAGAACATTTCCTGCGTTGCCTCGAAATCCGGGCGACCGAATCCCACCGGCATGTACTTGACCTCGATGGTGTCGCTCGCCTCCTCGAGGCGCGTCATGTACGTCTGGAAGCTGTTGCACCCAGGGCAGGCATAGGAGAAGAACTCGATCACCTCGGGTGAACTGGAGGCTTCACGATTCAGGACCGAATAATGGGTCCCTTCCTCGAATTCCGCGGCATGTGCGGAAAGGCTGACGGTGGCCAGGAAAAGGCCGGCAAGGATCTGCTTGAACATGGTTGCTCCGTAATGTCTGTATTCGTTGCCGGAGTGGCGTTCGACCCATTCTCGCCGATGAAGTTTCATCCGCAAAGGGTGGCAGGATATCCTGCACGGGTTTTCCTCAATTTGTAACCGCCATGTTGCCCGATTTCCAGGACTGCCCGCTGTGCGGATCCCCGGCCTCGTTTCACGCCGAGAGCCGCTGGGGGCGCTACTTTCACTGCCCCGAGTGCGATCTCGTGAGCCAATGGCGCGAGCAATGGCCCGATGCGCGAGCCGAGCGGTCCCACTACGACACCCATGAGAATTCTCCTGACGACCCGGGATATCGGGGTTTCCTCGCCAGGCTCGCGAGGCCGCTCTTCGATCACCTGGAAGCGGGGGCGACAGGCCTGGACTATGGCTGTGGCCCGGGGCCGACTCTCGCAGTAATGGCCGCGGAAGCGGGCTACAGGATGGCCAATTACGACCCGCTGTTCGCCCGGGACGAGGCGGTCCTGCAGCGGCAGTACGATTTCATCACCTGTACCGAAGCGGCAGAACATTTCCATGATCCGGCTGCCGAGTTCAGCAGGATGGCTGGATTGCTGAAACCGGGAGGTTGGCTTGGGCTGATGACCGAGCTTCATGATGAGGTGGAGGATTTCAGCGGCTGGTGGTATCACCGCGACCCGACCCATGTGGTTTTCTACTCCACAATGACGCTGAGGTGGCTGGCCGCGCGTCATGGCTGGGAAATCGTTTCACGGGAAGGAGCGGTTACCCTCCTCAGGCAGCAGTAAGCGCCCCGTGTCGCGCGTTCCGTCAAGGGAACTGGCGATTCCCTGCGGGGCATCCAACTTCGGGTCTGGCGTACCGAAAAATACGGATTTTCCGTAGGTGAGTGCGACTCGCCGCGTGCCAGCATTCACAAATGTTGTGCTTCCGGTGGTGCGCGCATGCACGGTCTTTTCCTCGCCTTCACGATTGATTACCTCGAAGAGCGCTTCGGTCTCGACGTTCTCGATGAGGTCATCGGCAGCCTGGACCTGGTGACGGAAGGCGCCTATACCGCCGTTTCCAGCTATCCGACGCAAGAGCTGCTTTCAATTGTCTTCGGCGTCGCCGACCGGGTTGCGATTTCCCGGGAAATCCTCATGCAGGACGTGGGTGAAGCGCTGATTCCTGCCTTGCGCCAGCGTCATCCGGGTGCTTTCGAGGAAGTCCACAATACCCTCGATTTTGTCAGCAAGGTCCATGAGCACATCCACCTGGCCGTAAGGCAGCGTTATCCGGGTACACGGCCGCCAGACCTGCTGGTCAGCCGGAGAGGCAAGGTCGGCCACATCGTGTATCGATCCAGTCGACCCCTTGCTGACCTTGCCATCGGGATGCTCCGTGGTTGTATCGCGATGTTCGGTGGCAACGAGCGTGTTGAAATCCTTGCGACCGATGAGCGCGGCTTTTCTGCAGAGCTGTACCTGCACGGCACTGGTGCGCGAGCAAGGTCCGCATGAAATTCCCGCCTCCAACTCCATATGAACGCCTGCTTCGCAAGGTGCAGCGCGAACGGCGCGCCCGACATGAAGCCGAAAGGCTCCTTGATGACAAGTCACTGGAGATCTTCCGCATCAATGAAGAGTTGCTGAGCAGTAATGCCGAACTGGACCGTCGCGTGGCGATGCGCACGCAAGAGCTCGAAAATGCCCGGCACCGCCTGGAGATGGTGATGCACGCTTCCGGTGCTGCGCTTTGGGAGTGGGATGTCGAGAACAACGAATATCATTTCTCGCGCCAGCTACTCGAAAGCCTCGATTACGAGCCGGATGTGCTGGCAAGGATGCTCCGGACACACCACCTGGTGCATCCCGCTGAAAAACGGCGCCTGGAGAAAGCTGTCAAGCGGCATCTCGCCACACGCAAGCCGATAGACATCGAATTTCGCCTGCGGCTCGCCGATGGCCGTTACCGGTGGTATCGCCTGGTTGGTGATTCCGAATGGTCTGAAGATGGCGAACGTCCCACCCATTTTGCGGCGTCCCTGACCGACATCGATGACCGCATGCGCGGCGAGGCCGTTATTGAACGTCTCAGCAAGCATGATGTTCTCACTGACATCCCGAATCGACTGCGTTTTACCGAGGAACTGGAACAGGCGATCGCAGAAGCCGATGGCGATGACCAGCGCATTGCGCTGCTGGTGCTGAACCTCAATGACTTCAAGTCGATCAATGACAGTTTCGGTTATGCGGTGGGTGACGCCGTACTGAAACAGGTCGCGGAGGTCCTGCAACATTCGGTGAAGGGCTTCGATGTTGCCGCGCGCCTTGGCGGGGACGAGTTCGGCATTATCCTCAAGCGGATCGAGCAGAAGGATCATGTGGCAACGATTTGCCGGAAGATTCTCGGTGCCCTTCGCGACGCACGGCACGGGGCGCTGCGTGATCACCGTATCACTGCATGCATCGGGGTTACTGCCTACCCGGGAGACGGAGTCAGCCCGCATGAATTGCTCATGCGGACCGACTTCGCGTTGTTGAAGGCGCGGCAGCAGCGCCAACAGGAAGGCGCTTTTGCCTTCTATGACCCGGAGCAGGACCAGGAGCCGCGATACCGTCGTCGCCTGGAACAGCATCTAGAAGAAGCGCTCGAAAACGAACAGTTCTGCATTGATTACCAGCCGGAGGCAACCCTGCCCGAGCGCAGGATCATTGCTGCCGAAGCGCTCCTGCGCTGGCAACATCCCGAGCGCGGTCGCCTGGCACCCGGTGACTTCATCGCTGCCGCGGAAAGCTCGGGCCTGGTCATGGAGATCGGGGAATGGGTTATCCACCAGGTCTGCCGTGATCTGCAGCAGTGGTTGCAGGTCAGCGACCAGGCCCGGGTGGCGGTCAATCTTTCTCCTGTTCAGATGGCACATGGAGATGTCGCGGGCACGATCGCTGCAGCGCTGGATCGTCACCATATACCTGCCGAATGCATGGAGGTTGAAGTCACCGAGAACGTGCTCCTGCATGACCTTGATCGTGCGCGAGATGTCCTGAATCGCCTGCATGAAATGGGCGTATGGATCAGCCTTGACGATTTCGGTAGCGGCTATTCAAGCCTTGCCTACCTGCAGCAGCTGCCGATTGACAAGGTCAAGATCGACCGCGTATTCATCAGTCGCATGGCTCGAGACAGCAATAGCCGCATCATCACCGAGACGATCATCCGCCTGGCCCATAGCCTCAACCTCCAGGTGCTGGCAGAGGGCGTGGAAACGCAACGGCAGGCGGAATTGCTGCATGAACTGGGGTGTGACTTCATGCAGGGATTCCTGCTGGCTCGTCCACAGCCCTTTGCGGACTTTCTCTCGGCGCTGGATCTTCGCGAACGCCATCAATCGGTTCGAATGCGGCCCTCCCTGCGCGAAGTCTGAAGTCCCGCTGGCCTGCCGACTGCCGCTCTTGTATGTTGGCGGCAACATGACTGATTCCATTCTTGCCGCACTCGAGAAACTTCCCGACGCCATAGGGCCTGATGTGGAACGGCGCCTGCAGCGCCTGCGCGAGCATGACGTCATGCTCGACCGCATCACTGAGGCGGACGGGTTCCTGCGCCTCCTGGCCTTGTCGGGATTCGCCGTGCGCGTGCTGACACGCCAGCCACAACTGCTTGATGCCCGGTTTGTTGAAGGCATCGGGGAACCGCTCGATGTCGACAAGCTGCGCCGGCAACTTGATACCGAGCTTGCCGAGGTCAGCGATATTGCCAGCCTGCAGCGATCACTTCGGCGACACCGTCAGTCGGGAATGCTGCGCATCGCCTGGCGTGATGTCGCGGGTCTGGCGACTCTTGAACAGACCCTGCGTGATACCTCCGAGCTTGCCGATATGCTGATCGATGCAGCCTTGCAGTGGTTGCATCGTGACCTGAAGCAGAACCATGGCGAGGCGCGCGATGCGGAAGGCAATGCGCTGGGCCTGGTGGTGCTCGGCATGGGCAAGCTCGGCGGGCGCGAGCTGAATTTCTCGTCGGATATCGACCTCGTGTTTTCCTTCGCCGCCCAGGGTGAAAGTGACGGCGAGCGGCCCCTGTCGAACGAGCAGTATTTTTCGCGCCTTGGCCAGCGCCTGATTCGCGTTCTGGATGACATGACGGCGGACGGGTTTGTGTACCGGGTAGACATGCGCCTGCGGCCGTTTGGTGATGGCGGCCCCCTTGTGCAGAGCTTCGATGGAATGGAAGCCTATTACCAGCAGCATGGCCGTGAATGGGAGCGCTACGCCTTCATCAAGGCTCGACCGGTTGCCGGCGACATGGCGGCGGGCGATGAGCTGCTCGACATGCTGCGGCCATTCGTCTACCGCCGTTACCTGGACTTCAGTGTCTTCGAAGCGCTGCGTGACATGAAGGCTTCGATCAATCGCGACGTGCAACGCCGTGATCGCCAGCATCACGTGAAGCTTGGTCCTGGTGGCATTCGCGAGGCGGAGTTCATCGTGCAGCTGTTCCAGCTGGTGCGGGGTGGTCGCGAGCCGGCGTTACGCAGTCGCGAGTTTCTCACTGCGCTTCATGCGGCGAGGGATCTCGATTGTCTCGCCGATCGTGATACCGAACAGCTGGAGGCGGCGTACCGTTTCCTGAGATTGCTGGAGAACCGCCTGCAGATGGTGGATGACCAGCAGACCCATGATGTGCCGGACGATGAGGAATCGCTGTTCCCGATCGCGTGGAGCATGGGGTTCGACAGTTCCTCGGCATTGGTTGATCACTGGCATGAGCATCGCAACCGCGTCAGTCGCATTTTTGACCAGGCCTTTCTCGGACCCGCAGAAAAGGGCGCGTCGCAGCATCCGTTGGATCCGGCATGGGATGACATTGATGGCGCGGAAGAGCTGTTGCTGCAGGCCGGTTTCAAGGATGTACCGTTGCTGCAACGTGAAATGAAGCAGCTCGCTGCGCGCATGGAAAAGCAGCCGCCTGGCGCGCAGGGTCATCGCCGCGTGAATGCCCTGGTACCGCGATTGCTCGCGGCAGCGGCGCGGCAGGAGGATGCTCCGGAAGAGGCGGCGGTACGGATGCTGGACCTGGTTGATGCCGTGCTGGGGCGCACGACCTACCTGGCCTTGCTCGCCGAGCATCCGGAAGCGCTGTCGCGGCTGGCGCAACTGTTCGCTGCCAGCAAGCACATTGCCGGACTCGTGACCCGCCATCCGATCCTGCTGGATGAACTGCTTGATCCGCGCCTGTTCGAGCAGCAGCCCGATGAGCAGTTGCTCGATGAAGAGCTTGAGGCTGCACTGGCGCGCACCGATGAAGATGACCTGGAAGCCGTGATGGATGCCCTGCGCGAATTCCAGCAGGTCAGCCAGATGCGCATCGCCGCCGCGGATATTTCCGGATCGCTGCCGCTGATGCGAGTGAGTGACCTGCTGACACACCTCGCCGAGCGCGTGATCCAGTCGACGCTGGACCTCGCGTCGGCGCACCTGTTGCAGCGTCATGGCCGGCCCATGGTCGAAGAAAACGGTGAAAGCCGCGAAGCGCGTTTCCTCGTCGTTGCCTACGGCAAGCTCGGTGGCCTTGAGCTTGGCTACGGTTCCGACCTCGACCTGGTCTTCATGCACGACTCTCCGAGCGAAGGTGCCGTGACCGATGGTGACCGTAGCGTCGAGAACTCGGTCTATTTCCTGCGTCTCACGCAGCGACTGATTCACCTGCTCTCCACCCCGACGACGGCGGGCACGCTCTACGAGGTGGACACGCGCTTGCGGCCCTCCGGCAAGGGTGGGCTGCTGGTGACTTCGCTTGATGCTTTCGCCAAGTACCAGCGTGAACAGGCCTGGACCTGGGAGCACCAGGCCCTGCTGAGGGCGCGCGCCGTGGCCGGTGACCAGGATCTTGCGGAGGGCTTTCGCGACATCCGGCGGGAAGTGCTGACCCGTGATCGCGACCCCGTAACCCTGCGATCCGACGTGCGCGACATGCGTGAGCGCATGCGTCGCGAGCAGGAGGACCGCGAGGGTGAATTTCACCTGAAAGGCGGGCGCGGTGGCATCACGGACATCGAATTCCTCACCCAGTACTGGGTGTTGCGCGAGGCGCCGGCAATTCCGCAGCTTCTCGACGTGCCGGACACGATCCGTTTCCTCGAGCGACTCGCGGAATCCGGTCGGCTGCCGAAGGACCGCGTTGCCACGTTGATCGATGCCTACCGCCAGTTGCGTGGGGAAGTGCATGCCTGCGCACTCCAGGGGCGGCCGGCAGTGATTTCAGACGACCGACTCGAGGCAACCCGGTTCCAGGTTCGCTCGGTCTGGGAAATGGAATTTGGCAAGAACGATGGCCAAAGCGATGGCCAAAGCGGCGCTTGGCGCTGATATAATGCCGCGATATTCACGAATTGAAGCCTTTCCAGGAGAAACACGGTGGAACAGCGCGCAAATAACGAAGGCACGATCCAGCCGAATGCCCAGAACCGTTATGAAGTGACCCGCAAGGACCTGCCGCTGCATTGCCCGATGCCGGGCATGAGCCTGTGGAACTCGCACCCGAAGGTCTACCTGCCGATCGAGGACAAGGGCAAGGCCAAGTGCCCTTACTGCAGCGCGGACTACGTGCTGGTCGACGCCTCCTGATCCTGGCGCGCGCGGACCTCTCCGCATGATTGCAGCGCCTCACGCACGCCTGCCCCTGTTCGCTGATGCCCTCACGGGTTGGCGGGCGACCGTGGTGGCGCTGTTCATTGCGCTGTTCCCGCTTGCCGCACTGCTGGTCGACAGCGGTGCGACGGGCAGCCTGCTCGTTGTCGGCATCCTGGGCATTGCCTTCACGTTGCAGGATGGCCGGCCGGTCAACCTCACCCGCGACGAAAAGCTGCTGGTCTTCAGCGTGGTTTTCTTCTTTGCGGTTGCCGTGCTGGCCTGGGCGCTCGGCGAAATCAGTTACCTGGGTTTCAAGAAAGTCGGCCGCCTGGCTCGGTTCCTGCTGTTTGTCCCGATTTTCCTCGCGGTGCGCCGCGTGCCTGGGCGCGAATTCCTGTGGTGGTTCGGCCTGGCGTTCGGTGCCATCGGCGCGGCGGTCTACGCACTCTGGCAGGCAGGTGCGGACGAGATCGTGCGGGTCGCGGGTCCGTCGGATCCCATTGCCTTTGGCGCATTGGCACTCGTGATGGGTTTCATGAGCCTGGGCGGGATCACGCATTTCCGCCAGCATCATCCGGTTCTCGTTGTCCTGCCAGCCACCGCCGTCGTTGCAGGCTGCGTAGCGAGTTTCCTGTCAGGGACGCTGACCACGTGGCTGGCGCTTCCTGCGCTGCTGTTCCTGGTGTTCCTGCTGTTTGCACGGGGGCCGGGTCGCCTTCGATGGTGGCTGCTCGGGGGTATCGTACTGCTGGTGAGCCTGCTTTATGGACTGAGCGTGGCGGGTCGTGACCTGGTCGCAACGACGGGAGTTGGCAGCCTCGCGGCGTTGCAGGCGGGCCCCGTTGGTTTCGATGAACGGTTTGTCATGTGGCAGGTCGCCTGGGCGAGCTTCCTGGAAAATCCGCTGCTCGGTGCCGGCGTCGGTGGCTACATCCAGAACGTGCGCGAGTGGTACGAAGCGGGGCGTATTGACGCGTTCTTCCTCGATTACAACCATCCGCACAATGAATATCTTTCCGTGCTGGCGAGTCGCGGCCTGGTTGGCCTGGTGGCGCTGTTCCTGCTGTTCATCGTGCCGTTGAAGCATTTCCTGTGGGCATGGCGACATCGTGATGCGGAAATCGTCGCGCTCTCATTTGCCGGCATTGCACTGATCGTCGGTTACATGCATTTCGCGCTCGTCGAGGCGGTGTTCGATCGATCCCTGCAGATCACGTTCTATGTATTCAGCCTGTCGGTGATCTACGGCCTGATCCGTGCGCGCGAGCGGGTATACCTCGCAACCGAAGTGCCGCGCGAGCAGTCGCTCAGTGTGATCATCATTGCGAAGAACGAGGCCGATCGCATCGGCGATACGCTGGCCGCGGTGAAGGGATGGGCCGATGAAATCATCGTGCTCGATTCGGGAAGTACCGATGGAACCGTCGCGATTGCGCGTAAGTATGCAGATATCGTCAAGGAGACGGACTGGCCGGGCTTTGGCCGACAGAAACAGCGCGCGCTGGAACTCGCCACAAAGGACTGGGTGTTATCGCTGGACGCTGACGAGGTGCCGACAAAGGCACTGAAGAATGAAATCGACCACGAGCTGCGCGAGCGCCCCGATTTCGAGGGTTACCGCATTGCGCGTCCGATGATCATCTTCGGGCGACAGGTGGATTACGGTGGCAGCTGGCAGGCGCCGCTCCGGTTGTTCCGGCGGGAGCTGGGGCGCTATACCGATGTCCCGGTTCACGAGCGCGTCGAGCTTTCGTCGGGGCGCATCAGCCTGATGCGCAGCCCGTTGCTGCACCCGACATGGCGCGATTACGGGCACGCGATCGAAAAGTTCGTGGAATATGCTCGCCTGCAGTCGGGAGCGCGATGGGAGCGCGGTAAACGGAGTGGCGCCTTCACGGCAGGTGCGCGCGCGCTTTACAACTTCTTCTACAACTACATCGCGCGGTTCGGGTTCCTCGATGGCCGCCACGGTTTCGTGCTGGCCTGCCTGCATGCGCAATACACCTTCAACAAGTACGCCGCGCTATGGGCCAGCGAGGCGCAGGAAGGTAATCGCAACGAGGAATGATCAGGCAGGCTTGTTGCCCTTGAAGAGCCCGTAGGGTGTCCAGGTCTTGTTTTCGTTGACCGTTTCGCGACGGATTTCTCGATTCCGTTCACGTGCCACTTCATTAACGTAGCCCCGGGCATGATCGAGGTGGATGCAGATCGCGCTGTATCGGATCTGCTTCGGCTCGACGCCGCGATTTACCAGGCGCAGGCCCATCTCCACATCTTCGCCACCGTATTGCATGCGCTCATCGAAGCCGTTCACGGCTTCGATATCCTCGCGCCAGCCGGATGCGTTGTGGCCATTCCAGGTCGGTTTCGTCGGCGTCAGCGCGTTCAGGAACTTCGCCCACTTGCCTTTTGCCGTGAGCTTCCAGCGCTTGTTGAACGGCAGGCGATCACCATGCGCCTTCAGCCATTCGGCATCGAAGGCGCGACCGCTGGTGATGTCGTCATTGGTAATGGCGTGGCTGGTTTCCATTGGCAGCTTGTAATAACCACCGGAAAGGTAGTGGCCCGGCTCGGCGGTTGCTGCATGGACAGCAAGGAAATCTGCACGCGGTATGCAGTCGCCATCGGTGAACAGCAGGTAGTCGCCGGTGGCTTCACGAATCGCCTTGTTCAGGATCTTCGTTTTCTGGAAGCCGTCGTCTTCCTGCCACACGTGGCGAATGGTCAGCCCGGTGCGTTCGCGTAACTGCTCGATGCGTTCCGCGGTTTCCGGGCCGGAGCCGTCGTCCGCAATCACCAGCTCGAAATCGCGGTGCGTCTGCGCGCTAAAGCCGATGACGACCTTCTCGAGCCAGTCAGGGGAGTTGTACGTGCTGACGATGGCGGAAATGAACATGAAGACTCCGGTAAGGCTGCTGGTGGCGAGGTTTCCTCGCGATCAGGCGCAAAATTCTAGCATAGCGGTGGTCGCAGCTCCGGAAAGCCGGCCACGGATAGCGCGTCAAGGTTTGCCGTGACGTCGCTGACTTCGATGACATCCATCGCATCGGGATCGCGTACCCGTTGGCCCCAGCGGACTTCGTCCACCGTCTTGCCCAGTGCCTTCTGCAAGGCATCCGGGTAGCGATTCACTGTCCAGGCGAGGCTGTCGTGAGGGCCGGTGCGCAGCGGATTGGAAGTTGCATAGAGACCGATCACCGGAGTGTTTGCAGCATTCGCCATGTGCGCGGGGCCGGAGTCCGGGCAAAGCACAACACTGGCACGACCCAGCAGTCCGTACAGTGTTTTCAGCGATGTCTTGCCGACAACATTGATGACCTCGGCCTGTTGTACCGTTTCGGCAATCGCCTCGCCGTATTCGCGTTCCAGCGTTGTCGGGCCGCCGGTGATGATCGTCCTCACGCCATGTTGGCGTGCCGCATGGTCGGCAACGGCGGCGTAGCGCGCGACGCTCCAGTTGCGGAAATTCCGGGCGCGCTGGCTGGAGCAGGGCGAAATGAGGAGGGTCGGCTGATCACCGGGGAGCAGCTGCTCGGCTTCACTGCGATTCCTTTCCGGAACCGGAATGTCCCAGCGTGGCTGGCGGGGTCGCGGTATGCCAAGCGCATCGCTGAAACCGAACAGGCTGTCCATCACGTGCTCGCGTTCACGCGCGGCAATTCGCTGGTTGGTGAAAAGCCACTGCCAATCCCTCGCGCGCGGTCGGTCGAAACCGATGCGCACTGGTGTCCTTACCTTGCGTGCGAGCAGGCTTGAACGCAGCGCAACCTGCATGTGCAGCAATGCCTCGAATTCGCGGTCGCCCAGCATGTCGACAACATGCCGTTTTGCAGCCTTTCCGCCACGCTTGTCGTACACGATGAATTCGATACCGGGGATGTCGCCGACGAGCTGGTGTTCCAGCTTGCCGATGATCCATGTCAGGTGTGTTTCAGGCCAGTGATCCTGTATTGTTCGGACCACCGGCAGGGTATGGCACACGTCCCCGATGGCGGAGAGTCGCATGATGCACAGACGTCGGGGAGCTTCGGCAAACATTGGATCCCGCAATGATCAAGGCTGAAAGAAAGGCGCTGCAGAACGGCATTATCGTATATGACGCCGCGCAAGCCGACAAAATCCATGAACATGTCTTTACCCCGTCCTACTGGACGGCGCGCGAGGCGCTCGGCGAACCCCTGGGCGGTCGCGGCGCTGCCTGGCGCATCCAGGATGGCGATATCGACTGGGTATTGCGCCAGTATCGCCGTGGCGGCCTGGTCGGTCGCGTGGTCCTCGACTGGTATTTCTATGCCGGCCTTGAGCGTACCCGTCCGTTTCACGAGTGGTACATCACTGCGCGACTGCACGACGAAGGCCTGCCGGTTCCCCGGCCCGTCGCCGCGCGCGTTGACCGTGGCCTCATCGGCTACCGTGGCGCGCTGATTACCGCAACCGTGCCAGGTACATCCTTCGCCTCGATGCTGGAGTCGGCCGGCGAGGCCACGTGGCGTGCCATTGGCCGTACCGTTCGCCGGCTTCACGATGCCGGTGCCTGGCACGCCGACCTCAACGCCCACAATATCCTTGTCGAAGGTGACAGTGTCACGGTCATCGACTGGGACCGCGGCCAGGTCCGGCCACAGGATACTGCCTGGCGCGAAGCCAATCTCAAGCGATTGCGCCGTTCGCTGGACAAGCTGCGACCGGAAGACCCGGCAATGGATGCTGGTTGGCGGGCACTGCGCGACGCCTACAACGGCTGAATTTTCCGCACGCCTTTGCGGTACAAGGCGGCACTGGGCCATAATTCGCGCTCGCTGAGATGGTCCCTGAACGCCCGCAACCGGAGCCTGTAATGTCCACCCGCAAGCCACTCGCCATTATCCTCGCTGCCGGCATGGGCAGTCGCCTCGGTCGTCCGCACCCCAAGCCGCTGACTCCCCTCAATGACGGGGAAACCATCCTGCGTCGGCAATTGCGGATGCTGAAGGGAGCTGGCCTGGAAGTGCTGGTGGTGGTCGGATTCAAGATGGACCTCATCATGGAGGCCGCTCCGGATGTGAGCTTTGTCTACAACCCGGATTACGACACCACCAATACCGCGCGCAGCCTGTCCCGCGCGCTGCAGCAGGTTCATGATCGCGATGTGCTGTGGATGAACGGTGATGTGGTGTTCCATCCGCGTGTGCTCGACGGCGTGCTGGCCACGGAAGGTTCCATCGTCGCGGTAAATACCGAACGCGTTGGTGAGGAAGAGGTGAAATACATCACCAACGAGGCGGGTTACATCACCGAGATTTCCAAGCAGGTGAAGAACGCCGAAGGCGAAGCGCTCGGTATCAATCGCATCGAGTCCGGACACCTCGAGCAATTCAAGCAGTGCCTCGCCGAGGTAGGTGCGCAGGATTACTTCGAGAGAGGCATGGAAGTGCTGATCCAGCAGGAGGGCGATGTGTTTCGCCCGCACTCGGTCGGTAATGACCTGTGCATCGAAGTGGATTTCGAGGCCGACCTCGAACGCGCCGTGAAAGCGCTCGACGCACTGACCTGAATCATTTCTCCAGCAGGATATCTGCCGCGCGCCGGCTGGCACGACCATCAGTCGGACCGATCAGCTCCGCGGTGATGCGGGCGCGTTCGCTCGCGCGCCGCTCCGGGTTTTCCAGTTCTTCGCGAACGGTTGTGTACAGGTCGCGCGGTGATCTTGCGTGCGCGGCGACATCCGCATAGCGATGGATCTCCTGGTCCATGCGTCGCCGCAGCCGGTAGCCGAAGGGCCAGCGATATCCCCAGCGCAGCTTCAGGAAATCACACCACACCACCGGCTTGTCCAGCGCGGCGAATTCGAACAGCGCGGATGAAGCCTCGCTGACAAGCATGTCGGCCATCGCCATGAAGGGGACGAGGCTCGGCCATTCGGGGCCCGCGACGAAGACGTTCGAGTATTTCTCCCAGGCTGCGAAACGGCGACGCTGATCGGCGTAATTGCGATTGGTGAGCGAGAACTGGTGGGGCTTGATGATGAGGTTGCAGTCGTCCAGCCTCGCCGGGAAATCCAGCGGGAGCTTCCCGATGGAGCTCGGAAAGAAGGTCGGCGCGTAGAGCACCGTCGGTTTCGTGGCATCGAGGCCGATGTCCGGGGTGTCCACCTCACCCTTGAGCAGCGGGTCCAGTTTCGGGAAACCGACCGGCTCTAGCCATGCATCCGGGAACCTCTCCTGCAGTGCAGCCTCCCGGTAGGGACCCTCGACGAATCGCAGGTCGACATCCATGAGGTGCGGGCTGTAGTAAACCTGTTTCACGCCAATGCCGTGATACAGCAGCGCGCTACGACCCGTGGTTTCTCCTCGATAGGGATTGTCGTTGCCGACAATGGTCCAGTCGGGCCTGATCGCTCGTGCAAGGGCAATCGCTTCGGTGACATCACCCGCGGTTTCGACGGCAAACTGGCCGCCCAGCGTGTTACGGCAGATCCTTCCCTCGGGATCACCGTCGTCTCGCGCAATGGCAATGCATTCCACGCCGCGTGATTTCAGTTCGCGCATCAACGGCTCGTACTGCGGAAGGTAGTACAGCCGCTGGACATCGAAAACAACCTTCACTACAGCGCTTCCCGGTAGGTGTAGTCCTTGAAGCGGTTATGGCACCACAGGTATTGCTCGGGCACCTTCAGTACTTCCTGCTCGATGAAACGATTGAGGAAACGGGCATCTTCTTCAGGCGTCTCGGCGGGCAGTTCTTTCGCAGGTGGGTCGATGCGCAGGTGGTATCCCTCGGTGCCGGGCAGCCGTTGTACCGAAAACGTCAGGACGGGGCATCCGGCCGAACGAGCGATGCGGCTGGTCGCCGGGTTGGTCGGGGCCGGCACGCCGAAGAAGGGTGCCGTGACCGAGCCCTTGCCCTTGAAGCCCTGGTCGGGTGCATACCAGACCGGATGGTTGGCCTTCAGGCTGCGGAGCATCGTGCGCACATCATCGCGCGGAATGACCTTGTCGAACCGCTTGCGGCGACTGCCGGCAATCAGCACTTCGAGTACTTCATTGCGATTCGGCCGGTACATGAGATGGAACGGGCGGAACAATGACAGCAGGCGACCACCGATTTCCAGCGTGGTGAAGTGCGCGGAAAGCAACAGCGCACCCTTGCCGTCGGCCAGCGCGGCATCGAGATGCTCGAGGCCCTCGAAGGTCACGCGCTTCCTGAGTATCCAATCAGGCGCCCACCAGCAATTGGCAATTTCGAACGCGCCAATACCCAGCGCCTCGAAATGTTCGCGCGCAAGCCTATCGCGTTTCTCCTTCGGCCAGTCCGGGAAACACTTGTCGATATTCTGGTGGGTCAGGAAGCGACGGCGCTTCGTCAGCCGATATGACAGCCGGCCGATCCAGCGGCCAAGGAAAAGCTGCGTGCGGTAGGGCAGGTAGACGCTCAGGCGCAGGAACCCGATGATCAGCCACAGGGGCCAGTACAGCGGGTTGATCACGTGCTTCAGCTGCAGGCGGTCAGGGTGTTTCTTTGCCATGGAACAGTGCCCCATCGGGAATCTCGTGAGCGCCACATTCTAAAGTGCGGCACCGCTCGCGTGAACCGCTGATGATGCAGGGCCGTGTGCTAACATCTTGCGCCAGACGAACCCATTTCCGGCAATGGACCCATGACGCTGCGAATTCCTGATTTTTCATCCGTGAAGGCCCTGGTTGCGGGCGACGTTATGCTCGATCGCTACTGGTACGGTGGTACCGGGCGCATCTCGCCCGAAGCGCCGGTGCCGGTCGTGCGCGTCGGCAAGCGCGAAGATCGCCCCGGCGGTGCGGGCAATGTCGCGGGAAATATCGTTGCGCTGGGCGGCAAGTGCCGCCTGCTCGGCATCATCGGGGACGATGATGAGGGCCGTTCGTTGCGTGATGGCCTCAAGTCCGCAGGCGTCGAGGATGCCTTGGTGTCGCAAGCCGGCATCCATACGACGACCAAGCTGCGCGTGATATCCCGCCAGCAGCAATTGATTCGCATGGATTTCGAGGACGATGCGCAGGCATTCGAAGCGAAGGGGCTGGCCAGCGCTTTCCCCGGCGCATTGGACAATACCGATGTCGTGATCCTGTCCGACTACGCCAAG
Organism: Gammaproteobacteria bacterium; assembly: GCA_033720815.1. Lineage (GTDB taxonomy): Bacteria > Pseudomonadota > Gammaproteobacteria > Natronospirales > JAJUFS01 > JAWWBS01. The sequence continues at coordinate 6,783 of JAWWBT010000010.1, read as the reverse complement.
GGTGCGCTGGCGGATCCTCAGCCGTTGATCCGTGCCGCGAAGGATGCGGGCGTGCCGTTGCTGGTCGACCCGAAGGGCACCGATTTCACCCGCTATGCGGGCGCAACCCTGCTGACGCCGAACCTCGGTGAATTCGAGGCAGTGGTGGGTGCGTGCCCGGATGACGATACGCTCGTTGCCAGGGGCGAGGCCCTGCGCAAGGAGCTCAAGCTCAAGTACCTTGTCGTTACCCGTAGCGAACAGGGCATGACGATCATCTCCGATGGAGATCCGCTGCACCTGCCCGCACTGGCGCGCGAAGTCTATGACGTGACCGGTGCAGGCGACACGGTCATTTCGCTGCTGGCCGCCGGCCTGGGTGCGGGCATGAGCATCGGCGATGCTGCAGCACTGGCCAACCTTGGTGCCGGCATCGTGGTTGGCAAGGTCGGTACGGCGTCGGTCAGCACGACCGAGCTCCGCCTGGCACTGAAGCACCAGCTCGGGGGTGCCGATGGGATCCTCGACGAAGACGAGCTTGCCGAAGCCGTCGTCCAGGCACGCCAGCACGGCGAACGCATCGTCATGACGAATGGCTGCTTCGACCTCATGCATGCTGGCCACGTGGCCTACCTGCAGGAAGCGCGTGCGCTGGGAGATCGCCTGATTGTCGCCGTGAATGACGATGATTCCGTGCGCCGCCTGAAAGGTAAGGACCGCCCGGTCATGCCGCTGGAGCAACGAATGAAGGTGCTCGCAGCACTTGATGCCGTTGACTGGGTTGTCGCGTTTTCCGAAGACACCCCGGCACGCGTGATCGGCCGCGTGTTGCCGGACTTCCTGGTGAAGGGTGGCGACTACAAGCCGGAAGATATTGCCGGCTACGACGCCGTGACCGGTGCCGGTGGCGAGGTCAGGGTGCTGCGTTTCGAAGACGGCATTTCCACGTCCGATATCATTCGCCGCATTCGCGGGGAGTAGGCGCAAATGCGCATTCTCTATAACGTCTTGCTGGGCATCCTGTTCCCGATCGGCCTCGCCGTGATTGCGGTCAAGGCTCGTCGCCAGACCGGTCACGCCGATTCAACGGCTGAGAGGCTGGGTTACGTGGAGAAATCTCCTGCCGGGCCGGTGCTGTGGGTACATGCGTCATCCGTGGGTGAAATGCAGGCGGGCGTGCCGCTGGTGAAGGCGCTGCTCGCCGAATACCCGGACAAGCACATCGTTGTCACAAGCTTCACGGCCAGTGGCGTGCGCCGTGCGCGCGCGGCATTCGGCGACGAGGTGCAGGTCACGCCCTTGCCGTATGACTTGCCGCCGTTCAATCGCCGGTTCCTCAATCGCATTCGCCCACAGGCGCTCATCGTGCTGGAAACCGAAATCTGGCCGAACCTGTATCGCGAAGTGGCAGAGCGGGATATCCCGTTGCTGCTGGTCTCCGCGCGCATCACTGCGCGATCCGTTCGGCGCTATACCTGGCTGAAATCACTGGTGCAGGACGCGCTGGCCGCCGTGCGCTACATCGGTGCGCAGTCGAGCATGGATGCCGAGCGCTTTCGTTACATGGGTGCCGAGCCGGACAAGGTTCATGTCGTCGGCAACCTGAAGTTCGATATTCCGGAGTCCGCTGAACTGCTCGAGCAGGGCCGCGCATTGCGAGGGCTGATGTTCGGCCAGCGGCCGGTCCTGTGTGCAGCGAGCACCCGCGTTGGCGAAGACGAAGTCGTGCTGGAGGCGTTCGAGAAGCTACGTGAAACGCATCCGGACACCGCGCTCGTGATCGTGCCGCGGCATCCCGAACGCGGCGTCAGCATCGTGACGATGAGCGAGGCCGCAGGCTTTCGTACGGCGTTGCGTTCCGAAACCGAAAACCCCGACGGGGTGGATGTCTACGTCGTCGATACCATCGGTGAATTGCAGGCCTTCTACGCGGCGAGCGATGCCTGTTTTGTCGGTGGCAGCCTGGTACCAGTCGGTGGGCACAACCTGCTGGAGCCAGCGTCGATGGGCATCCCGGTGGTGACGGGGCCGAACCACCAGAACGCACCGGATATCCTGCAGGCCATGCAGGCGAGCGGGGCAGTGCAGGTTGTCGAGGACGCACCAACCCTCGCCGCTGCGTGGAATCGCCTGCTGGGTGACCCGGTACTGCGGGACGAAAGCGGTGAACGTGCACGTTCGATCGTCGAAAGAAACCGCGGCACGCTGGACGCGGTGATGAAGGATATCGCTTCCTTCCTGTCCTGAACGAAAAACGGCGGCGCATCCCGCGCCGCCGTTGTCCGATCGAATCACTCCTGCGTCATTCCATGAAGCGTGATGCTTCTTCCACGTCGTTGATGTCGAGCATGCCGGCGGCCTGCTTCAGGCGCAGCGTGTTCAGGATGTAATCGTAACGGGCGCGGGCGTAGTTTACGCGGGCCTGCAGCTCCTGGCGACGCGCGTCCAGCACGTCAACCGCGGTACGGGTGCCGACTTCATAGCCGGCCTGCGTGGCCTTCAGTGCCGTCTGCGAAGACTGGTAGGCCTGTTTCAGCGCCTGCACGCGAGAGATATCCGATTCCACACCGAGGAAGGCATCGCGCGCCTGCGCTTCGGTGTCGCGCATGGCGCGGGTCAGGTTGGAGCGTGCAGCCGATGCCTGGTGCGCCGCCTGGCGAACCTGGCTCGAGGTGCGGAAGCCGCTGAAGATCGGCACGCTCAGCTCGACGCCGATGTAGTCGGTCGTACCTTCGCGGTTCGTGCTCGGGAACGGGATCGGCGTATCCGTCACCAGGGTGTCGGACTCGCTGTACGAATGACGGGCCACCAGGTCCAGCGTCGGGTAATGACCGGCTCGGCGGATGTCCACCGTTTCCTCGGCAGAGTCCAGCGCAAAGCGGTTGGAAATCACGTTGAGGTTCTGTTCCAGCGCCATCTGCACCCACTGCTCGGCAGCAGCCGGCTGCGGTACCCTCAGCGGCATGGATTCTACCGGCGCCTCGAGGTTGCCGACGTATTCACCGACAATCGCGCGCATCTGTTCACGTGCCGTGGTCACCTGGCGCTGCGCTGCAATTTCTTCCGCAACCGCCTGGTCGTAGGCTGCCTGGGATTCCTGCACGTCGGTGACGGCGATCAGGCCGACCTCGAAGCGCTTCTTTGACTGCTCCAGCTGGCGGCCGATCGATTCCTTGTTGATCTGGGCCGCTTCCAGCGAGTCCTGTGCGCCAAGGAGATTGAAGTACTGCTCGGCGACGCGAACGATCAGTTCCTGCTGGGCGGCCTGGAAATCTGCTTCAGCCTTCGCGACTTCCGCACCGGCCTGCTGGATCTGCTGGATGCTGCCCCAGTTGAACAGGGTCTGGCGCAGGCTGACCGACCAGTCGAGGCTGTCCGTCTCGGAGGCTGAGTCGATACGGAACACATTGACGGTCTGGTTCTGCGAATCGAAATCCAGCTCGTCGCGCTCGGACTCGGATTCTGTCGTGCCCTGCGATGCCGAGGCGTTCACCTGCGGCAGGTAATTTGCCCAGGCCTGCGGCTTGGATTCCTTCGCGGCAAGGTAGTTGTATTCGGCCGCCTGGATCTGCGGATCGCTGGTACGGGCCATGCGATACACATCCAGCAGGTCTTCCGCCAGCACCGGGGTGCTGAAGGCGGTGAAACCGGCGGCGAAAAGGACGGTTTTCAGCAGTTTCATGGTCTTCTTTCCTGTTGAGGAACCAGTGTTATAGTGAAGTATATCACCAATACGAGCGTCTGCAATAGGTCTGTCCAACCCAGTCTGCAAGACCCTTGCGGTGGGCCGCGACGTGCGGTGTCACGGCGAAATTCAGTACCGCGGCAGCTCCGGGTCCAGTTCTCGCGACCAGGCATCGATGCCGCCGGCGAGATTAAAGACAGTTTTGAAGCCGCTTTGTTCAAGTAAGCAAGCCGCGTGCCAACTGCGGACACCGTGATGACATAGGACGACCGTAGGCGCCTCGGGGTTTAAATCACGGAGTTTCAGCGGCAGCAGCGCGAAAGGAGTGAGGGTCGAGCCGGGAAGGTGGGCGATGTCGTATTCCCAGGGCTCGCGAACATCGAGCAGCACGGCGTCCGGGGTGTCCGCGAGCAGGTCGCGGACGTCCGCTGGAGAGAGTTGCCGGACGCCGGCCAAGGAATTTACAGGGTGAAGCGCTGCGGGTTCCAGGCGTTGACCAGCGCCGGCACCTTGGTGTCGAACAGGCTGGCCTCGGCCCAGTCGTTTTCCGAAACCCGCGTGTGCAGCTGGGCTTCCATGATCGGGTCGCGACCGATGATCACGAACAGCCGGCCACCGACCTTCAGCGCCTTGCGGAAGCTGTCGTGCAGTTCCGGCATCGAGCCGGTCACCACGATGGCGTCGAACTGTTCGCCGATGTCGTCGAGCTTCGAGGCATCGCCGCTTTCCAGCGTCACGTTGTCGAGGTCCAGGCCCTTGAGGTTGTCGCGGGCTTCGGCCGTGAAATCCTCGTGGATATCGATGGAACGCACGCTGTCCGCGAGCTGTGCCAGCAGGGCGGTCAGGTAGCCCGAACCCGTGCCGACTTCCAGCACGCGGTCATTCTTCGAAAGGTCCAGCGACTGCAGCAGGCGGCCTTCGACCTTCGGCTGCAGCATCACTTCGCCGTGCGCCAGCGGGATATTGCTGTCGGCGTAGGCGAGGTTATGGAAACGCTGCGGCACGAAATCCTCGCGCGCGACGTTGCGCATGGCATCCAGCACTGCCGGATCCAGCACCTCCCAGGTGCGGACCTGGGCTTCCACCATCAGTTCGCGGGCGTTTTCGAAGTCGAATTCCTGGGCGTTGCTCATTCTGCGCGTTCCATTTTCGGCTGGTTCGCGGGCTCCGGGCGAAGATGCTTTCCGGGCCCGAAAAAGGGGAGCAAAAGATACGCAGTATTGCGTCACAAGGCAAGCTCGAAAGCCGTTCATGAAGGCATTTCGGCGGTCATTTCGTCGCCGCGGGGGCGGTTCAATCTCGCGGCCTGACGGGTACAATGGTCGGCCTTATTCAGAACCCGCGCGGGGGCTCCTGCCACCCGGCGCAGCGCGAGAGGACCCAGCATGAGTGCCATCCCCGAAGATTTCATCAAGAAGACCCGCGAACTCGCCGAGGACGTCACCCGTCCCTTCCCGAACGCGAAGAAGATCTACGTGGAAGGCTCGCGCCCGGATATCCGCGTGCCGATGCGCGAGATTTCGCAGTCGCCGACCCAGGCGCTGGACGGCCGTATCGAGAATCCGCCGGTCACGGTCTACGACACCTCGGGCCCGTATGGCGACCCGGAAGTGAAGATCGACCTGCGCGCCGGCCTCACACCGCTGCGCGAGAAGTGGATCCTCGAGCGCGACGACACCGAAGAACTCGGCGGCCCGACCTCGGATTTCGGCAAGCAGCGCGCCGAAGACCCCGAGCTGAAGAAACTGCGCTTCGAGCACATCCGCAAGCCGCGCGTCGCCAGGGCCGGCAGGAACGTGACGCAGATGCACTACGCGAAGCAGGGCATCATCACGCCGGAAATGGAATTCATCGCCATTCGCGAGAATCGCCGCATCGACGAGATGCGCGAGGAATATGAAAAGGCCGGTTACCTGAAGCAGCATCCGGGCAACAGCTACGGCGCGAGTATTCCTGAATACATCACGCCGGAATTCGTGCGTGATGAAGTCGCGCGCGGTCGCGCCATCATCCCGGCGAACATCAACCACCCGGAATCCGAGCCGATGATCATCGGTCGCAACTTCCTGGTGAAGATCAACGCCAACATCGGCAACTCCGCGGTGTCGTCGTCGATCGAGGAAGAAGTGGAAAAGATGGTGTGGGCAGCCCGCTGGGGCGGCGACACCGTAATGGACCTTTCCACCGGCAAGAACATCCATGAAACCCGTGAATGGATCCTGCGCAATTCGCCGGTACCGATCGGTACCGTGCCGATCTACCAGGCATTGGAAAAGGTGAATGGCAAGGCCGAGGACCTCACCTGGGAAATCTACCGTGACACCTTGATCGAGCAGGCCGAGCAGGGCGTGGACTACTTCACCATTCACGCCGGCGTGCGCCTGCCGTTCGTGCCGATGACCGCGAAGCGCGTTACCGGCATCGTCTCGCGTGGCGGTTCCATCATGGCGAAGTGGTGCCTGGCGCATCACAAGGAATCGTTCCTGTACACGCACTTCGAAGACATCTGCGAAATCATGAAGGCCTACGACGAGTCGTTCAGCCTCGGTGACGGCCAGCGCCCGGTTTCGATAGCCGATGCGAATGACGAAGCGCAGCTCGCCGAACTGCGCACGCTGGGTGAACTCACGAAGATTGCCTGGGAGCACGACTGCCAGGTGATGATCGAAGGCCCGGGCCACGTGCCGATGCAGATGATCAAGGAGAACATGGATATCGAGCTGGAGGACTGCTCTGAGGCGCCGTTCTACACGCTCGGTCCGCTGACTACCGACATCGCGCCGGGTTACGACCACATCACCTCCGGCATCGGTGCGGCACAGATCGGCTGGTACGGCACGGCAATGCTCTGCTACGTCACGCCGAAGGAACACCTCGGCCTGCCGGACAAGAACGACGTGCGCGAAGGCATCATCACCTACAAGCTCGCCGCGCATGCCGCGGATCTCGCCAAGGGTTTCCCGGGTTCACAGATTCGCGATAACGCCCTGTCGAAATCGCGTTTCGAGTTCCGCTGGGAAGACCAGTTCAACCTGAGCCTCGATCCGGAACGTGCGCGCGACTTCCACGACCAGACCCTGCCGAAGGAAGGCCATAAGGTCGCGCACTTCTGCTCCATG
>JAWWBT010000009.1:0-32500 GCA_033720815.1 Gammaproteobacteria bacterium | reverse complement strand
TGGCTGGCCTGGCGCCTGCGGCTGCCGGCCATCGTGCTGCTCTCGGTTGCCGGCCTGGTGGCTGGCCCCTGGCTCGGCATCCTCTACCCGACAGCGGATTTCGGCCGCTTCCTGCAACCGGTGATTTCGCTGTGCGTGGCGGTCATCCTGTTCGAAGGTGGCCTCAACCTGCAGTTCCACGAGTTGCGCCTTGCGGCGAGTGGCGTGCGGCGTCTCGTCTACCTGGGTGCACCGCTGACCTGGGTGCTGGGTTCGCTGGCAGCCCATTACATCGGCGACCTGTCCTGGCCGACGTCGCTGGTATTCGGTGCCATCATCGTCGTTACCGGTCCAACGGTGATCATCCCGATGCTGCGCCATGCCATGCTGAATCGCCGCACGGCGTCGTACCTGAAATGGGAAGGCATCATCAATGATCCCATTGGCGCGCTACTTGCCGTTCTCGTATTCCAGTATTTCGTGTTCAGTGGCGAAGTCGCGGCACTGGACGAGGTGCTTGCGGGTCTCGGTCGCGCCGTCCTGATTGCAGGTATCCTCGGTGTGTTGCCGGGCTGGGGTATCGGTGTCGCGTTCCGTCGTGGCTGGGTGCCCGAGTACCTCAAGGCACCGATAACGCTCGCGCTGGTCATTGCCATCTATGTCCTGTCCAACCGCATGCAGCACGAAGCCGGCCTGCTGGCCGTGACCGTGCTCGGCATCGTGATGGGCAACCTCAACCTGCCCAGCATCCAGGACATGCGCCGCTTCAAGGAATACATCACGATCCTGCTGGTGAGCTCGGTGTTCATCCTGCTCACCGCAGACCTGCAGCCCGAATTGCTGGCGAGAATGAGCTGGCCGACCTTCGCGCTGATCTTTGCCGTAATGTTCCTGGTGCGCCCGCTGATGGTCTGGCTGGCCACGATTCGTGCCGACATGATCTGGCAGGACCGCCTGCTGGTCGGCTGGATAGCACCGCGCGGTATTGTCGCCGCAGCCGTCGCGGGTGTCTTTGCGCCACGCATGCAGGCGGCCGGTTACCAGGATGCCGACATGCTGGTGCCGATCATCTTCACGCTCATCTTTGCAACGGTACTCGCACACAGTTTCTCGCTCGGTTATCTCGGTCGCTGGCTGGGGCTTGCATCGAAGAAGGGTAATCGCGTCGTGATTGTCGGCGCGTCGCCATTCAGTACCGAGCTCGCGCAATTACTGCAGGAAGAAAAGGTCGGCGTATTGCTGGTTGATACTTCCTGGCACCGCCTGCGCGACGCGCGCTTGCATGGCGTGCCGGTGTATTACGGCGAAATCCTCTCGGACAACGCCGAGGAATCCCTTGAGCTGAATGATGTCGGTACGCTGCTGGCAGCGACGTCCAACGATGCCTACAACGCCCTGATCTGCACGAGCTTCGGCGCGGAAATGGGTCGCTCGAAGGTCTTCCAGCTACCGATGTATTCCGGCGATGACGACGATCCGCGTTCGCTCGCGCGGGCCAATCGCGGCCAGGTCGCGTTCGGTGAGAACGCGGTCTACGAAGACCTGTGGTCACATCTCGCAGCAGGCTGGACGTTCCACAAGACGCCGCTGACGGAAAACTTCACCTGGCAGGATCACCTGGAAGAATGCGCCGACGACACCATCCAGCTGCTGATGATCTCGTCGGAAGGCGATGTCGTGATCCATTCGCCGCAGAACCAGTTCAACCCGAGGCCGGGCGACACGGTGGTTTCGTTTGGCCCCGAGAAAACCGAATCGTTGAAGGAAACCCTGAGCAAGCCGGCTGAAGAGGAGGAACACTGAAGCATGGCGAATGTGGACACCGAGAAACTGATGCTGGATGGACCGGAAGGCCAGCTCGAAGCATTGCTGGATATTCCGTCGGATGCCGATTCACCTTCCGCCGTTGCGGTGGTCTGCCACCCGCATCCCCTGCATGACGGCACCATGCACAACAAGGTCGCCCACATGCTTGCCCGCAGTTTCGTCCAGCTGGGTGCGCCAACGCTGCGATTCAATTTCCGTGGTGTCGGCAAGAGCGAGGGCGAGTTTGCCGATGCGGTCGGCGAAGTGGGCGATGCGCTGGCCGCACTCGATTACATGCACCAGCGCTGGCCGGATGCCGATCGCTGGCTGGGCGGCTTTTCATTTGGCTCGCAGGTCAGCCTCTCGGCCGCCCTGGAGCGCGACATCGACTGGCTGGTAACCGTTGCGCCGCCGATCGAGCGCATCGATACCACGACATTCCAGCGCCCCGATTGCGACTGGCTGGTGGTGCAGGGCGAAGCCGACGAGCTGTTCGACGCCTCTGATGTTCGCTCCTGGCTGGAAGGCCTGGAGCGGCCACCGGCGATGGAGTTCTTTCCCGATACCAGCCATTTCTTCCACGGCAAGCTGACGAAACTGCGCGATGCCGTTGTGAGTCACAAGCCGACTGATTCGTGATCCTGCAGGCATTCCGGCACGGGCCCGCGTGCTAGACTCCGCGCCCGCAGGTTCCAATTCCAACGACATTCGGAGAATTCGCATGAAGCGCTCGATCATTCTTGCAGCCCTTTTCCTTGCTGTTCCACAGGCTTTTGCTGCCGACGACATTGATAATATCGGCGGACTTGCGCAGGACCAGTTTGCCGGTTTCTCGGAGGACCTGAACGCGCTCCTCGCCTACCGTGGCGTCCAGCCCGCCGAGCCGCTCGGCATCATCGGTTTTGACGTCGGCATCGAAGCTTCATATATCGATGTCGAAAGCCGCGACGCCTGGAACATTGCTTCCGGCGACGATGTTTCCGCGATTCCGGTAGCGCGCCTTGCCGTGAACAAGGGCCTGCCGTTCGGTGTCGATGTCGGCGCCTTCTACTCGCAGGTTCCCGGTTCCAACGCCAAGCTCGTCGGTGCGCAGCTGCGCTACGCCATCGTCGAGGGCGGCGTGGTGACCCCGGCTGTCGGCCTTCGCGCCGGTTATTCTCGCCTGGAAGGTGTTGATGAGCTCGACGGTGAAACCCGCAGCCTCGACCTGTCGATTTCCAAGGGCTTCGGGCCAGTGACCCCTTACATTGGTTATGGCAAGGTCTGGGGCGAATTCACGCCGGATGCCAGCACCGGTCTCAGTGCCGAAGAGCCGGACGAGAATCGTGCCTACGCCGGCGTTCGGTTCTCGCTGCTCGTATTGCAGTTCAGCTTCGAGGCAGAAAAGATGGGTGAGCGCGCCGGCTATACCGCGAAACTGGGATTCGGATTCTGATCGATGCTCGCAAAGCTCCACAAGCTGCTGGCTGAAACTCTCGGCAGTGATGCCGACACCGACGTGGTCGACGATGCAGCCGAGATTCGCTTGGCAGCCGCCGCATTGCTAATCGAGATCTCTCGGGCCGATGATTCGGAAGACCCGAAGGAGCGCGAACTTGCGGCGCGCCTTGTTCGCGAGCGTTTCGAACTCGGTGACGCGGAAACCGAGCAGTTGATGCAGCTGGCCTCAGCGCGTGCGGATGAATCCATCAGCCTTTTCGAGTTCACGAACCGGCTGAAGGATGCGCTTGACGAGAATGGTCGCGGTGACGTGATCGAGATGCTCTGGGATGTGGTTTATGCCGACGGCCAGGTTGACCCATATGAAGAACATCTCCTGCGCCGTATCGCGGATCTCTTGTATGTGACGCATTCGGAATTCATCCGCCGCAAGCACCTGGCTGCCGAGCGGCATGGTGTACCTTACTGAGTAATTGACTGTGCATGAAAAAACCGGGGCATTGCCCCGGTTTTTTCATGGCTGGTTTTCAGCAACCAGCGAACATCATTGATCGATTCCGATCAAAGCATGTCCTTCAGGCCTTTCAGCGGCTGTACCTTCACGACCTTGCGCGCCGGCTTCGCCTTGAAGACGGTCTCTTCGCCCGTGAAGGGGTTGATGCCCTTGCGAGCCTTGGTGGCCGGCTTCTTGGTGACCTTGATCTTCATCAGGCCAGGCACCGTGAACAGGCCCGGTCCGCGACGGCCGACGTTCTTCTTGATCTGGCCATTCAGCGATTCGAATACTGCTGCAACGTCCTTCTTGGTGAGGCCGGTGTCGTCGGAAATCTTGGCAAAGATTTCGGACTTTGTTGGCGGCTTCTGTGCGGCCTTGTTTGCAGTCTTTTTCTTGGCAGCAGCTTTCTTCTTGGCAGCCATTGAAACTCTCCTTGGTAGATGAAATTGAACCCCGACTGGAATCTACCACAGGAATAACGGCCGTCACCATCTTGTACCGTTATTTTCAGTGTTTCCTGCAATTCGATTCCGAACCGGGGTTCGGTTTTCGCGTCATTCAGTTGGCGTAGAACTGTTGCTTGAACCGGACTTCGAAAGTGTCGTCCGAGCCTTGTGGCGTAACCTTCACATCAAAGACCAGCGTTTCGCCGTCAGCGACATTGATCTCCGCGATGTAGTAGGTCGCTTCGTAATCACCTTCTTCGACGACCTTCCGAATCCGCACATCCTTGGTCTGGCCGGTCAGGTTCGAGGCATGCACCTTTACATCAGCCTCGACGGGCTTGGGCCCCGGGATCTCGTTGCCTTCGTGCTTGCGCGTGACAGAGATGTTCAGCAGTGCGCGGTTCTTGGAGCGCACGATACCGAAGCCGGTGGCAACGGCGGGAGGGATCTCGGTGGTGCTCAGTGCGTTGTAGTGCACCTGGTACTTGCCGAACGCCTCGGTGCCGCCTGCCATCGCAGCCGCAGATGTGAGGCCGAAGAGCAACGCGAGGAACATGGTTGTAAAGCGGTGACGGATCTTGCTCATTACAGACTCCTTTCACTCGTTGGTCTTTCTACTCTAACCATAGACCGGAAACCCTGTCGCGGCATTTCAGGGTGGATTTCCGCGTGGTGATCGCGTGATGCCATCAGGCAGCGTTCTCGGTGATTCGATGCGGAAGCGCTTACGGCGCGCTGCCTGGCCCGACAGGAGCTGGATGGAAGAGCGGTTGACGCCGAATTCCCGGCAGAGGAATTTCTCGACAGCAGCATTGGCCTTGCCATCAACCGGCGGAGCGGCGATACGCAATTTCAGCGCTCCGTCATGTTCACCCATCCAGCCTTCCTTGCCGGCGCGGGGCTGGACGTGCAGCGCCAGCAGGAGTGCATCGCCATCCCAGCGCCAGGCGTTGCTCATCGCTCAGATAACCAGGCCGGTGCCTTGCAGCAGGATATTGGCGGCCTGCAGCAGCAGCAGGACGAACAGCGGCGAAAGATCGAAACCACCCATCGGCGGGATGGCGCGCCGGAACGGTCGCAGCAGCGGCGCGTTGATGGCCATCAGCGCGCCCGCAACCGGGTGATAGCCGCCCTGTGAAACCCAGCTGAGGATCACCTGGATGATGATCGTGAAGAAATACAGGTTGATTACCCACGTGACGCACTTGACCAGCGCCGCTATGGCAATGGTTGCCGGGTTGAGGGCTATGCCTGCGATCAGCAGGAGAATCGTGACGGTAAGCAGCGCGAAAAGATAAAGCAGCACCAGCGCGGCGACGTCGACGCCGCCCACGCCGGGGATGATTCGCCGCAACGGCTTGAGAACGGGGTTGGTGGCTCGCACCACGAACTGTGACAGCGGGTTGTAGAAATCGGCGCGCACCACTTGCAGCAGGAAGCGCAGCAGGATGACCAGCGCGTACAGCGTCAGGATTGCGTCAACCAGGAAGATGAGTGCGTTCTGGGCACCTCCCATCACTTGCCACCTTTCTCGATTTCCTTCGACAGTTCCGCCGAACGTTCGCACGCCGCTTTCACGGCGCGTTGCATGACTTCATCGAAGTCGCTGTCGTCGAGGGTGCCTAGCGCGGCCGCCGTCGTGCCCCCGGGTGACGTTACGCGGCGACGCAGCTCCGCCGGCTCCTCGCTCGATTCCAGCGCCATGCGTGCTGCGCCGTAGGCCGTCTGCAGTGTCAGGAGGCGCGCGGTGTCGTGCGGCAGTCCGAGCTCTTGGCCGGCTTCTTCGATCAGTTCCATCAGGCGGAAGAAATAGGCCGGGCCGGACCCGGATATGGCCGTAACCGCGTTCAGCTGTTCTTCCTTTTCCACCCAGCGCACGATGCCCACCGAGCGCAGGATCGATTCAGCCTTTTCATGCTGTGCTTCGGTCACGGCGTCGTTGGCAAACAGCGCGGTTGCGCCGCAGCGCAGCAGCGATGGCGTGTTCGGCATGGTACGAACGACCGCACAACCGCCACCCAGGCCATCGTTGATGAGCTTTTCGGTAACGCCCGCAGCGATCGAAATCACCAGGGGATGGTTGCTCTGCACCGCTTCCTTCATCGATGAAAGCACGGTCGTCATCACCTGCGGTTTCACCGCCAGCACGATCACGTCGGCTTCAGCAGTTGCTTTCGCGTTGTTGTCGGTGACGTGAACGCCAAATCTTTCTTCAAGCTGTTTCAGCGCATCAGCCTGCGGGTCGGAAACCCAGATGCGTTCTGCCGGGCAGCCGCCGCTGATGAGGCCGCCGATGAGGCTGCGTGCCATGTTGCCGCCGCCGATGAATGCAATCGTCGTGTTTTCCATGGTGATCAACTTCTTGATGTCGTGAAATTTATGGGGAACAGGATACCGCGCCGCTGCGGCTCCCGACTACTCGCCGGGCGCGTCAATCGCGTGGGCCGAAAATGGCGGTACCGATTCGCAGCATGGTCGAACCCTCGGCAATTGCCGCGCGCATGTCGCCGCTCATGCCCATCGACAAGGTATCGATTTCGGGGTGGCGCTCGCGGAGGCTTTCGAAACAGTCGCGAAGACGGCGGAAACTGGTACGTTGCGTTTCGAAATCGTCACTGTGCTGCGGAATCGCCATCAGGCCGCGCAGCCGCAACCTTGGTGACTCCGCGACAGCATCAGCGAGCGGATCAATTTCTTCGGGCGATGCACCGGCCTTCTGCGATTCGTCGTCGACATTTACCTGGAGGAGCACGTTCAGCGGCGGCAGCTCGTCGCCACGCTGTTCGTCAAGCCGGCGGATGATCTTGGCGCGATCCACCGTCTGCACCCAGTCGAAGTGTGCGGCAATGTCGCGGGTCTTGTTCGACTGTATCGCGCCGATGAAATGCCACTCGATGCCGTTGCCGTCCAGGGACTCGATCTTCGGTAGTGCGTCCTGGAGGTAATTCTCGCCAAAAGACGACTGGCCGGCATCGAGCGCAGCCAGCACCAGCTCGGCGGGCTTGGTCTTGCTGACGGCCAGCAGGCTGATCCCGGTGGGTTCGCGACCAAACTCGGTGGCGTGGCGAGCAATCTCGAGGCGGGTGGATTCGAGCTTTTCGCGGATGCGTTCTGCGTCAGGGTTCATGTTGCGCCACGGTTGTAATCGCTATACTTTACGAGCATCCCAGAGCGTCCGGGGTGGCGCAAGCCCGCCCGGCCCACTCAAGCAAGAATTACCGGGGAACTGACATGGCCGTTGATATTGCGCAGCTGCTCGCGTTCGGTGTGAAGAATGGCGCGTCCGACCTGCATCTTTCTGCTGGCGTCCCGCCAATGATCCGTGTGGATGGCGACATCCGGAAGATCAACATGCCGGCGCTGGAACATTCCGATGTTCATGACATGGTCTACGACATCATGAACGACAAGCAGCGCAAGGATTACGAGGAATTCCTGGAGTGTGACTTCTCCTTCGAGATTCCTGGCCTGGCGCGCTTCCGTGTCAACGCCTTCAACCAGAACCGCGGCGCAGGCGCCGTGTTCCGTACCATTCCGTCGAAAATCCTCACGCTCGAGCAGCTCAACGCGCCGAAGATTTTCGAGGATATCGCCAAGACGCCGCGCGGCATCGTGCTGGTCACCGGCCCGACCGGTTCCGGCAAGTCCACTACGCTTGCGGCGATGCTGAACTACGTGAACGAGAACGACGCCGGCCACATCCTCACCATCGAGGACCCGATCGAGTTCGTGCACGAATCGAAGAAGTGCCTGGTCAACCAGCGTGAAGTGCATCGTGACACGCTGGGGTTTGCCGAGGCACTGCGCTCAGCGCTCCGTGAAGACCCGGACTGCATCCTGGTCGGCGAAATGCGTGACCTTGAGACGATCCGTCTCGCCCTGTCCGGCGCGGAAACGGGACACCTTGTATTCGGTACCCTTCACACGAGTTCCGCGGCGAAGACCATCGACCGTATCGTCGACGTGTTCCCGGCAGCAGAAAAGGACATGGTGCGCGCGATGCTGTCCGAGTCGTTGCGTGCGATGATATCGCAGACCCTGCTGAAGAAGATTGGTGGCGGCCGTGTCGCGGCGCACGAGATCATGATCGGCACGCCGGCGATCCGTAACCTCATTCGCGAGAACAAGATCGCGCAGATGTATTCTGCCATCCAGACAGGCCAGGGCATGGGCATGCAGACGCTCGACCAGTGCCTGCAGGACCTGTTGAAGAAGGGCCTCATTTCCAAGGAAGATGCGCGTAACAAGGCAGCAAACAAGGAAACCTTCGCCTGAAGCAATGACGCCCGCGACCATGAACATGGGGTGAGCACCCCGGGGACGACCAGGTATGGAAAGAGATCAAGCCATCAAGTTCATGCAGGATCTCCTGCGTGCAATGAAATCGAAAGACGGGTCCGACCTGTTCATCACGTCGGGTTTCCCGCCCGCGATGAAGATCGACGGCCAGATGACGCCGGTGACCGACAAGCCCCTGTCGCAGGACCAGGCATCGATGTTGACCCGGGCGATCATGAACGATCGGCAAACCAAGGAATTCGACTCCACCAAGGAATGCAACTTCGCGATCAGCCCGGCCGGGATCGGCCGCTTCCGCGTTAATGCCTTTGTGCAGCAGGGTCGCGCCGGTTGTGTGCTGCGAACGATCACCACCGATATCCCGGATTTCGACAAGATGGGCCTGCCGCCCGTGCTGAAGGACGTTGTGCTGTCGAAGAACGGCCTGGTCATCGTCGTGGGCGGTACCGGTTCCGGTAAGTCCACCACGCTGGCTTCCATGCTCGGTGTCCGCAACAAGCAGACGCGTGGTCACATCGTGACCATTGAGGACCCGGTCGAATACGTGCACCCACACCAGGGATGCCTGATCACGCAGCGCGAGGTCGGCGTCGATACGGAGTCCTGGCATGCCGCGCTGAAGAACACCTTGCGCCAGGCGCCTGACGTCATTCTCATCGGCGAAATCCGCGACCGCGACACCATGGAATATGCCGTGCAGTTCGCGGAAACCGGTCACCTGTGTCTCTCGACGCTGCACGCGAACAGCGCGAACCAGGCGCTCGACCGAATCATTAACCTCTTCCCGCAGGAAAAGCGCGAGCAGGTGTTGATGGATCTTTCGCTGAACCTGAAAGGCATCATCTCGCAGCGCCTCGTCATCAAGCCGGATGGCAAGGGCCGTGTTGCGGCAATGGAGATCATGCTGAACTCGCCGCTGATTGCCGACCTGATCTTCAAGGGCGAAGTAGCGCAGATCAAGGAAATCATGGCCAAGTCGAACGAGCTCGGAATGCAGACCTTCGACCAGGCATTGTTCAAGCTCTACGAGGCGCAGCAGATTTCCTACGAGGAAGCGATTCGCAATGCCGATTCGCAGAACGAATTGCGCCTGAAGATCAAGCTCGAATCGAAGCACACCAAGCAGGCGGCCAAGGATGACGACTCGGGATTGAAGCTCGAGGAACACGACAAGGGCGGCGGCCGCCTGTAACATGTCGCGCTAACGAAACTGGCGCCTGACAGCACTCACGATCAGCAAACGAGGACTACATGAAGATTGGACCGCTGCTCAAGCTGATGGTCGAGAAGAATGCCTCCGACCTCTACTTCACCGCGAACTCCCCGGTGAAGATCAAGATCGAGGGCAAGTCGGTATCCGTCGGCAAGACGGTGCTTGATGCGGATACGGTAAAAGCGGCGGCCTACGGCATCATGGACGAGGAAAAGCAGCAGTTCTTCGAATCCAACCTGGAAATCGACTTCGCAATCGCGGAAGAAGGGGTCGGGCGTTTCCGCGTCAACGTCTTCATGCAACGTGGCATGGTTGCGATGGTGTTGCGTTACATCCCTTCCGATGTGCCGACGCTGGAGTCCCTGAAAATGCCAGCGGTGCTGAAGGATCTTATCCTGCACAAGCGCGGCCTGCTGCTGATGGTCGGTGCGACCGGCTCAGGCAAGTCAACCACCCTGGCCGCAATGTTGAATCATCGCAACGAGAACACCACCGGGCATATCCTCACCATCGAGGACCCGATCGAGTTCACGCATCCCAACAAGAACTGCATCGTCAACCAGCGCGAAATCGGCCAGGACACGCACTCCTACCACAACGCGCTGAAGAGCTCCCTGCGTGAAGCACCGGATGTCATCCTGATTGGCGAAATCCGCGACCGAGAAACAATGGAAGCGGCACTCGAACTCGCAGGTACCGGTCACCTTGCGATCTCGACACTGCACGCAAACAACGCGAACCAGACGATGGACCGCATCATCAACATGTTCCCCGAGCAGCTGCACAAGCAGCTGTTCATGGACCTGTCGCTGAACCTGCGCGGGATCATCTCGCAGCGTCTCGTGAACATGAAGGATGGCAAGCGTACCGCTGCGGTGGAAATCCTCTTGAACACACCGCACATTGCCGACCTCATCCTCAAGGGCAAGATCGACGAAGTGAAGGAAGCGATGCAGGAGAGTCCCGAGAAGGGCATGCAGACCTTCGACGATTCGCTGTTCGATCTCTACAAGGCGGGCAAGATCGAGATCGAGGAAGCGCTTCGTAACGCGGATTCGAGGGCGAACCTGGAAGCGAAGATCAACTTCGGCTAATCATTCGGCGCCCGGCTCTCGTGCTGGGTCTGATGAAAAAACCCGGCCGAATGGCCGGGTTTTCTTGTGCGGATAGTCGAAAACTCAGTCGGTGAATACCTGTCGCGAATCGAACACCGGGCCGTCGACACAGACGCGCTTCATGGCTGGTCCGTCATCGGTCTTCACCTTCACCACGCAGCCGGCACAGCCACCGACCGCGCAGGCCATGTGTTCTTCCAGCGATACCTGGCAGGGCAGGTCGTATTCTTCGGCGAGTTTCGCTACTGCGGCAAGCATCGGTGTCGGGCCGCAGGTGTATATCGCAACTTCGGATTTCGCCTGTTCATCCAGTGAATCCAGCCAGGCGCGCGCGAGGTCGGTCACGTAACCTTCGAAGCAACCGGCGTAACCCTGCATCGATGCAAGCCGACTCGGGATGCCCCAGTCGTCCATCAACGGCATGCCGCCGATGACACCATCCGGCATGCCTTCAACCATGAATTTCGACGGCTGCACCTTGAAAGGGAACGGCACTTCCGAACCCATGATCACGAACGGTTTCCAGTCGGTCGACTTGTCCTTGCGAAGGTGGTCGGCGATGAAGACCATCGGCGGGATGCCGACACCGCCGCCGATCAGCAGTGCGCGCGGGCGTACCGGGTCTGGCGTGAACGGAATACCGATCGGTCCCATCATGCTGACTACTTCACCGACCTTGCGCATCGCGAGCAGGCGCGTGCCCTCGCCGACAGCCTTGTAGAGCATGTCTACCCAGCCGTCTTCCTTCGATACCCGCATGATCGACATCGGCCGACGCATCGGCAGCGCGGGGTCGCAGGTGATGTGCACGAAGCTGCCCGGCATTGCATGCGCGGCGCATTTCGGTGCATGCACGCGCAGCACGTAC
This sequence comes from Gammaproteobacteria bacterium, assembly GCA_033720815.1. Classification (GTDB taxonomy): domain Bacteria; phylum Pseudomonadota; class Gammaproteobacteria; order Natronospirales; family JAJUFS01; genus JAWWBS01. Next base: position 20,838 of record JAWWBT010000009.1, on the reverse strand, counting down.
TGGTCACCTTCGTAGGCCTGGTGCGCCAGCACTTCGCAGTCCTCGACGAAGATCGTGCCGCGGTGGGGTCTGTCAGTCATTGCGGTTTCCGTATTCATGAAATTCAGCGATCGAGTAGTGTCGCCAGCACCGCCATGCGGGCAGCGACGCCGTTGTTGACCTGTTCGAAAATGGCCGAGGCCGGTCCGTCGGCGACCTCGTCTGCAATTTCCACGCCGCGATTCATCGGGCCGGGGTGCATCACCAGCGGGTCATCGGCGAGCAGGTCCATGCGTGGCAGCGTCAGGCCGTAGCGCTGGTGATACTCCTCGGCATCCGGGATGTCGCTGTCGCTCATTCGTTCCTTCTGGATCCGCAACATCATCACTACGTCGCAGCCCCGAATGCCGGCGTCCATGTCGGTGAACGGCTCACCCGGGATGTTTTCATCGGTTGCTGGCAGGAGATTCTCCGGCCCAACCAGGCGCAGGTCGCCAACACCCAACAGGCTGAGTGCATGGATGGCCGAGCGAGCGACGCGCGAGTGGCGGATATCACCGACGATGGCGACATGCAGCTTGTGAAAGTCCGGCTTGTGCTGGCGAATCGTGAGCATGTCCAGCAGGCCCTGGGTCGGGTGCTGCGTGTGGCCAGAGCCGGCGTTGACGATGCTGACATGGTCCGCGACCTGTTCCGCCAGCCAGTGCTGCATGCCATCCTGCTTGTGACGAATCACGAAGCAGTCGACGTTCATCGCTTCCAGTGTCCTGACCGTGTCCAGCTCGGTTTCGCCCTTCGCGGTGGAGGACGTCGCCATGTCCAGGTTCAGTACGTTGGCGCCAAGCCGTTGTGCCGCAATTTCGAAGGAAGCGCGCGTGCGGGTACTCGGTTCGAAGAACAGGTTTGCAACCGTCTTGCCGCGCAACAGGTCGTGCATTACCGGCGGTTCACCGGCGGGGCAATGGAATTCCTGCGCCCGTTCCAGCAGTGCCAGCAATTGCTCGCTGTCCAGCGAGTCGAGTCCGAGCAGGTGGCGAAGTTCGGAAAGTGGATTCATGTCAGCCCGTGCTTGATGACGAATCGAACCAGTTTTCGAGCAGGATGCAGGCAGCCGCGCTGTCGATTTCTTCCTTTCGGATCCGACCGCGGCGACCTTCGCGCCGAGCTGTCTTCAGGCGTTCTTCTGCCTGCTGTGAGCTGTAGCGCTCATCGATCGCGTGCACCGCGAGGCCGTAGCGGCCTTCGAGCTGGCGCATGAATTTCTCTGCGCGATCGGTGATCTCCTGGCGTGAACCGTCGACATTATACGGGAGGCCGACCACCAATGCCGATGGCCGCCATTCATTGATGACGGTGGAGATTGCCTCCCAGTCCGGCTTGCCATCACGGGCGCCGACCGCGGCGAGCGGGCTGGCGGTGCCGGTCAGCGGCTGGCCAACAGCGACCCCGATGCGACGCAGGCCGTAATCAAAGCCGAGAAGAGGACCCTCAGGCATGGCCGCCGGATGAGCTCAGCAGGCTCGGGTCGATGCCGATGAGTCGGGCCGCCTGGTTCCAGCGGTCTTCCGCCGGCGTCTCGAACAGCAGGCGCTCCTCGGCGGGTGCGGTCAGCCAGGCGTTGTCGACCATTTCCGCTTCCAGCTGGCCGGCTTCCCAGCCCGCGTAACCGAGGCAGAAGAGCACGTCATCAGGACCTTCACCCTTCGCCATCGCGGTGAGTATGTCCTGCGATGTGGTGACGGCGACGGAGTCGGTGACGGCCAGGGAGGAATCCCACTTGCCGTGCGGGCGGTGCAAGAGGAAGCCGCGTTCCTGCAGGACGGGGCCGCCGGCATAGACGGGCATCTGGTCCAGCTCGTCGCGATTTGTATCGATTTCCAGTTGCTTGAAGACCTGGCGCACGCTCACGTCGATGGGGCGATTGATGGTGATACCCATTGCGCCATCGCTGGTGTGCTCGCAGATATAGGTCACGGTCTGCGAGAAATGCGGGTCTTCCATGCTCGGCATGGCGATCAGCAGGTGGTTCGTGAGGTAAGTGGTGTCTGGCATGTGGACAGTATCCCTTGCGCCGGTACACCGGCTCAAGCGTTGCAGTCGGGGTTACTGCTCGCGACGAACCCGCACGGCGCCCTGGCTGCCTTCCTTGCCGAAACGCCATTCATAGACGAAGCGCAGCACGTCGGTTTCGGCCTGCATCGCATCGCTGAATGCGGGGAAGGGGCTGGCAAGGCGAAGGATGCGCAGCGCGGACTCATCAAACAGCGGGTGCTCGGAGGGTCGCCGCACCGAAAGATCGCGAATGGTCCCATCGGCGTTCAGGGCGACCTCGAGGACAAGGCTGCCCGAGAGTCCCTGGGCGCGCGCTTGTTCCGGGTAATGCTGGTTGCCGACCTGTTCGACCCGCTTGCGCCACTTGTCGAGGTATTCGGCGTAAATCGATTCGCGAGTGTTCACGGAAATGAATTTCTCGCGCACGTCCTCGCTGCGGGCCACTGGTTCCTGGCTGGTCTCGTTCACCGGTTCCGTAATCTCCAGGCCCGGTGTCATCAGCCGGGCGACGAGCATGCGTTCGGTGCTGGCAGCAGGGGTGGCATTGTCGGCCGCGACCTCGATGGGCGAGTCGCCCTCGGTCAGCAGGCGGCGTTCCTCGGGTACCGGTTCGGTCTGGGGTTCAAGTGATTCCGCTTCCTGTGCCTTGCGGGATGCTTCGAGGCGGTTCAGCCAGTCAGGCGCGTCCGGCGTGCCGTCGAGCACGGCGCTGTCCGGGCTCGACATGGCCGATTCCGGCCGTGCCTGTTCGGTCGTGTTGCCCGCGCCCCGCTGGTTCGATTCGGCGAGGTAATCGGCCTCGTCGGGAAGCTCGTTGCTCTGGTTGTTGACCAGGGTGATCTCCAGCGTGGTGCCGCGATCGCTCGGTGCTTCCTCGCCGGAAAAGGTGATGCCGAGAATGACCGTGCCGTGCAGCAGCACCGCGAAGAACAGGGTCGTCGCAAGGCGCTCCGTCGAGGAAATGCTGGCTGCGGTGCGAACAAACGGGTTCATGCGGTCTCCGGCTTGCTGGCCACTTCCAGTGGCGGCAGGTGTTCGATCAATCTCGCCGCGATTATACCGGTGGCAAGGCCGAGTCCCAGCGCAATGGTCAGCAACAATGGCAACAGGTACAGGATTCCTGGATGCGGCACGAAGACCAGCCATGCGGCGAACACCTGTCCTGCCATGTGCGCCATCGCCGCAGCGATACCCAGGCCAATCGCGCTGACGGAATCTCGCGCGAGCACATGCACGGCGCCGAGGACCAGCAGGCTGGCAAGCGCACCGCTGGCACTGAGCCAGAAGGTCGGTGTCATGAAACTGCCGAGCAGCAGGCTGCCGCCGAGCACGCGCAACAACAGTACCTGCGCGGCGAGGGAAAAGTCGTAGCGGAGCAGGGCAACCAGGATTACCACGTTCGCCAGTCCCGGCTTCACGCCAGGCAGCGGCATCGGTACTGCGGCTTCCAGCAGGTGTATGCAGATGGCGAGTGCCGCGAAGCGCGCGATGAGGATATCCCGGCGTTGTTCAGTCGCGATGGTCATCAGAAATTCACGGCATCGAAGCGGCTGTCGGCCGAAACCAGCGAAATTGCCACGCGATTCGGCAGGCAGGCGGCTGTTTCGCCGGCATGTTCCAGCCAGTCGGCGAGCACGCAGATCTTCTGCTCACAGGGCGAACTGACCACGCGCGCACGCCCCCTGGCGATCTCGATGACCGTTTCTCCCAGTGGTCCCTCGATGTGCAGCGTCTGGGATGTCCATGCCGGTACGGAAAAATCGGCGCCAGAGGCGCGCATGATATCCACCTGCCACGCGCGATCGCCTCTTGCCAACCCTAGCCAGAGACCCACCAGCAATGCGAGTGCGATGACGAAGATGACCGCGTCACCCGGTTTCGCCAATGTCAGCCACCGCCGCATTACTCGAACGGCTCCAGCTCGACCACGCGCAGTGCAGTGCCCTCTTCGGCGACGACCGCATCGCGCAGCGAACGGCTGACCGCAATGCTGCCGTCAGCCTGCACCACCATGGCGCGCTTGATGCCCATCCTGCGCGCGACCCCGGGCCAGTCTTCGGGTCCCGCGACAAACAGCGCCGTTGCGGCAGCGTCGGCAAGCGCCGCGTCTTCATGTACCACGGTCACGGAGCTGAGGCCGCGAGCGGGCATACCGGTCGCAGGATCGAGAATGTGGTGATAACTCTCGCCATCGAACGCGAAGCGCCTTTCGTAATTGCCGGACGTGAAGACGCTCAGGGGGCCTGCGATATCCAGTGCGGCGAGCACACCGCTTCCCGATGGGTGCCGAACGCCGATGCGCCAGTCGCGGTCGCCACGGGTGCCCAGCACTTTCAGGTCGCCGCCGGCATTCACGATGGCATTGTCGATACCGTGTTCCCGCAGGGCCTCGATGGCGGCGTCAACGGCGAGGCCCTTGGCGAACGCGCCCATGTCGATCCAGTTGCGCGGATCCGCACTCGTGATGGTGTTGCCGGAAATCTCGAGCGTCGCAGGGTCAAGGGGCGGTTCGGTGAAACTGATTAACGTTGCGGAATCGGGCGGGGGTGCATCAGGCCGTTCCTCTTGGTGAAAACCCCAGGTTTCCACCAGCTTGCCGATGACCGGGTTGAAGCGGTTGCCGCTGTTCCCTGCCAGCCCTTGCGCGCGACGGATGCCGGCGAGCAACTCGTCGCTGGCCGGCGCGGTGCCGTCGCTGGAAAGCGCGCGATTAAGTTCAGCCAGTTCGCCATCATCCCATGCGCGCCAGCGATGCTCGGCCTGCAGTAGCGCGTCTTCAGCTGCCCGCAGCGCCTCTTCGGCATTCTCGGGAGGGTAGGCCAGCGTGAATTCCACCAGCGTTCCCACGGCAAATACCTGGCGCTTCTCGACGTCATCCTGGTGATCCGAGCAGGCAACCAGCAAAAGCAGCAGGCTGATCGCAACCACTCTCATTGCAGCCGTTCCTCGATGGCATCGAAGAGCCTTGCGCTGATGTTGTCGTTGTTGGCGCGATCCAGTTCGCGCACACAGGTCGGGCTGGTGATGTTCACTTCCGTGAGGTAGTCGCCGATCACGTCGAGGCCGACGAATAGCAGGCCGCGTTCGTGAATGAACGACTTGAGCTGTTCGCAGATCCAGTAATCGCGTTCGCTCAGGGCAACGCTTTCGCCGCGACCGCCGGCGGCGAGATTGCCGCGCGATTCGCCGGATTTCGGGATGCGTGCCAGCGCGTACGGATACGGCTCGCCATCGATGACCAGGATCCGCTTGTCGCCCTTGGAGATTTCGGGGATGTATTTCTGCGCCATCACCTGGCGCGATTCGTTTTCGGTCACGGTCTCCAGGATCATGCTGGTATTGATGTCGCCCTGTTCCAGCACGAAGACCTGCGCGCCTCCCATGCCATCCAGCGGCTTCACGACGATGTGTCCATGTTCGCCGAGGAATTCACGGATGCGGTTGGCACTGCGTGTTACCAGCGTGGGCGCGCAGCACTCCGGGAAGCGCTGGATCGTCAGTTTCTCGTTGTGGTCGCGCAGCGCCTGTGGCGGGTTGACCACCAGGGTCCCCGCGGCTTGCGCCTTTTCCAGGAAATACGTTGCGTAGACATATTCGAGATCGAACGGCGGGTCCTTGCGCATCATGATGACGTCGAGCTCGCCCAGCGCGATATCCGCGCCGGTGCCCAGGGTGAACCAGTCATCGAGGTCGTCGCGCACCTTCAGCGGTCGACTCCGTCCGCGGGCCGCGCCATCCCGGATATAGAGATCGGCCAGGGTGAAATAGTGGATTTCCCAGTCGCGGCGTTGCGCCTCCAGCAGGAAGGCAAGCGTCGTGTCCTTCACCGGCGTGATGTCCTCGATCGGGTCCATCACGACGCCGAGACGTGTTTTCTGCGGGGAAGACGGGCTCATTGCTAGGCTGACCTCCGGTTTCGATCGATGCGCGGGCCCTGGAGCCCAGGATTTGAAGAGTTTACTTTAAATTCAATATTTTATGCGAAACACTTGTAACCAAATATCAGATATGGCAAAGAGTGACTGAACAAGCACCGATGTGTGGGCAAATAGTGCCGCTTTGATTGGCAACCGGGCACCATTCCGTTATGTTAAGCAGACTATATATTCCACGCATCCGATACAGCATGAGCCGGCCCGTCGATTTCCGCGGAAAACCCTGAGTCCGCGCGACCAGGTCGTCATCATGTGCCCTGAATTGCTGGAGGTTCCGGTGGGGAGCGAAGCGCAAGCAAGTAGTCTGGACGGCCTGAAAGTGCTGGTCATCGATGATTCGAAGACCATCCGCCGGACTGCTGAAACCCTGCTCAAGAAGGAAGGCTGCGAAGTCGTAACCGCTGTCGACGGTTTCGAGGCGCTGTCCAAGATTGCCGATCACAAGCCCGACATCATCTTCGTCGACATCATGATGCCGCGCCTGGACGGTTACCAGACCTGTGCCCTGATCAAGCACAACGCCTCGTTCAAGAAGACGCCGGTGATCATGCTGTCCTCGAAGGACGGCCTGTTCGACCGTGCACGCGGTCGCATCGTCGGCTCCGAGCAGTATCTCACCAAGCCGTTCACCAAGGATGAGCTGCTGGGTGCAATCCAGAATCATGTCCGCAAGTCAGCATGACCTGCGACGTTTAGTAAATACGAGGAGTGAACACCATGCCTGTCGTACTGATTGTTGATGACTCGCCGACTGAAGTGCACGTGCTGAAGACCCATCTCGAAAAGAATGGCTTCGACACCATCATCGCTGAAAACGGCGAAGAAGGCCTGAAGATGGCCAAGGAAAGCAAGCCCGACCTGATCATCATGGACGTGGTGATGCCGGGAATGAGTGGGTTCCAGGCGACGCGCCAGCTGGCGAAGGATGCCGATACCAAGGAAATCCCGGTCGTGATCGTGACGACGAAGGACCAGGAAACCGACAAGGTCTGGGGCATGCGCCAGGGTGCTTACGATTACATCGTCAAGCCGGTTACCGAGAAGCAGCTCGTCGACAAGGTCAACGAAGCCCTTAACGGCTGATTGACGAAGCGGACGGACAGCGACCATGAGCGAAGCCACGTCACTCCACGAACTGCGCGACAAGCCTTTCGAACTGCTTGTCGAGCTGGAGCGCCGTTGTGCGGCGTCCGCCTCCGGCCGCGGCATGGAGACCGGCGCAGCGCATGAGTGGGTCGGCGTGGCGTTTCGTGTCGGTGACAACCTGTTCGTGTGTGCGAGAAACCAGGTGAGGGAAATCCTCACCTATCCGGGCGTCACGAAGATCCCGGGAAGCAAGGGGTGGCTGAAAGGACTGTCGAACATCCGTGGCCAGCTCCTGCCGATCATCGACATGGAAGAGTATTTCGGTGGCCAGGAAACACTGGCCGGTCGTATTACCCGGGTTATCTGGGTAAACCACGATGACATCCCCGCGGGCCTGCTCGTGGATGAGGTCAGGGGTTTCCGGCGTTTCAACGAGTCGGAATTGCAGAAGAAGACAACGGGGGTGGCTCCGGCAATTCAGCCATACCTGACGGGCCATTTCGAACGAGATGGCGAGACATGGCTGGTCCTGGACCTGATGCGCCTGGTGGAAAGCCAGGCCTTCCTCCAGGCGGCGGAGTGATGGGGCGGTGAGGATTTCCGCATCCGCACCGAACGAGAATGTTGAGAAGGTGTTGAACCATGGCTAAAGCGGCTAGCTCAAACAAGTTGCTGTTCGTGATGTTGACGATTGCGTTGGGTTTCATCGCATTCGCAGTCGTCAATTTCTATTTCGCGACGCGCTTCGCAACGCAGGATGAGGAATTCCTCACCCTCGTTTCGAACCAGGCAGTGAATTCACAGGCGATTCCAAAGGCTGCCGTACAGGCACTGAACGGTAACCGCGATGCCTTCACACCAATGCAGACCGGGCGAGAGATCTTCGATCGCAGCCTGCGCCTGATGATCGAGGGTGGCGACCAGTCCAACCCGGTTACCGGCAACCTTCGCGACGAGGTGCAGCTGCTCCAGGATCGCTGGCAACAGGCGCGCGAGGCGACCAACGTCATTCTCGCGGCACGTGACCAGATCAACCTGTCGCACCAGAACCTCGAGATCATCAATACCGAAATGCCGGCGTTGCTGGGACGTCTCGACAGCATCTTCAACACGCTGTCGTCGAACGGCAATGTCGGTGGCGACTGGCTGTACCACATGGGTCGCCAGAGCATGTTTGGCCAGCGCCTGCAGCGTGACCTGAACACCCTGGTGGCCGGCGGCAGTGATGTCCCGGCAGCAGCCAATCGCATCGAAAGTGATGCCGCCTACTTCACGCAGATCATGCGTGCCATGTTCGATGGCGATCCGCAGATCGGCCTGAACCCGATCGTGAATGGCCCGGCGGGTGAAGAAATCCGCGATGCGAACACGGTCTTTGGTCGGGTGCAGGGTGCGGTTAATACCGTCGAATCCCTGGCCGGTACGCTGGTCCAGTCGCATGCCGCCAAGAGCCAGCTGCTGGGTCTTTCCGAAGACATGCTTGGCAACTCGCGCGCCATTCGTGCCGCGTTCGAGCGCCAGAAACAGCAGCGCCTGTTCCAGCCGCTGTACGGTTACATCGCGGGCGGTATCGGTGTCCTCATTCTTGGCATCCTGGTTTACATCTACACCCTGAGTGCCGACACGCGTAAGGCTGCCGAGCGCCAGGTCGAAGAACAGGAGCGTAACCAGGAGGCAATTCTGCGCCTGCTGGACGAACTCGGCTCGCTGGCAGACGGTGACCTCACCGTGCAGGCAACCGTGTCGGAAGACATAACGGGTGCAATCGCGGACTCCATCAACTTCGCTATCGAGGCACTACGTGACCTCGTGTTGACGGTTAACGACACCGCGCTGCGTGTCGACGCCGCGGCGAAGCAGACGCAGGCGACGGCATCGCACCTGGCGGACGCCTCCGATAACCAGAGCACGCAGATCGCCTCGGCAACGCAGCAGATTACCTCGATGGCGAAATCCATTGAGCAGGTGTCGGCGAACGCCGAACGTTCCACGCGAGTCGCGCAGCAGTCCGTTGAAATCGCGAACAAGGGCGGTGAAGCGGTGCGTCGAACCATCGACGGCATGAACTCGATTCGTGAAACCATCCAGGAGACCTCGAAGCGAATCAAGCGCCTCGGTGAGTCCTCGCAGGAAATTGGCGACATCGTTGAACTGATTAACGACATTGCCGAGCAGACGAACATCCTCGCACTGAACGCTGCTATTCAGGCGTCCATGGCGGGTGAAGCCGGTCGCGGCTTCGCGGTCGTTGCTGACGAAGTCCAGCGCCTCGCAGAACGTTCCGCCAACGCGACCCGCCAGATCGAAGCTCTGGTGAAGACGATTCAGACCGATACCAACGAAGCGGTCATCTCGATGGAGCAGTCGACCGCGGGCGTGGTTTCCGGTGCGCAGCTGGCCGAAAACGCCGGTTCCGCACTGGACGAGATCGTGAAGGTGTCCAACCACATCGCGACACTCATTCAATCGATTTCCGCCGCCGCACGCCAGCAGGCTACCGCGGCATCCGACGTGTCTCGCACCATGAACGTTATTCAGGAAATCACCTCGCAGACAGCCGAAGGCACCAACGCCACGGCGCGCAACATCGGTAAGCTCGCAACCCTTGCAACGGAGCTGAGAAAGTCGGTCGCCGGCTTCAAGCTGCCGAACATGGATGGTGGCGAGACGATGGTGATGACGGGCGAGATGCACATGGCCGAGCAGGAAGGCTCCGCCGGGGAAGCGGTTGCCGAAAGCCACGAGGAAAGCTTCGACGAAGCGGATGTGGCCGAGGAATCCTCGGAAGAGGAAAAGGCCTGAGGGGCATCCGGTACACCGGACGCCAGCAGGCGATTAGCGGACACCCGTTGATGGGTAGGGCAGGACCAAGCGCATGACGCAAGTAGCTTCGGATTCGCTGCTTTGGATCAAGACAGAGCTGGATAACTCGCTCGTGCGAGCGCGCCAGCAGCTTGAGGCCTATGTAGAGAATCAGGACGACAAGGCAAAGCTCGAGGAATGCCTGGCGCAGTTGCACCAGGTGCAGGGCACCTTGCGCATGGTCGAAGTGTATGGCGCCGCCATGCTCGCCGAAGAGATGGAAGCGGTCGCGCAGGCACTCGTTGACGGCAAGGTTTCCGAACCGGATGACGCCTACGAGACCCTGATGCGCGCCATGCTGCAGCTCCCGGATTACCTGGAGCGCATCGTGGGCGGCCAGCGAGATGTCCCGCTCGCACTGCTTTCCCTGCTCAATGACCTCCGTTCCGTCCGTGGCGAACCGCTGCTGTCGGAATCATCCCTCTTTGCCCAGAACCTCAGCAGCCGCGGCAGCGCGGAAGTTTCCGCACGTGAAGCTGCGCCGCAGGGCGATATCGTCAAGCTGTCAAAGGAGCTGCGCCCGAAGTTCCAGCAATCCCTGCTGGGCTGGTTCAAGACCGGCAAGACCGACAGCCTGAAACAGCTGGCAAAGATTACCGAGCAGTTCGAAATGGCGTCGACCTCCCCGATGAGCTTCCAGCTCTGGTGGGTGGTGAGTGGCACGGTCGAGGCCCTGCTTGACGAAGGCATCGAGGCAAGCGTCAGCCTGAAGCAGATGCTTGGCCAGGTGGATCGACAGATCAAGCGCATCATCGACGAAGGTGAGGATGCGCTTGATGACGAGCCGCCTGCCGAGCTGGTCAACAACCTTCTCTATTACATTGGTCGTTCGAGCTCGAACGGCGAGCGTGTCAGTGCCATCAAGGAAGCGTTCCGTCTTGTGGACCTGCTGCCGACGGATGAAGATGTCAGCAAGGCTTCCGAAGGAATGGCAGGTCCGAACCTCAGCCTGATGAAGACGGTGTCTGCCGCGATCAAGGAAGACCTTGCTCGCGTGAAGGACACTCTCGACATCTTCGTCCGCATGGGCAAGGACGATGCACACGAACTGACCGGCCTCGTCGAGCTGCTGAAGAAGGTTTCCGATACGCTGGGCGTGCTCGGCCTCGGCAAGCTCCGCGAAGAAGTGGACAGCGAACGCGCCGAGCTGGAACAGATCGTTGATGGCAAGACCGACCTCAGCGAAAACATCCTCATGGACGTCGCCTCATCGCTGATTCGCGTCGAATCCAGCCTCGATGAGCGCATGGTCGAAGCGATCTACCGTGAGCAGCAGGTCGCTCCGGACGAATCCGAGAGTTCAGGCCTGTCGGTCGAAGAGGCCGACCTGCGCCAGGTGAGCTCTGCGGTAATTCGTGAATCCATCATCAACCTCGCGCGCGTCAAGGATGCGATCGTCGAGTACATCAAGAACCCGGTGAAGCACGAAGTGCTGCGCCCGATTCCGCCGCTGGTGCACCAGATCCAGGCCGGCCTGCGATTGCTGACGGTTGACCGTCCGGCTGAGTTGCTGGAAAGCATTCGCCATTACATCCAGGAAAAGATTTTCGCCGGTGACGAAGTGCCGCCCGAGGCAGACCTTGATCGGCTCGCGGATGCCATCGTCTCTGTCGAGTTCTATCTCGAGACCGTGCAACAGGGACGCGGCCATCCGACGTCTATGCTCGATAACGCCGAAGCCTGCGTCGATGCGCTGGGTTTCCCGCTGGGTTACCAGCCGGATGGCGATGACCTTGACGACGCGCTAGAGGAACTCGAAAACACGGGTATTCCTGTTGCGTCCGAATCGGAAATGGAGGATGCCGAAGCCAGGCAGCCGGATGCAGAGGCTGCAGCCGAACCGGAAGCGAAACCAGCTGCCGAAGGCGGCAAGCCGAAGCAGGCCTCGCCGCAGCCGGAAAAATCGCTCGCGGTCGGCCCGTCGCCGGACGAGGTTGATCCGGAAATTCTCGAAATCTTCCTCGAGGAAGCCCAGGAAGAAATTGCGTCACTGAACGAGAACTTCCCGCACTGGCAGAAGAACCCGGGCCACCAGGATTCGCTGACGACCGTGCGACGTTCCTTCCATACGCTGAAGGGCAGTGGCCGCATGGTTGGCGCAGAACTCATCGGTGAGTTCGCCTGGTCCATCGAGAACATGCTGAATCGCATCATCGACCAGACACTGGATGCGAACGAGGGTGTGATCGAGCTCGTCGGTGTCGCCATTGATGCGTTGCCGGAACTTATCGAACAGCTCGAAGCGGGCAGCGAGCCGCAGAAGGATATCTACGGCATCATGGAACGCGCCAATGCCTTCGCGCGCGGTGAAGCGCCGAGCACGGAGGCGGAAGAGAGCGATGTGGATCGCGATTCTGCATCCATGGTCGACGATGAGCCGACCGCTGGAGCGGCACCACAGGCCGAAGCGCCCGCCCCGGTCGACGAACCCGGCTCTGCGGAAGCGAATGCCGCGGAATCCGAGGGCATGGATCCGGTACTGTTCGACATCTTCAAGGGTGAAGTCGAAAACCACATCGGTGCGCTGGAAGAATTCATTGCCGAGGCGCGTGAAAAGAGCACGCCGCGCCCGATCACCGAGAACCTGCTTCGCGTCCTGCACACCATGAATGGCAGTGCGGCGATGGCAGGCGCCTACTCGATTTCCGAGCTGATCGACCCGTTCGAGAATTACTGCAAGCTTCGCGTCGAGGATGGCAAGAAACTGCCGCAGGAAGATGTCGAATTGCTGGCAGAAATGATTGCCGTCATTCCGCAGCAGCTCGAAGCCTTGCGTATTGGTGGTGCTTCACCGGAAGAGCTTGATGGTCTTACCACTCGTGCACGCCGCAGGTTGATTGATGCGAGTGACGATTCCGCTTCGGCCGCTCCCGCACCCGCGAAAAAGACGGACGAAGACACCGCACGCCGTGCCGCCGAGCTTGCCGAGCCACCGCCGGCTCCGCCGCGCATCGAGCCCGAGCCGCCGGAACCGAAGGAAGCCCCGGTGCCGACGCCGGATGTGTCCTCGGTTGAACTGAATGACCTTTCGGACTTTGACGAAGAGCTTGCCGAGGTTTTCCTCGAAGAAGCTGGCGAAGTGCTGGAAGGGGCCGATGAAGCCCTCGAAAAATGGAACAACGCCTGGGGTGACCAGGGGCAGGTCGCCGAACTACAGCGACTCCTGCACACCCTCAAGGGTGGTGCCCGCATGGCGGGTATCACGCCGATGGGTGACCTCAGCCACGAGATCGAAACCCTGATGGCGCAGGTTACCGACGGGCATATCCCGGTATCGACGCGCATGCTCTCGTTGATGCAGCGAGCGATCGATCGCCTGCACCGCATGAACGAACAGGTCATGGCTGGTGAGCCGATTATCGGTGCCGAAGACCTGGTACAGGAATTCAAGAACCTCAGCCGTGGCGAGGCGCCGGAAGGCGAAAGCGATATTGGTGCCGAGCGGCGTGAGCAGCCGGCGGAGCCGAAGCGGCCTGTAGCAGGCGAAGCGGCAACCTCCGAGGCGCCTGAGCCGAAGGCTGCCGAAAAGAAACCGTCGGCTTCGCAGAAGCGCGAGCGCGAGCAGGGCGAGGCATTCGACCCGGATATCCACTTCGATCGTCGTAGCGCCAGCCGCATCCAGCACGAAGTCGTGCGCGTGCGCGCCGACCTCATCGAGAACCTGATCAACAACGCGGGTGAGGTGTCGATCTACCGTTCGCGCCTCGAGCAGCAGGTCAACACGATCGGCTTCAACCTGACCGAGCTTGACCAGACGGTCGTGCGTCTTCGTGAGCAGCTGCGCAACCTTGAAATCGAGACCGAGGCACAGATCCTTTCGCAGCTCGAAAAGGAAGGCTTCGATCGCGACGACGATTTCGATCCGCTGGAAATGGACCGCTACTCGACCCTGCAGCAGCTTTCCCGCGCGCTGGCCGAGTCCGTGTCCGACCTTGTCTCCATCCAGGACCTGCTGGTGAACCAGTCACGCGAGGCGGAAACGCTGCTGATGCAGCAGTCGCGCGTGAACACCGAATTGCAGGATGGCCTCATGCGCACGCGCATGGTGCCGTTCTCCCGCCATTCCCAGCGTCTCCGTCGTATCGTGCGACAGACCGCCGACGAATACGGCAAGCAGGCCGAACTCCAGCTCGTGGGTGCCGAAGGCGAGATGGATCGCCAGGTGCTCGAGCGTGTGCTCGCGCCGCTGGAACACATGATGCGCAACTCTGTCGTGCACGGTATCGAGAAGCCGGATGTCCGCAAGAAGGCGGGCAAGTCGGAACAGGGCACCGTCACGATCAACCTTCACCGTGAAGGTTCAGAAGTCGTTATCGAGATTACCGATGACGGCCAGGGCCTCAACGTTGATGCGATCCGCAAGAAGGCCGAGTCGCAGGGCATGTTGCGCAAGGGCGCGCAGCTCAGCGATGACGACGTTGTGCAGTTCATCCTCGAGTCCGGTTTCTCCACGGCCGAAGAAATCACGCAGGCCGCGGGCCGCGGCGTCGGCATGGATGTGGTGAATTCCGAAATCAAGCAGCTCGGCGGTAACCTGCATATTCGTTCCGAGTCCGGCAAGGGCGCCCGGTTCACGATTCGACTGCCGTTCACGCTGGCCATCTCCCAGGCACTCGTCGTCAATGTTGCCGATGACCAGTTCGCGATCCCGTTGCCGTCGATCGAAGGTATCGTGCGCGTGCCGCGCAAGGACGTCCTGCGCTACTTCCAGGAAGAGGAGCCGCGTTTCAGTTACGGCGGCGAGGAATATGACCTGCAGCATCTCAGCGCGCTGCTGGGCATGGGTATCCCGACCTTCTCCGAGGAAGTCGACACGGTGCCGGTGCTCCTGGTGAAGGCCGGTGACCACAAGAGTGCGCTGGTATCTGAAGGCATGGAAGGCTCCAGTGAAATTGTCGTGAAATCCGTTGGTCCGCAGATTTCCTCGATCAAGGGCATTTCCGGCGCAACGTTGCGTGGTGATGGTTCCATCCTGCTGATTCTCGATGTCGGTGGCCTCGTCCGTGCGGCAGCTCAGGCGGCAGCGCAGGGCGAAATCATCGAGGTCGGCGAACGCGAGGAAGCGAAGGAAGACGAACGTACCTTCGCCATGGTGGTCGACGACTCGATCACCGTGCGCCGCGTGACGCAGCGCCTGCTCGAACGTTACGGCATGCGTGTCATTACGGCGAAGGATGGTGTCGACGCACTGTCGGTGCTGCAGGAAAACCATCCGGACGTGATGCTGCTCGATATCGAGATGCCACGCATGGATGGTTTCGAGCTGGCATCGCACATGAAGAATGATGAACGTTTTGCCGATATCCCGATCATCATGATCACGTCGCGTACCGGTGAAAAACACCGTAATCGTGCGACAGAGATCGGTGTTGATCGCTACCTCGGCAAGCCCTACCAGGAAGGTGAGCTGGTCGAGCAGATCCAGTCGCTGGTTGGCAAGTTCAACCCTGAACGTACTCGCTGGGATTGATCAGCAATGCAGAATATTCGTGAAGTCTACAGCTTGCTCATCCCACTCGAGAATGGCCGAATCGTGCTGCCGCGCGCCGCGGTGTCCGAGGTTACGGGCTTCGTGCAGCCGAAGGACAAGCCTGAAGGCGCGCCGGATTTCATTCTCGGTTTCATCGACTGGCAGAAGCAGCGCATCCCGCTGGTTTCATTCGAGGCGGCCTGCGGCAAGCCCATCCCGGAAACAGGCCGTCGTGCCCGCATTGCCATTGTCTTCAGCATTGAAGGTCGACTGAGGGATCCGAGTGTCTTTGCCCTTTTGACGCAGGGATATCCGTACCTTGTTCGTGTAAACGAGGGCGTGTTGCAGCTTGAAGAGATGGAAGAGGGTGATGAAGACGCGCCGGTACTCACTCGGACGCGCATGGCGAACGAGCGACCAAAGATTCCCGACCTGTCCAGGCTCGAGAACATGATCGCTGACGCCCTGGGTATCGCTGAGGCAGATGAGCAAGAGCCCGAGGAGGCTTCTGCAGAGCCGGTCGATGAGCTGGAGGCACTGGCCGCAGGCGAAGACGAGGAAGAAGATTTCTTCGATGCGCTGGCTGATGACGATTCATCGAAGGGTGATCCTGCATCGAAGGACAGTGAAGACTCCGAAGACGAGGAATTCGACCTCGACAGCATTTCCTTCGATTCGGACGATGATGAATCCGATGACGAAGATGTCGACCTTGGTGATCTTGATGATTTCCTGAAAGGTGACTGACTAGTCGAGGTCACCCGTTCTTGCCAGCAAGACAGCGGCGGCCACGACGGCCGCCGTTTCCGTTCTGAGTATCCGCGATCCCATTCGTATACCGCGGAACCCGGCATCTCCGGCTGCCGCAATCTCGGCGTCGCTCAGGCCGCCTTCCGGACCAATCAGCAGGGCAACACTGTTTCCGATTTCGACACCGCTGATCGAATCGTCTGCACGCGGGTCTAGCAGCAGGCGCGTCTCGGCATGCACCCTTGAGAGCGCTTCACGAATGTCAGCTAGCTCCCGTATTTCAGGTACCCGGTTCATGCCGCATTGCTCGCAGGCACTTCGCACCACGCCGCGCCAGTGTTCCTCGCGCTTGCGTGCACGATCGCCCGACAGGTTGACCACGCTGCGTTCTGCATGAAATGGCTGGATGCTGTGTACTCCGAGCTCGGTCGATTTCTGCAAGGTGTAATCCATGCGGTCACCCTTGCTGACCGCCTGCAGCAACTGCCATTCGAGACCTGGAGAGCGGTCGATCATGTCGCCGGCCTCGATGGTGACCGTCGCACTGCGCTTTTCGACCGCAGTGATCCTGCCGTGGAATTCACCGCCGCGACCATTGAACAGGGTGACTTCATCACCTTCGCGCAAGCGCAGTACCTTGCACAGGTGCCGAAAGGCATCGTCTTCCAGGCGGATTTCCTCGCCCACGGCGAGTTCGCTATCGATGAATGCGCGGCGGGTCACGGTGTCAGTCTCGCGTGGCAATATCGATGCCCTCGGTCGCAACCTGCGCGAGGTGATCGATCTGCTCTTCGGTAATGACATAAGGCGGCATGAAGTAAACGACATGGCCCAGGGGGCGCAGCAATGACTCGCGCGTCAAGGCGTGCTGGTAGACCTTCAGTCCGCGACGCTCCTTCCAGTCGTAGGGGATGCCTTTTTCCTTGTCCTTTACCAGTTCGATGGCCTGAACCATGCCGTGCTGTCGGATTTCCGCGACATGCGGATGGTCGGCAAGATGTGCCGTCGCTTTCTCGAGGTGTGCCGCGAGTTCCCGGTTGCGCGCAACCTGGTCGCGGCTGTCAAACAGTTCCAGCGTGGCAAGCGCAACTGAACAGGCCAGCGGGTTCCCGGTGTAGCTGTGCGAGTGCAGGAAGGCAGTCAGGTTCTCGTACTCGTCGTAGAAGGCGCGATAGATTTCTTCGGTCGTGAGCACGACCGACAGTGGCAGGTAGCCCGCCGTGAGGCCCTTCGAAAGGCACAGGTAATCCGGTGAAATTCCGGCCTGCTCGCAGGCAAACATGGTTCCCGTGCGGCCGAAGCCCACCGCAATTTCATCGGCAATCAGGTGCACGCCATAGCGATCGCAGGATTCGCGCAGTTTCTTCAGGTAGACCGGGTGATACATCCGCATGTTGCCGGCACACTGGATCAGTGGTTCGACAATGACCGCGCAGATTTCCTCATGCTGTTCGGCCAGAAGGGCATCCATCTTCGCCGCCTGCTCGATGCCGAACTCTTCCCAGGTCTGGCCCTCGGCCCGATGGAAACAGTCCGGTGAAGGCGCAGTGATCGCCTTCAGCAGCAGCGGTTCGTAAGTGTCCTTGTAGAGCGAAACGTCGCCCACGGCGAGCGCGCCCAGGGTTTCACCGTGATAGCTGTTGCCCAGCGTCACGAAGCGCGTCTTCTTCGACTTGCCGACATTGCGCCAGTAGTGAAAGCTCATCTTCAACGCGACTTCGACAGCAGATGAACCATTGTCGGCGTAGAAGCAGCGCTTCAGGGGCGCGGGTGTTCTTTTCACGAGCTCTTCCGAAAGGCGCACGACCGGCTCATGGCTGAAGCCGGCAAGAATCACGTGTTCCAATTCCTCCGCCTGTTCGCGCAGGCGCTGGTTGATGTGCGGGTTGCTGTGGCCGAAGAGGTTGACCCACCAGGAGCTCACGGCATCGATGTAGCGGTTGCCATCGAAATCCTCCAGCCAGACTCCCTCGCCACGCTTGATCGGCACCAGTGGCAGCCACTCGTGGTCCTTCATCTGCGTGCAGGGGTGCCACAGTACGGAAAGGTCGCGATCGACGATGCTCTGGTTGTTGCTCATGATTTTCCTGTTGCTGTACATCTGGAACCGCGCCAAGGCGGCGTTCTGCGGGCTGCAAGTGTCGCCGTTTGGCGAGTCCCTATCAAGCTGTGCAGTCACGGCCCGGCGCTTGATTCAGGCCTTTCCTTGGGCAAGACTGCCGACATGCTTCCCGAAATCCAGCACCACTGCCTGCGACAGGCGGAATTCCGCCTGTCTCCGCACCACGACGAGCGGCCTGCCGACGCGGCCATCGAACTCATCGTGGTGCATGGCATCAGCCTTCCTCCTGGCGAGTTTGGCGGGCCCGGAATCGACCAGCTTTTCCGTGGCAAGCTCGACCCTGGTGAGCATCCGTATTACGCGGAAATTGCTCACATGGAAGTCTCGAGCCACCTTTTGATCCGCCGTGATGGCAGCCTGGTGCAGTATGTGCCGTTTGATCGTCGGGCCTGGCATGCCGGCAGGTCCGAATGGTGTGGAAGGCAGCGTTGCAACGACTTCGCCATTGGCATTGAGCTCGAGGGCACCGATGACCTGCCCTATACGGAATCCCAATATGAGCAGCTGGCCCTATGCACTGCTGCACTGATCACTCATTATGAAAGCCTGGCCGAAGATGCCATCGTTGGTCATAGCGATATTGCGCCCGGACGCAAGACAGATCCCGGGCCGGCATTCGACTGGCTCCATTTTCGCGAACGCCTCCGACCGTTGCTCGGCGACAAGGAGTAAGCATGTCATTCATCAGTATCCTCCTCGGGCTAATCGTTGACCGTTACATGCCCGCCCTGTCCGATCATCGCGGCGAAGGCTGGTACCGCCAGGGTTTCAGCCTGTTGCTGAGGCACCTGCCGCGGCAGGACAGCCTGTCCGGAATCGCTTTTGCACTCGTGGCAGTACTCCTGCCGACGCTGCTGGTAATGCTGCTGCTCGAATTCGTCTGGAGCATCCAGCCACTGGTGGGCTTTGTCACGGGCTTCGCCATCTTCGTGTTCATGCTGGGCCCGCGCAGCCTGTTCGGGGACCTCACGGCATACACTGAAGCCGTCCGTCGTGGTGATGACGACAGGGCGCGCGAGCTTGCCGAGGCCATGCTGGAAGCAACTCCGCCGCAGGACTCCGTCGAGCGCAGTCGCCATGTGGTGCAGCGCGTACTCGTGCTAGCCGGACGGCGGCTGTTCGGCGTCGTTTTCTGGGCGGCCTTGCTCGGGCCGGCCGGTGCGGTGATGTTTCGTGCCGCGGACATCCTTCGACATCGTGCCGAGGAATTCGGTTGCCCCGATCGGGCCTGCGGCTCCGCGGGTCGGGTTTACGGCATTCTTGAATGGGCGCCGTCGCGCCTGCTCGCATTAAGCTATGCACTGGCCGGAAGCTTCGATGAGGCAATGGCGGAGCGCCAGGCGGCCTACGAGGCGTGCACTGGTCGTTTCTTCGAAATCAATGAAGACATCCTTGCCTGTACGGGTCGTGGTGCCCTGACGCTGGGCGAGCCCGGTGAAGGCGAGATTCGCGAACTCGACGCGACGGAAAACCTGCTGTTCCGCACACTGGTCATCTGGCTGGCCGCACTCGCTCTCCTGAGCCTGCTTGGATTTACGCTTTGATCATGCGTTTCCTTGCGATCCTGCTTGGGCTTGGCTTGTCGTGTTCCCTGCATGCGGCAGAGCTGGTCGATGACGATGGCAGGAAAATCCGGATTGCGGCCGAAAAACCGCGCGTCATTGCGCTGGCTCCTCACCTGGCGGAACTCGTATTCGCACTCGACGCTGGAGACCAGCTCGTCGGCACGGTGGAGTGGAGCAATTTTCCGGATGCTGCGAAAGAGGTGCCTCGTATAGGCGATGCATTTCGCATCGATTACGAACGGGTGCTGGGCCTGCAACCTGACCTCGTGCTCGCGTGGGGTGGTGGAACTCCGAAAGGCGTGATTGCGCGGTTGCGTGAACTTGGCCAGACGGTTGCGGTCCTGACTCCCGATACGCTGGAGAGCATCGGGCGCCATGTCGAATGGCTGGGTATGGCTCTCGGCAAGCAGGAAACTGCTGCCGAGGTCGCACGGGAATTCCGCGATGGTATCGCGCAGCTGCGGCATCGCTACGAGGGCAGTAAAGCGATCACCGTGTTCTACCAGATTTCAGCGCAGCCGCTGTTCACGGTAAACGGTGAACATGTCATCAGCGAGGCGCTTCGCCTTTGTGGCGGACGCAATGTTTTCTCGGATCTCGATACCCTTGCACCGGCAGTCACGCTGGAAGCGGTCCTGGGGCGAGACCCGGAAGCGATCGTGATGGGGAAGAGCGCGGCCGAGAACGGCAATGTGGAGCGGTGGAAGCAGTGGCCAGGGCTTTCCGCCGTGAAATATCACAACCTGCTTGGTGTGGATGCAGAAGTACTGGCGCGTGCGACGCCGAGAATGCTCCAGGGAGTGCGCGAACTGTGCAGTTCACTCGAAGACGCACGTGAGCGAATCGCTGAATAGAGCTGGTTGTCTTGCCGCTCTGAGCCGTATTCAGGCAGTCCTGTTTTTTTCGGTGCGGCGTGAACGCCTTATTTTCCTTCGGTGCGGCGTGAACGCCTTATTTTCCTTCGGTGCGGCGTGAACGCCACAACACTTCCTTGCCGTTTTCGAAACGGGCAAGGCG
>JAWWBT010000008.1:0-34582 GCA_033720815.1 Gammaproteobacteria bacterium | reverse complement strand
CCCCAACGACTCACGGAAATCACCCGCAAGGCCCACGCGGTAATCATTCCGGTGATGCCATCCGATATCGATATCCATGCTGCGTCGCGCTGCGTCGCTGACCTGCTGCTGGTTGCCAAGCTCGATCGCCGCGAGGACCGCATTGGCGTGGTTGCGAACCGTGCCAAGCGCAACACACTGGTTTACAAGGCGTTGACCCGCTTCCTGAACAGCCTCGATATCCCGTTCATCACCAGCCTGCGCGACTCGCAGAACTACATCAATGCCTCCTCCGAAGGCATCGGCATCCATGAAATGCAGGGCAGTCGCGTCAAGCGCGACCTCAAGGACTGGACACCGCTGCTCGAATGGCTTGAAAGCCGACCCGTAACCCCGGTACAACTGGTACACGGTTTCCGCAGCGACGCGACCGGCCTGCGGGACTGACACCCTTCCCCACTCCAACCCAGACGCGAGGTAAGTAACCGTGCGTGCAATCTCCCTGACCGCGGCCATCATGGCCATGCTGTTTTCCCTGACCGTCCAGGCCGCACCGGCTGAAGGTCCGTCCGAGGGCCCATCCGAGGGCAAGCTGGCCCCGGATTTCCGCCTGCAGGACCAGAATTCCGAATGGCACTCGCTCTCGGACTACGAAGGCCAGTGGGTGGTGCTGTATTTCTACCCCAAGGATGACACCCCGGGCTGCACTACCGAGGCCTGCAACTTCCGCGACGAGATCTACCGTTACCGCGACATGGGCGCGGCGGTACTCGGCGTGAGCCTGGATGATGTCGAATCGCATGCGGAATTTGCCGAGAAGTACGAGCTGCCGTTCCCGCTGCTCGCCGATACCGAAAAGAAGGTTTCGGAGAAATATGACGTGCTGACGTCGCTGGGCCCGATCACCTATGCGAGCCGCCAGACCTTCCTGATCAACCCCGAGGGCGTGATCGTCAAGCATTACGAAGATGTTGACCCCGAAGTACATGCCAAGGAAGTGCTGGCTGAACTGGAGAAGCACCAGGCACCTGCCGATGAAGGCTGACAACGTCGCCTGGTGTAAAGAAAAAAGGCTCGCTGATGCGAGCCTTTTTTCGTTGGTAACCCGCACACGGCGGGTCGTGGTTCGTTAGCGTTGCAGTCGCTTGCCGACCAGTCCTTCCGCGCTAGTCCACGCAACCAGCAGGTCACCGCCACCAATGACGCCAAGCTGCGGGTAACCGACGCGACGTGCCACCGACATGCCATCCACGGTTACCGGTTCGCCGACCTTGCCGTCCACCAGGCTCGCAAGCTGGATACGGCCTTCGCTGCCCTGGCCTGCCAGCCACATCGCAACCAGTTCATCTCCCGCCTGCACCAGCGAAACGCGACCCTGTGCATCGCCACCGGCGACCTTTACCGGCTCGGCAAAGGACTTTCCGTCCGGTGCTACCGCATAACGGATCTCGCGCTTGCCATCGACACCGGTAAACCAGAGGATATGCGTCGCCGAATCCACTGTGGCGACCGCCGGACCATTTACCGGACAGGCAGGCATGTGCCACGCGTCATCATGCACTTCGCGGCGCTGGACCTCGCCATCTTCCGAGATCCTTGCCAGGTAGATATCTCGGCGTTCCTGCTCATCCCGATCGCGATAGACAACCAGCGAATCATCGCCCTGGCGCGCCGCCGCCGTCGGGCAGCAATCGCAGGTCAGGCCGTCGATTTCCTGTTCCAGGAGGCGTTCACCATCGGCCGCGAAACGCCCCATGCGCAGGGTCATGCCGGCAATCTCTCCATCGCTTTCCGCGGTCTCGCCATGCGCATGAGCGTTACCGGCGGTCTTGCGGCCATCCAGCCAGAACATTTCAAAGCCGTTACCACGCGGAATGATGCTGACAAAGCCATGCTCGCTTGCCGAAGGGTCATCATGCGCACGACGTGGTTCGGACCAGCTCTTACCGCCATCGGAGGAAACGGCATAGCGCACTTCGTAGGCATACGTGCTTTCGCCGTTCTTCTGCAGCCAGTGCGCCACCAGCAAGCCGTTGCCCAGCGCGGTCACTCCCGCCGTGTCGGCCCAGTTGTTGAACCAGTCACTTCCCTCCGCGGCCACACGTGGCTCCGACCACTCCAGCCCGTCGTAAACGGCAAAGCGCAGCGAAGACACCTCTCCCGGCTCGATCCAGCTCAGCAGGATCTCGCCGCCAGGCAGGCTGCTGATGCGAGGAGCCATCGCGTCCTTCGACCCCGGCATGTCCAACGCAAACTGCTTCGGCGCCGCGGGCTCGCAGGCCGCAATGAAAAGGATGGTTACCAGCAAAAGGAAATGCTTCATTTCGTCTCCAGGATTATCTTCAGATCGAGCGGCCGGCCCATGTCTTCAGGCTCACGGCCATTTCGACGCGGTTGCGACCTTCCCGCTTTGCCTTGAACAGGGCGTGATCCGCCGCGCGAATCATCTTGCGTGCCGAGACATCCTCGTCACCCATGGTTGTCACGACACCGATGCTCACCGTCACCGGCAACTTGATCGAATCAATCTCCAGCGGTTCGGCGGCAACGGCACGACGGATACGCTCACCGACTTCCATCGCATTGGCGCGGCCACAGCGTGGCAGGACGGTAAGGAATTCCTCGCCACCATAACGACCGCTGAGGTCATAGGAACGCAACGCCACCTTCATGCGCTCGGCCACCATCGCGAGCACCTTGTCGCCCATCTGGTGACCATACTTTTCGTTGATCTGTCGCAGGTTGTCGATATCCGTCATCACCATCGACAACGGCGTTTCCTCGCGTATCGCACGATCAAGTTCATGTTGCGCCGTTTCCAGGACGAGGCCATGGCTGTATAGCCCGGTCACGGCGTCGTGCGACGTGCCCTGGTTGACCGTCTCCTGGAGACGACAGAGCTTCTGCCAGATATCGAAACGCAGGCGCAATTCATCTTCATTCGCTGGCGTAAGAAGGCAATCATCGGCCCCGGCGCGTCGCGCCTGGCGCATTGCCCCGCTGTCGCTGTCATTGGCAATGAAGACGATCACGGCTTTCGACCACTTGTCGTCGCGGCGAAGCCGTTCGACCAGTTCGATGCCCGCGATCCCCGACAACATGGCGTCAACGAGCACGAGATCGGTCGGCGACCGGGTACGGATGAACTCGACCGCCTCACGACCTTCCTCGACCTTGAAGATATCCATGTTCGCCGACAGCGCGAGCTTCTCGAGCTGCGGCGTCGTCACGGAATCCTGGCTGGCAAGCAAGAGACGCATGGTCAGTCCTCGCTGATTTCGCCGATGCGAAGGATCTTCATGGCATTCGTGCCACCCGAAATTCCCTTGAAGTCACCCTTAGTGAAAATCACGAAATCACCGTCTTCGACGATACGTCGATCGACGAGCACGTTGGATGCATCGGCAAGGACCTTGTGAGTCTCTGCATGCAGCACGTCAAACGCGACAGGATATACGCCGCGATAGAGGGTGACGCGGCGGCGGGTGGTTTCGTGTCGCGTCATCGCAAAGATGGGGATGCCGGAACGGATACGCGACATCCACAGTGCCGTGGAGCCGGATTCCGTGAGCGCAACGATGGCCTTCACGCCGAGGTGGTTCGCCGTGTACATCGCCGCCATTGCAATGGCTTCATCGATCCGTTCGAAATGGCTATCAAGACGATGTTTCGACCGCTGAACCATGCGCTGCTTTTCTGCCCCAAGGCAGACGCGCGCCATCGCCTCGACCGTCTTGACCGGGTACTTGCCCGCGGCGGTTTCCGCCGACAGCATGACGGCATCGGTACCATCCATGACGGCATTGGCGACATCCAGCACCTCGGCACGTGTCGGCACCGGGTTCGCAATCATGGATTCCATCATCTGGGTGGCCGTGATGACCACGGCATTCAGGTCACGCGCAGCGTGAATGATCTTCTTCTGCACGGCCGGCAGCTCTGCATCACCGATTTCGACGGCCAGGTCACCCCGCGCGATCATCACGGCATCGGAGACCTCGATGATCGACTCGATGTTCTCCACCGCTTCGGTGCGCTCGATCTTCGCGATGATGCCCGCCCGAGAGCCGGCATCCCAGACAAGATCTCGTGCGAGTTGGACATCATTCGCATCACGCGGGAAGGAAATGGCAACGTAATCGACACCAAGCTCGGCAGCGATGAGGATATCGGCGCGATCCTTGTCGGTCAGCGCAGGGGCCGAAAGGCCACCGCCCTGGCGATTGATGCCCTTGTTGTTCGACAGGCGACCACCATTCTCGACGGTGGTGAAGACCTTCTTGCCCTCGACCTTGTCCACGACAAGCGAAATCAAGCCATCGTCAAGCAGCAGGCGATCACCAACCTCAACATCCTTCGGCAGGTCCTTGTAGGTGAGGCCAACCGCCTCGACCGTGCCGGCATTCGGGTCCATGCCGGCATCAAGAACGAACACCTGGCCGTCCTGGAGCTCCACCGCGCCTTCGGCAAAACGATCAATACGGATCTTCGGACCCTGCAGGTCGGCGAAGATACCGACGTCGCGACCGATCTTCGCGGAGATATCCCGCACCCGCTGCATGCGTGCGGCATGGTCTTCCTTGCTGCCATGGGAGAAGTTCAGCCGCACCACATCGACACCGGCGCGCAAGGCGCGCTCCAGTACTGCCGGATCATCCGTAGCCGGTCCGAGCGTTGCGATGATCTTTGTACGCCTCAACATGCTTCCTGCTCTCCTTGACGTTCCGGTTCTATTTATAGTTCTTGTGGCGCAACGAAAGAGCCCCGCGCGCGGCGGGGCTCGATCAACGCGTCAGGCCCGCTTGAGCCCGGCGTCGTCGCCAGCGCGTTCTTCCAATATTGCCACGGCCGGGAGCTTCTTGCCTTCCAGGAATTCGAGGAAGGCGCCACCGCCGGTCGAAATATAGGAAATGTGGTCGGCTACGCCGTACTTGTCGACCGCAGCCAGCGTGTCACCACCGCCGGCGATCGAAAAGGCCGATGATTCGGCGATGGCGTGGGCCAGCGCCTTGGTACCCTCGCCGAACTGGTCAAACTCGAAAACGCCGACCGGACCGTTCCAGACGATCGTACCCGCCTTCTTGAGGATTTCGGCAAACACTTCACCCGTATCCGGACCGATATCGAGAATCATCTCGCTATCGCCCACCTTGTCGACAGGCTTCACGTCCGCCTCGGCATCACCGGAAAACTCCTGTGCCACGACCACATCGGTCGGCACCGGGATATCGCCGCCCTTATCCCTGGCCGCCGCGGTAAGGCGCTTCGCCTCGTCAACGAGATCGGCCTCATACAGTGACTTGCCGACAGAATGACCGTCAGCCGCGATGAAGGTATTGGCAATGCCACCGCCGACGATGAGCTGGTCGACCTTCTTCGACAGCGATTCGAGGACGGTCAGCTTGGTCGAGACCTTGCTGCCACCGACAATCGCCACCATCGGGCGTGCCGGGTTTTCCAGCGCGCGACCGAGCGCATCCAGCTCGTTCGCCAGCAAGGGGCCAGCACAGGCAACGGGGGCGAATTTCGCCACACCATGCGTGGACGCCTGCGCACGATGCGCAGTACCGAAGGCATCCATCACGTAGACGTCGCACAGTGCCGCCATCTTCCTGGCGAGCGCGTCGTCGTTCTTCTTTTCACCCTTGAGGAAACGCACGTTCTCGCACAGCACGACCTCGCCTTCCTCGGCCGTGACGCCATCGATCCAGTCCTTTTCGAGGCGGACCTTCACGCCGAGCAGTTCGGTCAGGCGCTCGGCCACCGGTGCCAGCGACTGCGATTCATCGTAGACACCTTCTTCGGGACGACCGAGATGCGACATCAGCAACACCCTTGCGCCCTGCTCCATCGCCAGCTTGATCGTCGGCAGCGAAGCACGGATGCGCACATCGGAAGTGACGACACCGTCCTTCACCGGCACGTTGAGGTCTTCGCGAACCAGGACCTTCTTTCCCTTCAGGTCCAGGTCGCTCATCTTGAGAATGTTCATTGCACTCTTCCGTTCAGCGAGAAACGACGAATCCGCCGGACAGCGGATTCATCGAAAAAACAAATTGAGTTGCGATCCACTCTATGGGCTTGCGCCCACCCGGGCGCAAGCCTGGCGCTCGACTTACTTCGCGTTGAAGAGAGCGACAGTCGTATCGAGCATGCGGTTCGAGAAGCCCCACTCGTTGTCGTACCAGGAGCAGACCTTCACCAGCTTGCCGCCCGAGACCTTGGTCAGGGTGGCGTCGTAGGTGCTGGAAGCCGGGTCATGGTTGAAGTCGACCGACACCAGCGGGCCATCGCTGTAGTTCAGCACGCCCTTCAGCGCGCCATTCGAGGCCTTCTTCAGGATTTCGTTGATTTCCTCGACCGTGGTGTCGCGCTTGGCAACGAAAGCCAGGTCGACGATCGACACGTTGATCGTCGGCACGCGCATGGCGTAACCGTCGAGCTTGCCGTTCAGTTCCGGCATCACCAGGCCGACAGCCTTCGCGGCACCGGTGGAGGTCGGGATCATCGACATGGTGGCCGAACGCGCGCGGCGCAGGTCCTTGTGGAACACGTCGGTCAGCACCTGGTCGTTGGTGTAGGCGTGGATGGTTGTCATCAGGCCGGACTCGATGCCGATCTCGTCATGCAGCGGCTTGACCAGCGGCGCCAGGCAGTTGGTGGTGCAGGACGCGTTCGAGATAACGGTGTCGGAAGCCTTCAGCGTGTCATGGTTCACGCCGTACACGATCGTGGCATCGACATCATTGCCGCCCGGTGCGGAAATGATGACCTTCTTCGCACCACCTTTCAGGTGGGCGGAGGCCTTTTCCTTGCTGGCGAACAGGCCGGTGCATTCCAGCACGATGTCCACACCGAGGTCGCCCCACGGCAGGTCAGCCGGGTTGCGCTCGGCCAGTACCTTGATCTTGTCACCGTTGACGACCATGTAATCGCCTTCCACCGAGACTTCGCCCGGGAAACGACCGTGTGCGGTATCAAAACGCGTCAGGTGCGCGTTGGTTTCCGCATCGCCCAGGTCGTTGATCGCCACGATCTGGATTTCCTTGTTGCGGTTCGATTCGTACAGCGCACGCAGGATATTGCGGCCGATGCGGCCATAACCGTTGATCGCTACCTTGATCGCCATGATGTTCTCCCGATATCTCGATGACAGTTGAATAGATGAATTACTTGCCGAGGATCTCGTTGGCCTGCTTGACCACGTTATCCACAGTGAAACCAAAGTATTCGAAAACGTCCTTGGCCGGACCGGACTCGCCAAAGCTGTCCATGCCGATGACACGGCCTTCGGTGCCGATGAAGCGCCACCAGTATTCGCTGGTACCCGCTTCGATCGCGATGCGATTCTTCACGCCACGCGGCAGCACGGACTCGCGATAGCTTTCGTCCTGCTGGTCGAAGATGCCGATGTTCGGCAGCGACACGACGCGTACGCCATCGCCGAGCTTTTCGGCAGCATTCATGGCCAGCTCCACTTCGGAACCAGTGGCCATGATGATCAGCTCAGGCTCGCCCTTGCTGTCCTTCAGGACGTAGCCGCCCTTTGCGATATTCGCAATGGTGTCGCTGTCACGCTCCATGTGCGGCAGGCCCTGGCGGGTCAGCGCAAGTGCGGTCGGACCATCGTTGCGTTCAACGGCAGACTGCCAGGCAACGGCCGTCTCGACGGTGTCGCAGGGGCGCCAGAGGGACAGGTTCGGGATCATGCGCAGCGAGGCGACATGCTCGACCGGCTGGTGGGTCGGACCGTCTTCGCCGAGGCCGATGGAATCATGCGTCAGCACGAAGATGGAACGCTGTTTCATCAGCGCCGCCATGCGGATGCCGTTGCGCATGTAATCGGAGAACACCAGGAAGGTGCCACCGTACGGAATGAAGCCACCGTGCAGCGCCATGCCGTTCATCGCTGCGGCCATGCCGAACTCGCGCACGCCATAGAAGATGTAGTTGCCCGATGCATCCTTCGCGTCGATGCCCTTCGAACCCTTGAAGAAGGTGTTGTTCGAGCCGGTCAGGTCAGCCGAGCCGCCAACGAATTCCGGCAACTGCGGACCAATCACATCCAGCACCAGCTGAGAGGCCTTGCGGGTCGCAACCTTCTGCGCGCTGTCGTCCATGTCCTTGACGAGCTTGTCGACCACGGCGTTCCAGTCGGTCGGCAACTCGCCCTTCATGCGACGCTCGAATTCCGCAGCCTTTTCGGGGTGATCCTTGCGGTAGGCCTCGAACATTTCGGTCCAGGCCGCCTCGGCGCGCGCGCCGGTCGCCTTCGCGTCCCAGGCTTCGTAATAATCTTCAGGAACCTCGAACGGGCCGTATTCCCAACCGAGTTCCTTGCGCGTCGCGGCGACTTCGTCCTCGCCCAGCGCGGCGCCATGCACGCCCTCGGTGCCGGCCTTGTTCGGCGAACCGAAACCGATCACCGTCTTGGTGCAGATCAGGGTCGGCTTGTTCGTCTCGGCTTTCGCTTCCTCGATAGCCGCCTTCACCGCGCTCGAGTCATGACCGTCGACATCGCGAATCACGTGCCAGCCGTAGGCTTCGAAACGCGCCGGCGTATCGTCGCGGAACCAGCCATCGACTTCGCCATCAATGGAAATGCCGTTGTCATCGTAAATACCGATCAGCTTGCCGAGACCCATCACACCTGCCAGCGAGCAGGCTTCATGCGAAATGCCTTCCATGAGGCAACCGTCACCCATGAACACCCACGTGTGGTGGTCAACGATCTTGTGCTTGTCGGTGTTGAACTGCGCTGCGAGCACCTTTTCGGCGATCGCCATGCCTACTGCATTCGCCAGGCCCTGGCCCAGCGGCCCCGTGGTCGTTTCAATACCGGGAAGGTCACCGTGCTCGGGATGACCCGCCGTCGGTGCATGCAGCTGGCGGAAATTCTTCAGGTTATCGAGTGAGACCTCGTAACCGGTGAGATGCAACAGGGAGTAAAGCAGCATCGAACCGTGCCCGTTGGACAGCACGAAACGATCGCGATCGGCCCAGTCCGGGTTCGCCGGGTTGTGCTTCAGGTAATCGTTCCAGAGAACTTCGGCGATGTCCGCCATTCCCATTGGTGCACCCGGATGACCGGAATTGGCGGC
The DNA here is from genome assembly GCA_033720815.1 of Gammaproteobacteria bacterium. Taxonomy (GTDB): domain Bacteria; phylum Pseudomonadota; class Gammaproteobacteria; order Natronospirales; family JAJUFS01; genus JAWWBS01. The sequence continues at coordinate 25,502 of JAWWBT010000008.1, read as the reverse complement.
CTGGACGGCATCCATGCTGAGGGCACGGATGGCGTTGGCAAGTTCGCGTCGTGAAGGCATTGGTACTCCCCGCGTTGAGAAGCCGCGCATTTTCGCCGAAAAGGGGCCTTCAGGGCAACCCCGGAGAAAACGGGCGAAAGCGGTCGAATGTCTAAAAATCAACAACTTACGATTTCCCGAAGGAATCCCTTGCGGCCTGATTTCGGCGCGATAAGATAGCCGCCCTTCATCCACCGCATGAATCCGCTGTTCACGGAGGCGTTCGATGCGCTCCAGCCACCTGCCCGGCATCGCCATGATGTGCGGCGCGACCTTCACCTTCGCGCTGATGGATGCCTGCATGAAACAGCTTGCCGAGCATTACCCACCGCTGCAGGTCGCGTTCCTGCGCGGCATCGCGGCGCTGCCGTTTGTCTTCGCGTGGGTGGGTTACCGGGAAAGGCGCTACCGCGTACTGCTCGAAGTGCGCTGGGCCTGGCATGTTGCACGCGGTGCTCTCGCCGTCCTGCTGCTCGGCAGCTTCATCTACTCGCTGAGCCGCATGCCGATGTCGGAAGCCTATTCGCTGTTCTTCGTGGCGCCATTGCTGATTACCGCGCTGTCTGCGCCACTGCTGGGAGAGCATGTTTCCGCAGCGAAATGGATCGCCATCATTGTCGGCTTCGGTGGTGTACTTATTGCGCTGCAACCCGGTGCCGATACGGATGTGCTCGGTGCCATTGGCGCGCTGGTGGGCGCCACCTGCTACGCACTGAACGCCATCTCCACGCGAATTCTCGGCCGCACCGACTCTACCGCAGCCATGGCATTCTGGTTCACCGCGTTCCTCGCCATAGGCGCCGGCCTGCTGGCCCTGCCCGGCTGGAAACCGCTGCAGCTCGGCGATGCCTGGTGGATTGTCGGCGTCGGCCTGACCGGCGCCATTGCGCAATTGCTGCTCACCAGCGCATTCCGGATCGCGCCCGCCGCACTGCTTGCACCGTTCGAATACACCGCACTGCTGTGGGGCACGCTGCTGGACATCGCCTTGTGGCAGGTGCTGCCATCCGGCGTCGTGCTGGCAGGCGCCGGCGTCATCGTTGCGAGCGGTCTTTTCCTGTTGCGCGCCGAAAAACGACCCGTTCCCGTATCGCCACCCTGACCTGTGCAGGTCGAATGCCGTCGAATTCCCCGAGTTTCTGTTCTAGAATCGAGAACTTTCTGACCTGCCCGGCGCACGCGCGGGCCCTGACCTACGGGAAATCCTTGATGCACAAGAACTACCTGTTCACCTCCGAGTCCGTGTCCGAAGGGCATCCGGACAAGATGGCCGACCAGATCTCCGATGCCGTCCTCGACGCCATCCTGGAGCAGGACAAGAACGCGCGCGTCGCCTGCGAAACGCTGGTGAAAACCGGCATGGCGATTGTTGCCGGCGAAATCACCACCACGGCCTGGGTGGACCTCGAAGACCTGGTGCGCGGTGTCATCAAGGACATCGGCTACACCTCCGACATGGGCTTCGACTGGGAAACCTGCGCGGTTCTGAATGCCATCGGCAAGCAGTCGCCGGATATCGCCATGGGCGTTGACCGCGGCAACCCGGAAGAACAGGGTGCGGGCGACCAGGGCCTGATGTTCGGTTATGCCTCCAGCGAGACCGACGTGCTGATGCCGGCGCCGATCACCTACGCGCATCGCCTGGTGAAGAAGCACGCCGATGTGCGCAAGGCCGGTGAACTCGAATGGCTGCGCCCGGATGCGAAGTCGCAGGTCACCTTCCGCTACACCGACGGCAAGGCCTCGGCAGTGGATGCCATCGTATTGTCCACGCAGCATGACCCGGACGTATCGCAGGCTGACCTGAAGGAAGCGGTGATGGAGCACATCATCAAGCCGGTCATCCCGAGCGAGTGGATCTCGAAGGACACGAAATTCCACATCAACCCGACCGGCAAGTTCGTGGTCGGTGGCCCGGTGGGCGACGCAGGCCTGACGGGACGCAAGATCATCGTTGACACCTATGGCGGCATGGCACGCCATGGTGGTGGCGCGTTCTCCGGCAAGGACCCGTCCAAGGTCGACCGTTCGGCAGCCTACGCCTGCCGCTACGTGGCGAAGAACATCGTCGCCGCCGGCCTCGCCGAGAAGTGCGAAGTCCAGGTCAGCTACGCCATCGGCGTCGCAGAACCCACCTCGATTTCGCTGGAAACCTTCGGCACCGCGAAGATCGACGAGGAGAAGCTCGAGCAGCTCGTACGCGAGCACTTCGACCTGCGTCCTTACGGCATCCTGCAGATGCTGGACCTGGTAAAGCCGATGTACCGCCCGACGGCCAGCTACGGCCATTTCGGTCGCGAAAACGAAGGTTTCACCTGGGAACTGAAAGACAAGGCCGACGAGCTGCGCGAAGCAGCCGGCATGAAGGCGGCTTCCTGAATCAGTGCTGATTCGGCGGTATAATCCGCCTCTCTTTACCGCGGGGTGATGCATGAGCGTCACCCCGCCCGTCCAGGCAAGGAGCGTTGCGACAACCTCCGCTTTCCTCGGGAAAGCCACAGGTTGCCAGGCTTGCCGGGCGGTCAAACCATTGCAACGGCGCTCGTTCCTTAATTGGAGAGTTCAATTATGAACGCTGTCGTAGACAAGAACTTTACCGACTACCACGTCAAGGACATCTCGCTCGCGAAATTCGGCCGGCAGGAAATTGCCATTGCCGAAACCGAAATGCCGGGCCTGATGGCCACGCGCGAGGAATACGCGAAGACCAAGCCGCTGAAGGGTGCGCGCATTGCGGGTTCTCTGCACATGACCATCCAGACTGCCGTGCTGATCGAGACGCTGGAAGCGCTGGGCGCGGAAGTACGCTGGGCATCGTGCAATATCTATTCCACGCAGGATCATGCTGCCGCCGCGATTGCTGCCGGCGGTACACCGGTGTTCGCCTACAAGGGCGAAACACTGGAGGAATACTGGGAATACACCCACCGAATCCTCGACTGGCCGGAATCCACGCCGAACATGATCCTCGATGACGGCGGCGACGCGACGATGGCGGTGATGCTCGGCGCGCAGGCGGAAGATGATCCGTCGGTGCTGGAGAACCCGGGCAGCGAGGAAGAAACCGCGCTGTTCAAGACCATCAAGCGCTACCTCGAGGAAAAGCCGAAGGGCTGGTACAAGGAAATCGCGAAGAGCATCCAGGGCGTCACCGAGGAAACCACCACGGGTGTGAATCGACTCTACAAGCTGGCGAAGGAAGGCAAGCTGCCGTTCCCGGCCATCAACGTGAACGATTCCGTCACCAAGTCGAAATTCGACAACCTGTACGGTTGCCGCGAGTCGCTGGTGGACGGCATCAAGCGTGCCACCGACGTGATGATCGCGGGCAAGGTTGCGCTTGTCGCCGGTTACGGTGACGTTGGCAAGGGTTGCGCGCAGTCACTGAAGGGCCTTGGCGCACAGGTATGGGTCACCGAGATCGACCCGATCTGCGCCCTGCAGGCGGCAATGGAAGGCTTCAAGGTCGTGACGATGGAAGAAGCCGCCGACAAGGCGGACATCTTCGTGACTGCCACCGGCAACTACAACGTCATCACCTTCGACCACATGGCGAAGATGAAAGACCAGGCCATCGTCTGCAACATCGGTCATTTCGATAACGAGATCGATGTCGCCTCGCTGGAAAAGAACTGCGAGTTCGAGAACATCAAGGACCAGGTCGACCACGTCATCTTCGAAGACGGCAAGCGCATCATCCTGCTGGCCCGCGGCCGACTGGTGAACCTGGGCTGTGCCACCGGCCATCCGTCCTTCGTGATGTCGAATTCCTTCACCAACCAGGTACTGGCACAGATCGAACTGTTCGCGCACGGCGACAAGTACAAGAACGATGTGTACGTGCTGCCGAAGCACCTCGACGAACAGGTCGCCGCACTTCACCTGAAGAAGATCGGTGCCAACCTGACGAAGCTGTCGAAGGACCAGGCCGACTATATCGGTGTCAGTCAGGACGGACCGTACAAGCCAGACCATTACCGCTACTGACGGAATCTTTTTCCCGATTGCTTCGTTGCGGCGCGCCCCTCGGCACTCATTACCTGGCTTGGTAAATCGCTTCTCGGAACGCGCCGCGCCTCGCACTCGAAGAAAAATCTTCTCGTCAGGGCCTTGATACACGGTCCATGCAAAAAGAAACGGGAGCCGCCAGGCTCCCGTTTTTCGTTGGGCAACAATTTCAGGCTACGATGCCCGCATGACACTGCTGATCGCCACCATTGCCTACCTGATTGCCGTCGCTGTCATTGCACGTATCGAGGACGCGCATGACGCACGCACCGACCTCACCCCCGTGCAACACTGGCTGGTCGAGGAGGTATTCCACCCGTTCCTGCGCGCATCCGCCCTGCTGCTGTTCATGGTGGCCGGCTTCCATGGCATTTTCGGTATCGGTGGCGGGGCACCGGGATATTTCGACATCCTGGATTTCGAACTGTTGAGTCGCGGCTTCAACATCCTGTTCATCCTGCCCTTCCTGCTCGCGCTGCTGCCCAATTCGGCCGCTTTCACACCGCTGCTGCTGCCACTGCAGACACTGGCGCTGACCGCCATCACCTGGCTGCCATTGGCCGAGCGTGCAGGCGTCGAGGCGAACCTGCTGCCCTCGCCCGGCTCCCTGCTCGCCTCGCTCGCCGTGATCGCCATCGGCGGCCACCTCCTGGCGCGACATATCGGTCGCCTGTTGCCACCCCGGTTATTGCAGCGCCTCGCGGGCTACGACCTGGGCCTGCTGGTCTTCCAGTTGCCCCTGATGCTGGCCTACGGCCGCGCGCTCGGCGCGCAGCTGCCCTGGTAAGGAAATTCCTCTACAAAGGCCTCGAGGAGAAGCCTCAAGGAACTCTCGCGGCCCTGTAGCGTCAAATGCCAGCGAAACCCCTTGCGCCGAGGCCCTCTTCCGGGCTTGAATATCGGCGCAACTGACCAACCGGAGCCAAATCGCTTGTTCGCCACCCGTCACACGTCATTCATGGCCCTGGCCATCTCCGTACTGCTCCTCATCGGGCAGGCGGCGCTGGCAAACCATGTCATGACCGATGCCCTGCAGGGCGTCGATGACAACTGCGAGCTCTGCCACCAGTTCGACCGCCAGCAGTCGGTTGTTCCAAGCAGCTCCGGCACGGCGCAACTCGAACCCCATGCCGCTCCGTTCCACGCGCGCAACTCCGCCCCCCTCGTCGGCAGCCTGCCGTCGACGGCGCACGCTCGCGGCCCCCCTCTCTCCTGACACCGGCCACACGAGCCACCAGCCAATTCAAGACGAACCTACGGGCATTGCCGGCTGCACAAGGCGCCGCGTGTCCCTCGCGCTGAATGATCAGGAGAGTACTCGATGCGCACTTTCAAACCATACGTTCTCGCTGCCATTGCCGGCAGCATCACCACCCCCGTTCTCGCCGGCGACCTGGAAGGTCGTGTCCTCGGCAAGAACGGTGACGGCGTCACCAATGCCTTCGTTCTGGTGGAAGGTACCGATTACACGGCCATCACCGACAGCCGCGGTCATTTCCATTTCGACGGCATTCCGGAAGGCCGGTATACCGTTATCGTCACCGGGAACGATGGCTCCCGCAGCGAAGGAACAGTCAGTGTTCCCGCTACGGGCGAAGCCATGCTGGAACTCGAGCTCAGCGCGACACTGGACAAGGTTGTCGTGAGAAGTTCTGCCTTGGGGCGCGGAATGCTCGACCTCAGCCAGCCGGTCGACATCATCAGTGCCGATGACCTTGATGCGCTGACCGAAGCCTCGATCGGCGAAACCCTGTCGAACCAGCTCGGCGTGAATTCGACCTACGGTGGCCCGGCATCCGGTCGCCCGGTCATCCGCGGCCTCAGTGGTTCGCGCGTAAAGGTGCAGCAGGATGGCATCGCATCGCTGGATGTTTCTGCACTGAGCCCGGACCATGCAGTGCCGGTCGAACCCCTGCTGATCGACTCGGTCGAGATCGTGAAGGGTCCGGCAACCCTGCTCTACGGTAACGGTGCCTTCGGTGGCGTGATCAACATGTCGGATAGCCGCATTCCGGAAGAAGGCCACATTGGTGACCTCAGCGGCGCATTCGAATTCCGTGCGGATACGGTTTCGCAGGATCGAACCGCCGTGGTCCGCGTGGATGGTGGTAACGACACCATCGCGTGGCACGCGGATGGTTTCCGCCGCCAGACAGACGAAGTAACCATCCCGGCTTCTGCCGAGAGCCTTCCCCAGCTGGCAAGCGAGGGCGAAGCCGATGAATACAGCGAAGGGGATCGCTTCCTGGAGAATTCGGACATCGAGTCCAGCGGCGGTGCCTTCGGTATTTCCTGGATTGGCGAAAGCGGCTTCATCGGTGCTTCGAGCAGCACCTACCAGAGCAACTATGGCGTCCCGGGCCATGCTCACGAGGAAGAACCCGCAGCCGTTGAAGCCGAAGAAGAGCACGGTGAAGAAGGCGTGCGCATCGACATGGGCCAGCAGCGCTACGACATGAAGGCCGAATGGCGCGAACCGCTGGCAGGACTTGAACTCTTCAAGTTCCGCCTGGGCACCAATGACTACGAACACACCGAGCTGGAAGGTGGCGAAGTCGGCACGGTGTTCAATAATGACGAACTGGACGGCCGCATCGAAATCACCCATGCACCGCTGGCAGGCTGGCGCGGTGCGTTCGGCATCCAGGTACGTGACCGCGATTTCTCTGCCATCGGTGACGAAGCCTACATCCCGCCGACGACATCCGATTCGTTTGGTGCGTTCCTCGTCGAGGAACGTGAATTCGATGCCTGGCGCATCGAGATGGGTATCCGCATGGATAACCAGAACCAGCAGGCACAAGGTCGCGCCGAGATTGGCGACACCACGAGCAGCCTGTCGGCAGGTGCTGTCTATCGATATGGCGGCCAGGCATCGCTGGGTATCAATTTCGCCCGTGCCCAGCGTGCACCGGAGATCGAGGAGCGCTATTCGAATGGCCCCCATCTCGCCACGCAGCAGTTCGAAATCGGTAATGCCTCGTTGCAGGAAGAAACTGCGCACAACATCGACCTGACCTGGAAGAAGACCGGCGACGGCCTGCGCTGGACAGTGAACCTCTTCCTTAACCAGGTGAGTGACTTCATCTACCTGGAAAACACGGGCGCGGAACTCGATGGGCTGCCTGTAGCGCGCTACACCCAGGCAAACGCCACCCTGAGCGGTTACGAGGCAGAGATCAGCTTCCCGCTGAACGAGGCAAACGGCGGCGAATGGCGTGGCCGCGTGTTTTCCGATTACACGCGAGGTGAGCTCGACGATGGCGGCTACCTGCCTCGCATCCCGCCCATGCGGGTCGGTGCGCAACTGGATTACGAGTCCAGCCTTTTCACCTTCGGCACACGCGCCACGCACCACATGGAACAGGACGATACCTCTGCGTTCGAGTTGCCGACAGGCAGCTACACCATGGTCGACGCCGATATCTCCATCGACCTTCGCGGTACGCATCTCGACTGGACGGTATTCATCCGCGGCAACAACCTGCTGGATGAGGAAGCTCGACGCCACACGTCCTTCCTGAAGGACCTGGCACCGCTACCGGGACGCAATTTCACACTCGGTGTGCGCGGTCACTTCTGATCCATTTGCGGTAGGAGACCTCTTTCAAACGGGATGCGTGTGGCATCCCCTTTTTTTTGCGTGCGATCGGGTGGAACCCTGCCAGACTGATGAGGTCAGACTCATTTCATGAGATTCGATTCTTGGCAAAGGGGAATACCGTGAAGAAAAGCATCCATCTGCTGGCAATCCTGCTGGCAATGCCACTCCTGGCCGTTCATGCCGCAGAGAGCGAAAGCGATAACGGCGGCGTGCAGGAACGCCAGGTAACGACCGAACATTCGGTACGCATCAATGGCGACAGCATCGATTACACCGCCACCACGGGTACGCTGGTGCTACGTGACAGCGATGGCGGACCAAAGGCGAGCTTCTTCTACATTGCCTACACCCGCGACGATATTCGAAACCGCAATCAGCGTCCGGTCACCTTTACGTTCAATGGTGGCCCGGGATCGTCGTCCGTGTGGCTGCACCTCGGTACCTTCGGGCCCAAGCGTGTCGTGTTCGATGATGCAGAGCAGCCTGAACCCGCACCGTATCGGCTCTCGGATAATGAAGAAAGCCTGCTCGATGTCACCGACCTGGTATTCATCGACCCTGTCGGCACCGGTTTCTCGCGTGCCGAGGGCGATACCGATGCCAAGGAATTCTATGGCGTGGAAGAAGACCGCAAGGCCGTGGCGGATTTCATTCGCCTGTGGACCGCGCGCAACAACCGCTGGAACTCGCCGAAGTTCCTCGCCGGTGAATCCTATGGCACGACCCGCGCAGCGGCAGTTGTAACCGAACTGCAGCAGCGCGGCATGTTCATGAACGGCGTCATCCTGGTGTCGTCCATCCTGAATTTCCAGACGGCACGTTTCGAGACCGGTAATGACCTGCCCTACGTGATGTTCCTGCCGACCTATGCGGCTACGGCGTGGTACCACGGCAAGGTCGAAGGCTATGACGACAATCTCGAGGGCTTTCTTGCCGAAGCCCGTGCCTTCGCGGCCAGCGAGTACACGCTCGCGCTGATGCAGGGCGACACGCTGGCCGATTCGCGTCGCCAGGCCGTTGCGGAAAAACTCGCGAAGTTTACCGGCCTGGACGAAGAGTTCCTGCTGCAGGCAAACCTGCGCCCGTCGATCTTCCGTTTCGTGAAGGAACTGCTGCGCGACGAGCGTCGCACCGTCGGCCGACTCGACTCGCGTTACACCGGCATCGATTCCGACGCCGCAGGCGAGGGCTTCGAGCATGACCCGAGCTACACCGCGATCACCGGGCCCTACACGGCCGCGATGAACAGCTACCTGCGCAACGAGCTGGGCTACGAGGAAGATCGTGAATACGAAATCCTCAGCTTCACGGTTAACCGCAACTGGAACTGGGATACCGGTCGTGCCGGTTACGTGAACGTTGCTGAAGACCTTCGTCGTGCAATGAGTACGAACACGCACCTTGAGGTTTTCGTGGCGAATGGTTACTACGACCTGGCCACGCCGTTCTACGCCACGGAATACACCATGGACCACCTGGGCCTGGAACCGGAATTGCGTGACAACATCGAGATGGCCTACTACCCCGCCGGTCACATGATGTACATCCATCCACCGTCACTGGAAAAACTGAACGACGATATCCGCAGTTACATCACATCCACGCTGCAGTAATTCCTGGCAGTTCGCAGAAAGAAAGCCCGGCAATTGCCGGGCTTTCTTGTTCAGGCTGAAAACCTGCCTAGCGTTTTCGTGCAAGTGTCAGCCCGTCACCGATCGGCACGAGGCTGATATCAATTCGTTCGTCATCGGCAAGATATTCATTGAAGAGCCGGATGGCTTTCGTATCCGCCGACTGGTCCTTCTCGTCAATTACCGCGCCATCCCACAAGGTGTTATCCACCGCGATGACTCCACCGGGGCGCAGCAGGCCCAGGCACAGCTCGAAGTATTCGCGATAGCTTTCCTTGTCGGCATCGATGAAGGCGAAATCGTAGTTGCCCGAACCACCGCCACTCGACAGAGCCTGCAGCGTTTCCGTTGCAGGTGCGATACGGAGGTCGATCCTTTCGTGCACACCGGCCTCGCGCCAGTACTTCTGTGCGATCGATGTCCATTCCGCGCTGACATCACAGGCAACAAGGCGCCCGTCTTCCGGCAGTTCGCGGGCAACGCAGAGGCTGGAGTAACCGGTAAAGGTTCCGACCTCGATGACGTTCCGTGCGCCAATCAGCTTCACCAGTAGCGCCATGAACTGTCCCTGCTCGGGAGATATCTGCATGTTCGCCTGCGGCATGGCCAGGGTCTCGTCGCGCAGGCGTCGTAGCAGGTCATCCTCGCGCAACGACACTTTCAGGAGGTAGGCGTAGAGATCATCCGTTAGACTTAGCGTCCGGTTCGACATTTCACACTCCCGCGAGAACGATGAGATGAGACTGCTGCACTTTACAGACCTGCACCTGCACGACGACCCGAGCACCGTGTGGCGCGGCGTGCGACCGCAACAGACATTCGAAATTTCACTCTACCATGCACGCTCGCGGCATTGGCCCGCGGACCTGCTGCTGCTGACAGGTGATATCGCAAACGAGGAATTCGACGATACCTATTCGCGCCTCGCGGCCGCCGCAGCCGGCTGGCAGGTCGACATCATTGCCGTGCCGGGTAATCACGACAACCGTGCCGCGATGGAATCGGCGTTCATCGGCAGCTCGATTCGTCTCGGCGGCGTGTATACATCCGGCAAGTGGACCGTCATCACTCTGGATTCGCAGGTACCTGGCGCGGTGCATGGTTGCATCACTGCCGGGCAGCGCGACTGGCTGTTGGCGCAGCTCGCAGAGCATGCCGGACAACATGTCCTGGTCACGCTGCACCATCCGCCGCTTACGGTCGGTTCTCGCTGGCTGGATGATCTTCGGCTCGAAGATGACGAATCCTTCCGGGCACTGCTGGGCGAGCACGGCGTGAACGCCTGCCTGTTCGGACACGCGCACCAGGCTTACGATCACTTGCTGGACGGAGTCCATTATCTCGGCACACCCGCCACCTGCGTACAATTCAGGCCGAACAGCGACGAATTTGCGGAAGACACGCGACCACCTGCCTATCGCTGGCTTGAGCTCGAAGACGATGGCAGCCTGCTCACAGGTGTCGAATGGCTGCATGGGCATGGCAAGGAGAAGGTTGAAGCATGAGCAAGGACATCAAGCAGGAACTGGTTGACCACTACCGATTGCTGCGACAGTACGGGCTGAACGATTCGCACAGCGGCAATGCCTCGGTGCGCGATGGCGATACGGTCTGGGTGACACCGACTGGCTGCTGCGCCGATACCCTGGCCGCCGACGATCTCGTGGCCTGCAACATCGACGGCAGCATCGGCAAGGGTGCATCGCTGGATGCGCCGATGCATGTGAAGGTCTACCAGAAGAACGCAAGCGCACGAGCGGTGCTGCACAGCCATGGCCCGCACAGCGTGGCACTTACCTTGAACGGCGAGGATTTCGTACCGGCCGATTTCGAGGGGCAATACTATTTTTCGCGTGTACCTGTCATCAACGCGCCTTACGAGGCCTACGTCAGCGATTCACCGGAGCTGATATCGAACGTGCTTCGCGACCATCGCATCACGATTTTCCGTGGCCATGGCGTCTATGCACAGGCCGATTCCGTGAACCTTGCCTACAAGTGGACATCGTCGCTGGAACTTTCGGCAAAGACTGCCTTCATTGCACAACGCTGGGGAAACATAGAATGAAACTTGCACGATTCCTTGTCGCCCTTATGGCGGCGATATTCGGTACGGCAATAGCGACCACGGCAGCCGCGACACCGCCGCTGTACGAAGTGACGCATCCGGAAAGGGCCGGCACGGCCTGGCTCGCCGGCACCATCCACTTTATGGACAATGCCGCAGACGGACGCCCGGCCGCCTTCGACCGGGTCTTCGAGGAAGCAGACAGTGTCTGGTTCGAGATCGACCTCACCATCCCGGAAACCACGCTCGCGCGCGAAATGGTGGCGATGGCGACGGACGATTCATCGCGGCTGGTTGCCGCCCTGCCGCCCACCAAGCAACTGCTCGCGCTGCGCAAGGCGGCAGAGGCGAATGGCATGCCCTTGCAGCAGCTTTCCGGCTTCGAGCCCTGGTTCGTGTTCCTGCAGTGGAGCGCCTTGCTGATGAACCGGCTCGGCTTCGACGCCGAACACGGTGTCGAGAACCAGTACGCCGAAGCAGCAGTCGAGGCCGGCAAGCCCGTCTCGGGCCTGGAAACCCTGCGAGAACAGCTTGGCCATTTCGACCGCATGGAGGTGTCGGCACAGCTGGACGCGATGGCGACCTTCATTGCCGAGCTCGACCGCAGCGAGACCGAGATGCAGCGAATGGTGACCGCGTGGAAGGAAGGCAACGACGCGGAGCTGGCCCGGATCGTGGACGAGAGCTGGCAGCAGGATGCTGTCCTCAACGAGGCGCTGCTGCTGAAGCGCAACCGCAACTGGGTGTCGACGCTGGATGAAGAACTGGCAACGTCGGGCGCACGACTGGTGATGGTCGGTGCAGGTCACCTCGTCGGCAGGGACAGCCTGCCGGAAATGCTCCGGGAACGGGGATACTCGGTGGTACGGATCAGGGACTGAGTGACACGGGCGCCGGGGAGTTGCAGGCCCCCGACCCCGGCAAACGGGTATCAGATCTCGATCATCTCGAAATCTTCCTTGCCAGCACCACAATCCGGGCACTGCCAGTTCAGCGGCACGTCTTCCCACTTGGTGCCGGGCTCGATGCCGGATTCCGGATGCCCCTTGTCTTCTTCATAAATGAAGCCGCAGATGACGCACATGTAAGCTTTCATGGTGTTTCTGGTCGTCCTGGTTTGAGATGCGGGGCGCCAGTGGCGCAGGAAGGCGGCATTTTCGCGACCTCGGCGCGCCCCGTCAAATCCTGCCTTCTCGGACTGAGACCACGGGCGTCGGGTGTTAGGATTTACCCATGACAACAAAGCATCCCTCAACCGTATTGATCATCGCCGGCAACGACCCCTCGGGCGGTGCCGGTATCTGCGCCGACACCCAGGCCATCAGCGCGCTGGGCGCCCACCCTGCGCCGGTGCTGTCCTCGCTGACCGTGCAGGACACCGTGAACGCCTACGCCGTCGAGGCAATGGACGCGGATTTCGTTGCCGCGCAGGCGCGAAAGGTGCTGGAGGACATGCCCATCAGCGCCATCAAGCTGGGCCTTCTCGGGACCGCAGCCATCGGCAAGGCGGTCGCCGAGCTGCTTCGCGAGCATCCGGATATTCCGGTAGTCACCGACCCGGTACTGGTGGCAGCCGGTGGTGCCGAACTCGCCGAGCGAGAGCTCATCGAAACCTACCTGGATGAACTGCTGCCGCTGACGACAATTCTCACGCCAAACGCGGTGGAAATCCGCGACCTAGCGCCAGGACTGGACACGACAAGGCAACGTGTAGATGCCCTCCTCGAGAAGGGCTGCCGCTACGTGCTGGCAAAGGGTGGCGACGAAGACACGCCGGACGTGAAGAACGCCCTGTACGACAACGACGGAATCGTCGGCCACTACGACTCGGAACGCCTTGCAGGTTCATACCATGGCTCAGGCTGCACGCTGGCATCCAGCATCGCCGCCGGCCTGGCGAAGGGACTGACGCCAGAACTGGCGGTCGCAGAGGGGCAGGCATTCACCTTCGGCGCATTGAAGCGAGCGTGGAAACCGAGCCATCGCGACGGCGCGCAATTCATTCCGCTGCGACGGGCATTCGACTGATGGCGCGGCCGCCGCTGGACGGAATCTACCTGGTTACCGACACCGCGCTCTGCGCAAAGCGCGGTATCGAGCCGACCGTGCATGCTGCACTGAAGGGCGGCGTGCGCGTGGTGCAGTACCGCGACAAGACAAATGACGAGGCTCGCCGCCGGAAGGAGGCTGCCGCACTGGCCCGGATATGCCAGGAACACGGAGCCACCTTCCTCGTGAATGACGATATCGCTCTCGCAGCAGAAAGCGGCGCCGACGGTGTGCATGTGGGCAAGGATGATGCAGCACTGGAGACTGCGCGAGAACGCCTCGGGCCCGGCGCCATCATCGGCGTGTCCTGCTACAACGAATTCTCCCGCGCAGAAGCCGCAGCACGTGCGGGGGCGGATTACATCGCCTTCGGCAGTGTCTTCCCTTCTCCCACCAAGCCGGACGCACCCCGTGCCCCACTGGCGCTATTCGAGCAGGCCCGGGCCCAGCTCGATATCCCCGTGTGTGCGATCGGCGGTATCGACCAGCGCAACATCCAGCAGGTTGCGGCCAGCGGTGCGCACCTGTTTGCCGTGATCACTGCCCTGCTTGACGCCGACGACATCACTGCCGCCGCTGCACGCCTCAATGAACGGATCGCGTTAGCCCGCGGTTGAAGCCGCCTTCACAATCTCAGGGGCTGGAAGCGACCGTAGGTCAGCGATCGCCAGAGCCATTCGGCCGGGCCGAAACGAAACCGCTTCAGCCACCAGTGGCTGAGCGGAACCTGCAGTGCAAAGAACACCAGCACGTAAGCCAGTGCAGCCACCGACCCGATATCACCGAACAGGCCGAAGCCGTAGCCGTAGAAGATCGTGGTACTGACAATGGACTGCAGCAGGTAGTTGCTCAGCGCCATCCGCCCTACCGGGGCGAGGACACCGAGATATCGAGACACACCGGTTCGCATCAGCAGCGTGATGCCGGCTACATACATCAGTGCCATCAGCAAGCCGCCGTACTGGTTGATGGCCATCGCCTTCGACGCGGCCAATGACGGCTCCATGATGTTCACGTGCAGGTTTTGCGTCGCGAATACCGCCGACATCGGTACACCGACGGCCAGGCCCAGTATTACCAGGCTGCGGAAGAGGCCGCCGAATTCGGTAGCGCGACCGATCAGGTTGAGTCGCCCGAATACCGCACCGATGAGGAACATCGCCAGTACCAGCCACCCCCAGAACGGGATGCTGTTCAACATGAACTGGAAATCGCGCACTCGCTGCTCGGTCGCGTCCATCCAGCTGCCCTCGCCGTAGGCATGGGCGGCTTCACGAATGGCGGACTCGCCCGTGAATGCCATCTGCGCCGACATCTGCTCAAGCATTCCCTGCTGCTGCGGTGTCAGTTCCTGGCCGGCCGCCTGCAATTCCTGCGCCTGTTCCAACTGCCCCATCCACGGAATCATCGCGAGGGACGGCAAGGTAAAGATTACGGCCACCAGCAGCACGGCCCAGAACGGGATGCGGCGCGGTGTTCCGTCGGCACGGCGGAAGGGGCGTTCGAGGCCACGCTTCAGCAGGTACAGCAAGAGCATCACGAAACCGAGAATGGCGTACATGGTGAGGATGTCGCCGGCCCAGACCAGCGTGCCGTGAGCCACGCCGATGGCCAGCAAGGCCAGCAGGCGACGGATGTAGACGCGCAGGAATGGCGCACCGCGCGCCTCGGCTCGGGTCAGTTGCACGGCGAAGCCGAGTCCGAACAGGAATGAAAACAGCGGGTAGAACTTGCCTTGTGCGAAGAAACCGATCATCCACTCGATCGCATATTCAATGCTGTTCAGGTCCGCCGCATTGATATCGAATGCCGCAACCAGTGGCTTGTAGAACGCGTGGATATTCACCAGCAGGATGCCGAACAGCGCAAAACCGCGCAGGACATCCAGTGTTTCAATGCGGTCGGTTGCTGCAACCGGCTGCAGGCGACGCGGTTCGTCGGTCAGTGTCTCGCTCATGCTCCCCCCTTCCCCCGATCATTGCAGGCACTGCCTGCCCCAGCCCCAACAATAGCTGACGCGGCAGGATGCCGCGCCCGGTAATTCGGTCAGGTTGCCGCTGTGGCGACAAGGGAAACTTCCCGCCTCCTGCGCAACAGCACAAGGATCGTGATCGCATAGATGGCGACGATCACTGCAGGGATCGCGACGAATCGCGCTTCCGGGAAGGCGTAATACGCTGCCACGCACAGCACGGTTCGCGTTACCGCATGAAAGATTCCCACCCAGTGCTGGATGATCCACGAGAACGGCATCCACATCAGGCCAGCGAGTACACCGACCGTCAGTGGCAGTGATGTCGGCTCTTCAAGAAAGAAGGGGATCGCAAGCGCGTAGACCAGCAGTGCGCCGGCCACGCCGTTCATGAACAGGCGATCGAAAACGTTCTTCGGTCGGTGCCTGCCAAGCAGGTCTTCACCAGTGAACTTCGCCACCAGCAGGCCAAGATAGAAGATGAAGCCGGTGCCGATATACACGGCCCATACCTGGCCATTCAGCGACAGCGTTGCACCCGCGACGGCAATCAGTGCCCAGGCAATCATCCCGGCGATCGGCATCGCGAGGAACGGACGCGCGGCAAACTCCTCGCGCTGCTGGTCAAGCGAAAGTGCGTTCATTGCAGGTTCTCCACAGTGGATCTGACGTGAGTGCGGCGCATTTCCTGCCGCCGCTTGAAGGGTGCAAGCGCACGCGGCATGTAGAACGCCACCAGTGCGCCGCCGATGCAGGCCACGAGACCCGAAGCGAAGGCCACCGTGAAACCGAAATCCGTGCCGGGCAGGCCCACAAGCCTGATGATGTCGGCCCAGGCATGCCGTGCCGCCGGGATGCGCGAGAGCATCTCCGAGGCCGCCGCGCAGAGCAGGCCGATATAGGCCCAGGTCATGAAATGCGCATGCATGTCCAGCCATCCGCTGCGGGGCGCCCGCAACAGCACCGGCACCATGCCGGCCATCAGCGTTGCCAGTGACACCAGGGCAAACACATGGAAAATGCCGAAGCCATCGAACAGCCGGTAGATACCGAAGGCACTGGCATTCATCAGCAACATGGCCGTCACGAAGACGTACCCCCACTGCCGGTGCCTGCGGGTCCCCTTGCGCTGCAGGAGGACACCCGCACCAGCAATCATCGAAATCCACGCCATGAGGTGATGAAAATGTCCCAGGAGGTTATCGGCAATATTCACGTGTCTCCCCTCCCCGGCAGCATCTGTTCCAGCCTTTCCACGTAGGCGGTGAAAGCCTGCCTGCCGGTATCGGTCAGTGAGTATCGGCTCACCGGCTTGCGACCGACGAATTCCTTCTCCACCTGGATGTAGCCGGCGTCTTCCAGCTTGCGCAGGTGCGTGCTGAGGTTGCCGTCGGTGGTCTTCGTGCGATCACGGATGAACGTGAACTCGACGGCGTCGGACGCCGCCAGGATCGACATCACGGCGAGGCGGATCCTCGAATGGATCAGGTCATCCAGCTGTGTGTGATCGAAATCCATACCGATTCAGCCTTTCGACCGAGCCAGCAACACGCCGGGAAGCATGTAGAGCAGGAGCAGCAGCAGGCCCATGAACCACAGGTTCCAGAGGCCCGGGTACGCCAGCATCACCGCCCCACCCAGCCACCAGCCGAACGCGAGGTTGCGGATCCAGCCGATACCGGCCAGCACGCCGGTCATGAAGATGCCGATACCAATGAAGAGCGCGGAAACGGGATTCATGAGGTAACCCGGCAGGCTGCCGAAACCGACACCGATGAAGAACACGATCATCAGCGACGTGCCCACGGCCATCCAGTTGAGACCGATGAGGCGACCGCCCGCACTGCGTACTGGCGCACGCTGCTCGCGACGAATCGGCCACCACCACATCGCCAGTCCGCCAAGACCAATGGCCAACGCCCAGGTCACGAGCATTGTCGCGCGGCCGCTCGCGGGCATCGGCACAGCGCCGCTCACGAAGAGCCAGGTCGCCAGCAGCCCAAGCCCGATGGCCAGGCCCCAGACGATGAAATAGGCCCCGCCGTGGTAGGCCGCCTGGCGGGTTTCGACCATCAGTTCGCGAATGGTCGCGAGGTCTTCGTGAGCGCGATTGTCTTGCATGGCTGTCTCCCGATCGAATCTACTTTGATTTTTAAAGTACTTTGCTCCCTTACCTTTGTCAAGTAACTGAATCCGCTCACCGCATCCGTTACGATACGCATCCCCAATTCATTCAAACCCTGCCAGGAGAGCGATCGTGAGCCACGAATTGTTCGCAGAAGCCCAGAAATACATCCCCGGCGGCGTCAATTCGCCGGTCCGCGCCTTCAAGGGCGTCGGCGGCGAACCCGTCTTCATCGACAAGGCGGATGGGCCCTGTTTCTGGGACACGAACGGCAAGCGCTACATCGACTACGTGGGCTCCTGGGGCCCGATGGTCGCCGGCCACAACCACCCGAAGGTGCGCGAGGCCGTCATTGCCGCCGCCGCTAACGGCCTGAGCTTCGGTGCACCGACCCCGTCGGAAACCACCATGGCCAGGAAGGTGTGCGAGCTGGTGCCGTCGATCGAACTGGTGCGCATGTGCAATTCCGGCACGGAGGCGACCATGAGCGCGATTCGCCTGGCGCGCGGTTATACCGGTCGCGACAAGATCGTGAAGTTCGAAGGTAATTACCACGGTCATTCCGATTCGCTGCTGGTGAAAGCCGGCTCCGGCGCTCTCACCTTTGGTGTACCGACCTCACCGGGCGTGCCGGCAGGCGCGGCGGAACACACCCTGACGCTGACCTACAACGATGCCGAAGAAGTGCAGAAGGTTTTCGATGAGATCGGTGACGAGATCGCCTGCATCATCGTCGAGCCGGTCGCCGGCAACATGAACTGCGTACCGCCGCTACCGGGCTTCCTGGAAACGCTGCGCAAGGTGTGTGACGAGCACAAGAGCGTGCTCATCTTCGACGAGGTGATGACGGGCTTTCGCGTATCCCGTGGCGGTGTGCAGGAATATTACGGCGTGACGCCGGACCTCACGACGCTGGGCAAGATCATTGGTGGTGGCATGCCGGTGGGTGCCTTCGGTGGCAAGCGCGAGGTCATGGAACACATCTCGCCGACCGGGCCTGTCTATCAGGCGGGTACGCTTTCCGGTAACCCGGTCGCCATGGCAGCGGGTATCGCGATGATGGATATCGTCGGTGCCGACGGCTTCCACAAGCAGCTGGAAGAAAAGACCGAACGACTGGTGAACGGCATTCGCCAGGCCGCATCCGATGCCGGTATCCCGATGCACTTCAACCATGTGCCGGGCATGTTCGGTTTCTTCTTTACCGACAAGACGGAAATGCACACCTTCAAGGATGTCACCACCTGCGACATGGAACGCTTCAAGGCGTTCTTCCATGGCATGCTCAAGGAAGGCGTTTACCTCGCACCCTCGGCGTTCGAGGCCGGCTTCATGTCGACCGCACACGGCGACGAGGAAATCGACGCCACCATCGCGGCTGCCGCAAGGGTATTTGCACGGCTGTGATGCAGGAAACGCTGTACGACAAGCTTGGCGGTGATGAAGGTATCCGCAGGATCGTGGATGCCTTCTACGATGTGATGGACGAAGAACCCGATGTCACCACCATCCGCCGCCTGCACCCGGACGACCTGGCCGAGTCGCGCGAGAAGCTCTACCTGTTTCTCAGCGGCTGGGCGGGTGGTCCGGCACTCTACAACGAAAAACATGGTCATCCCCGACTGCGTTATCGCCACCTACCCTTCAGCATTGGCAATGAAGAAGCCGCCCAATGGCTTTACTGCATGGATGCAGCCCTGAAGCGTTGTGGCGTAAATCCTGAAACCGGCGACTGGATGATGCGCAGCCTCACCATGACGGCAATGCACATGCGCAATCGAGAGGAATAGCTCGCCGATACACCACTGGGTTCGCAAGGAGGCGACACGTGGAAAAGATCCTTCCCTACATTGATCCTGAATCGCAGGCACTGCTGCGTCCGAAAACACAGCTCGCCAGGGCAAAAGCCGGCCAGTACATCGTGCGTGAAGGCAAGCCTGCTTCCGGCCTGTTCATCATCCAGCGAGGTGCGGTCGACATTCTCCGCAACATGGGCGGCAACGAACTGTTCGTGACCACCCTGGAAAAGGATGCCCTCTTCGGCGAGTCGGCCTTCCTGGAATCACTTCCCGCATCCGCATCCGCGAGAGCACGTGTCGACACCGACCTGATGGTTTTCACGCCACAGAAGATTTCCCTGCTGTTCGAGGAGTCCCCTGAGCTGTTCAGCCAGTTCTTCCGATCTCTTGCACTGCAACTTTCGCGCAAGCTTCGCGTTGCCACTGGTGAAGCTGGAAACACGACAAATGATAAATTTGGTGACATGCCTACCTGGGAGATCCTTTGAGCGGAAAAGCGCCGTTCCATCAACTACATTTCGATCAGGGAGGACCGAAACATGGATAACCCGTTCAAGTACCTGAGAACCGCTGAATGGCAGGCCTTGCTGTCCCGCGCGCAGATCAAGGATTTCGGACCCGACGAAGTCCTGCTCGAGGAAGGCCACAAGCCCGGCGGCATCATCATCATCCGTTCGGGCGAGGTGAAGGTGTGCCGCGACCATTCCGGTTTCCAGATTGCGCTCGCTGAAGAAGGTCCAGGCACGATCTTCGGTGAAATGAGTTTCATTGAATCGGAGCCGGCAAACGCAAGCGTGATCACCCTTTCGAAGGTGGAAATCCTCTACATCACGCATGAGCATGTGCAGTCGATCATCCGCGAGAATCCAGGATTCTACGGGCGATTCTTCCAGTCGCTCGCCTACATCCTCAGCCAGCGACTGCGCGAGACGACTGGGCAGGTCACCCGCAACAGCGACGACGCCTGGGCCACCGCCAACGACTGATTGCTGTGTTACCGTATCGGCTCCGCCGGCACGGAATCCTTCATGATCGACACACTTCTCGACTGGTTTCGCCAGAACCCCGAATTCATCGGCATAGGCATCGCCATCATCGCCTGCGTCGAATCCTTTTTCATCGCCGGGATCATCGTGCCCGGGGTCGCTCTCCTGTTTGGCGCATCCGCACTTGCCGGCAGTCTCGGCCTTGCCCCTGTGCCATTGCTGCTTTGGGGCGCGGGCGGTGCCATCGTCGGGGATGTCTCGTCATTCTTCATCGGCCGCTTCCTCGGCTGGGAAGCTCGCGAAACGGGGCTGATGGCAAGGCATCGCAAGACATGGGACAAGGCGCACCGCTTCTTCGAGAAATACGGCATCTTCGCGATCGTCGCAGGACGCTTCGTTGGCTTCATCCGACCGGTAATCCCTGCCGTGGCAGGCGCGGCAGGCATGCGCCGCCGTGTATTCATTGCTACGGATTTCGCGTCAGCACTTGCCTGGGCACCGGCATACCTGCTGCCCGGCTATTTCGGTGCCGAGTGGGTTTTCGGTCTCTGAGCGAAACAGGGGTCAGGCGCGCGGCAGGTCGTCTTCCTGAGCGACACGCAGCGAATCGACCAGCGGGCGAAGAATATCGAGCCTGCGCTGCGGATCATCGATTTCCAGGAAATACTGCTTCTGGGCCAGGCTGAACGGCAGGATTTCCGCAAGGCGATATCCCACCCAGGTCGCATCATCGAAATGCCGCTCGCGTCCGGCATAGAATTCCGGCAACTGTTCCAGCAGGTCGCGCAAGAGCGTGACAAGATCATCGTCTTCCTTGCGAACGGCTTGTGAGGGCTCGGCGGCAAGCGTTTCCGCATGCGCCGTATTGAGACCGTCAGCCTCCCGCTCCGGCTTTCCCAGCCGTACCCGTTCACCACCTTCCGCCACGATACCCAGCAGGCCATCAGGCAAGGTTTCGAAATCGCGGATGCGGGCCAGCGTCGCCACCTCCTGGTAGCTCCAGCTGTCGGTTTCGGTTCCTTCCGTCAACGCTGCAACGGCAAAGGGTTCATCATTGCGCATGCAGCGTTTCACCATGTCGATGTAACGCGTTTCGAATATGCGCAACGGCAGCGGCCCACCGGGATACAGCACGGTATTCAGCGGAAAGACGGCAATACGATCCGTCATCAGTCTTCCCTGCCCCAGCGAGGACCGAGTGAATGCTCGATCTCCAGGTGGTCGAGTATCCGGGCAACCACGAAATCAACAATGTCGTCGACACTTTCCGGTTTCTGGTAGAAGCCGGGGTTCGGCGGCAGGATCGTTGCGCCAGCCTGCG
This sequence comes from Gammaproteobacteria bacterium, assembly GCA_033720815.1. Taxonomy (GTDB): domain Bacteria; phylum Pseudomonadota; class Gammaproteobacteria; order Natronospirales; family JAJUFS01; genus JAWWBS01. The sequence goes on along the minus strand of JAWWBT010000008.1, from coordinate 3,900 downwards.
AGAGTTTCAGCATGTTTTCGAGATGGATTGTCGAGAACGGGCTTTCGCGCGGAACAAGGATCAGCGGCTTCCTTTCCTTGAGCATCACGTCTGCTGCGCGCTCGATCAGGGAACGGCTGGCCCCGACCGCAACGGCAGACAACGTCGCCATGGAACAGGGGCAGATCACCATTGCCCGCGGCGGGTTCGACCCGGAAGCACATGCGGCAGTCCATTCTTCCGGACCGTGCACCTCGAGCAGGTCGGCATTGACCTGGAAATGCCTGGCGAAGAAATCACGCATGTCGCTGATGCGCCCCGGTACATCGAGATCGGTCTCCATACCCATCACGACCTGGCCAGGCTTCGACAACATCAGGTTGACGCGCTCGCCCTGCACCAGCAGCACCTGCAACAGGCGCAGGCCGTACTGCACACCGGAAGCGCCGGTAATCGCCAGGCTGATGGATCGATTCGCCATGTTTCCTATCCTTGCTCGAGACGGTCGAGCAGCTTCTGGTGGATACCGCCGAAGCCGCCATTGCTCATGATAACCACGGTATCACCCGAGCGGCATTCCTGCGCAAGCGTATCGACAAGGCCATCAATGCTGTCGCTGACCGCGGCATGCGGTCCGATGTCCTCCACGACTGATTGCAGCGACCAGTCGACAAAGGGCGGCTGGTAAAGGTAGACCCTGTCCGCCAGTGCCAGGCTGCCGGCGAGCTGTTCGCGATGCACGCCCATGCGCATGGAATTCGATCGCGGTTCCAGCACTGCAATGACGCGCCCTCCCGCATTTCCCTGCAACCCTTCCAGCGTGGTGTGGATGGCTGTCGGATGATGCGCGAAATCGTCGAAGACCTTGATGCCACGAGGCTCGCCGCGCAGTTCCATGCGCCGCTTCACGCCCTTGAAGGCATTCAGGGCGGCGATACCTTCCTTCGCCGGCACACCGGCATGCCGAGCGGCTGCAATGACCGCCAGTGCATTGAGCATGTTGTGACGACCGGTCAACGACCACTCGACCGTGCCGATTGTTTCGCGATCAAGGCTGACTTCAAAACGGCTCGCCGACTTGTCCAGCGCGTGCGCATTCCAGTTACCGTGATTTGCCTCGCCGAAGGTTTCGCGTGGCGTCCAGCAGCCGCGCTCGATGACGTCATCCAGTGCGGCGTCGTTGCCGTTCATCACGATCAGCCCCTCGCCCGGCACGGTGCGCACAAGGTGATGAAACTGCTTCTTGATGGCATCGAGGTCTTCGAAGATATCCGCGTGATCGAACTCGAGATTATTGAGCACGAGCGTGCGTGGGCCGTAATGCACGAATTTCGAGCGCTTGTCGAAAAACGCCGTGTCGTACTCGTCCGCCTCGATCACGAAAAACGGCGAGTCACCCAGTCGCGCGGAAATACCGAAATCCGCAGGAATACCGCCAATGAGAAAGCCCGGCGACATGCCGGCATATTCCAGGACCCAGGCCAGCATCGATGCGGTCGTTGTCTTGCCATGCGTGCCTGCAACAGCAAGTCGCCAGCAATCATGAATGACGTTTTCCGCCAGCCACTGCGCGCCGGAGGTGAACGGCAGGTTGCGGTTCAATACTGCTTCGACGCAGGCGTTGCCGCGCGACAGCGCATTGCCGATGACGACGACATCCGGTTCGGGGTCCAGCTGTGACGGATCCCAACCTTCGATCAGTTCGATGCCCAGTGATTCAAGCTGCGTGGACATCGGCGGATAGACGTTCGCATCGCTGCCGGTGACGTGGTGACCCATTGCCTTTGCCAGCGCGGCCACGCCACCCATGAAGGTGCCGCAGATTCCTAGGATGTGTACGTGCATCAGGCGTCTCCGGGAAATGGCAGCAGCTGGATCTCTATCCAGGCGTACCAGACGATCAGGCCGAGTGCGAGCACAATACCAATGAACATGCTGGTTTCCAGCGCATGGCGCCAGACGTGCCCGATAAACGCAATATTCCATACCAGGAACAGCAGCAGGCTCAGTTCGAGGAAAATATTGCTGATGCCCTGGGTCACGACAAACAGGAACGGCAGGCTCATTGCACCGATGAGCGCCTCGCCACCCACCAGAGCGATGGATGTCTGCAGCCAGCGGGTCCGCTTGCCGAAAATGGCAAGCATCAACCAGCTACCGGCGAGTACGAGGACAAGACCCAGCGAGCTTCGACCCAACGAATAGAGCGGCAAGCCCGACGCGGCAAGATGGCCAAGGAACCCAAGGCCGACATGCATGGCTGCAACCAGTACCAGCAGGAAGCCCGACGCGGGAAAATCCTGCGGCTGTCGCTGCATGACCAGGAGTTGGTAGAAGTGTTGGACGAGCGCAAACATGGCGGCCTTGCCGTCGGGAGCATGGACCCGCATCATACCGCAACTGTGCCATCGCTCTCAGCGTACCGGCTCTTCCATGCAACGGCCCACAACGCGGCCAAGGCGACGAAAACACCCATGTCCAGATTCACCCTGATCGAAACCAGCAGTGCGCTTCGCGACTTTCTCGAACTGGCCCGTCCCGCCGAGCGCATCATGCTCGATACCGAATTCATTCGCGAGAAGACCTACTACCCGAAACTGTGCCTGATCCAGTTGGCGGCCGACGAGCATATCGCCTGCATCGACCCGCTGAAGGTCGACGACCTCCAGTTGCTCTGGGATTTCCTCGCCGAACCGACACGCACGAAGGTATTTCATGCCGGCCGCCAGGACATGGAAATCATCCGGCAGGCCGGTGACCTGTTACCGATGCCGGTGTTTGACACCCAGGTCGCCGCAGCACTCTGCGGTTATGGTGACCAGGTCGGGTACGCCAATCTCGTCAAGGAGATTCTCGGCATCGAGCTGGACAAGTCGATGACACGCACCGACTGGTCGACACGTCCGCTGTCGATGGATGCACTCGATTACGCCGCCGATGATGTCCGTTATCTCGGTGAGGTCGAGCGTCACCTGAGGGAACGGCTGGAAGAACTGAATCGCCTGCACTGGCTCGAACCGGAAATGGCCTCGCTGACCGACCCTGCCACCTACGAAGTCGACCCTTCCAACGCGTGGCGCAGGATACGTGGCGCACGTCGCCTGAAGCCGAAGCAGGTAAGCGTCCTGCAGGCGCTGGCAGCGTGGCGCGAGGAAGAAGCCATGAAACGCGATCGTCCTCGCAAGTGGATCCTCAAGGACGACGCCATGGTGTTCATGGCTCAGCGGCCACCGAATTCCATCGCGGCAATTGCAGCGGTTCGCGGTATCGAGGATCGTTTCGTCGAGCGCAATGGCGAAGCGCTGTTGCAGCTCATCGAATCCGCCAAGGACCGCGAGCCACCCGCAGACCTGCCGGTAGACAAGGAGCGCCTCAGCCCGACGCAGGACGCGCAGGTCGATGTGCTGATGGGCGTGTTGCGTAACGCCGCCGCGGAAGCAGAACTCAGCCCGGCGAGCCTTGGAACCCGCAAGGACCTCGAGCGACTGGTTCGCGGGGAAACTTCGCTGGATATCCTGAAGGGCTGGCGCCGTGCAGCGGTCGGTGACCTGTTGCTGGAAGTCCTTTCCGGGAAAGTCGGGCTGCGCTGCCGCGAGAACGGCCTGGTCATCGAGCAGGAATAAGCGGATCGAACCCGCTGCATAAAAAAACGGCGCCGGATATTCCGGCGGCCGTTTTCGTCTGGACAGGCTATCAGCGCTTCTTGCGCTTCGTGCCTGCCTTCTTCTTGCTTTTCTTCTTTGCGGCCGGCTTCTTCTTGGAAGCGGCCTTCTTCTTCGAAGTGGCTTTCTTCTTGGAAGTAGCCTTCTTCTTGCCGGCTGCCTTCTTCTTCGAAGTGGCTTTCTTCTTGGAAGTAGCCTTCTTCTTGCCGGCTGCCTTCTTCTTCGAGCCAGCCTTCTTCTTGGAAGTGGCCTTCTTCTT
>JAWWBT010000007.1:0-36002 GCA_033720815.1 Gammaproteobacteria bacterium | reverse complement strand
TGTCGGATGCGCAACTGGCTGAAGCCCTGGCAATGCTGGAAATGCGGCCCGACGCGGAACCGGAGCTGCGCTGGGCGGGTCATGTGCTCAGGCGTCATCGTGATGGCCTGCACCTTGAACTGAACACTGCCGAAGCGCTGCGTGAAGGTACCTGGAATACGTCGCAGCCGTTCGAGCTCGGGGCTGGTGCGGGCCGCCTGCGCCGCGTCAATGCGGCAGTAGAGGGGATTGATCCGGCGGTCGATACGGTCGAAATCCGTTACCGCGAAGGGGGCGAAAAGCTGCGGCCCCTGGGCGACCGGCATGGCCGCGAACTCAAGAAACTGTTGCAGCAACGCGGGATCCCGCGCTGGCAGCGAGACCGGCTGCCATTGCTGTTCCACGAGGGCAGGCTGGTGGCAGTTGCAGATCTCTGGATCGACCAGTCGGTGGCCCGCGAGGGCGGCTGGCGGGTCCGCTGGGAGCGGAACAAGGCCGACGAAACCGCGCCGGGAGAATAAATATTGCCGAAAGGCCCCTGTGGGGCCTGTTTCCGATTGAGGGATACCCCCATCATCACGTAAAATAGTCTCCCGATTCGCGGCCACCCCGGAGCCGCGCTCCAAGAGTCGGGAACCTCCATGACCAAATTCGTATTCGTTACCGGTGGCGTTGTTTCTTCCCTCGGGAAAGGTATCGCCGCCGCGTCGCTCGGTGCCATCCTCGAAGCCCGTGGCCTCAAGGTCGCGATGGTGAAGCTGGATCCGTACATCAACGTCGACCCCGGCACCATGAGCCCGTTCCAGCACGGCGAGGTTTTCGTCACGCATGACGGCGCCGAAACCGACCTGGACCTTGGCCACTACGAGCGTTTCGTCAGCAACCTGACGGGGCGCGCGAACAATTTCACTACTGGCCGCATCTATTCCAACGTGATCCAGAAGGAGCGCCGTGGTGATTACCTCGGTGCAACAGTGCAGGTGATCCCGCACATCACCGACGAGATCAAGCGTTGCACCCTCGAGGCGGCCAACGATGCCGATGTCTGCCTGGTGGAAATCGGTGGTACGGTCGGTGACATCGAGTCGCTGCCGTTCCTCGAGGCGATCCGCCAGCTGGCATCCGAACTCGGTCGTGGCAACACGCTGTTCATGCACCTGACCCTGGTGCCCTACATCCCGACGTCCGGCGAGATCAAGACGAAGCCGACGCAGCATTCGGTGAAGGAACTGCGCTCCATCGGTATCCAGCCGGATATCCTGGTCTGTCGTGCAACCGACGAGATTCCGGAAGACGCGCGTCGCAAGATCGCGCTGTTCACCAACGTGGAAGATCGTGCGGTCATCTCGGCGGTCGACGCCGATGACATCTACCGCATCCCGATGCTGCTGAATGAACAGAACCTCGACGATATCGTTCTCGAAAAGCTCGGGATGAAGGCCAAGAAGGCCGACCTTTCAGAATGGAAGGGCGTCATCGAGAAGAAGCAGAAGCGCGATGCCGAAGTGAATATCGCGATGGTCGGCAAGTACGTCGACCTCGCGGATGCCTACATGTCGCTGAACGAGGCGCTGAAGCATGCGGGCATCCATACCGGCACCAAGGTGAACATCAATTACTTCGATTCCGAGCAGGTCGAGAACGAAGGCACCGATTGCCTGGCGGGCAACGATGCCATCCTCGTGCCGGGCGGTTTCGGTGAGCGCGGTATCGAGGGCAAGATCGCGGCCGCGCAGTACGCCCGTGAAAACAATATTCCTTACCTGGGCATCTGCCTCGGCATGCAGGTTGCCGTGATCGACTTCGCACGCAACGTTGCCGGACTGAAGAAGGCACACTCCACCGAGTTCGCACCGACCGCCGCCGATCCGGTGATCGGCCTGATCACAGAGTGGCGTGATCGTACCGGTCGCGTGGAAACGCGCAGCGCGGAATCCGACATGGGTGGCACCATGCGCCTCGGTGCGCAGGAGTGTTACCTGAAGAAGGGCACCAAGGCACGCGAGCTATACGGCAAGGACACCATTGTTGAGCGTCATCGCCATCGCTACGAATTCAACAACAACTATCTCGAGCAACTCGAAGAGAAGGGTCTCGTGTTTTCCGGCCAGTCGGTTGACGAGCTGATGGAAATGATCGAGCTGCCGAACCATCCGTGGTTCGTTGCCTGCCAGTTCCATCCGGAGTTCACCTCGACGCCGCGCTACGGGCATCCGCTGTTTTCCGGGTTCGTGAAGGCGGCGCGCGAGCACGCCCTGCAATCCTCCGACACAAAGGCGGCCAACGCATGAAGCTCTGTCATTTCGAAGCCGGTCTCGAACACCCGCTGTTTGTCATCGCCGGGCCTGACACGCTGGAATCCGAACAGCTGGCGCTGGATGTTGCCGGTCACCTGAAAGAAGTGACCGACCGTCTCGGCATCCCGTACATCTTCAAGGGGTCCTTCGACAAGGCAAACCGGACGTCGGGCAAGAGCTATCGCGGTCCCGGCATCGAAGAAGGCATGCGCATCCTGCAGAAGGTGAAGAAGGATATCGGCGTGCCGGTTACCACGGATGTGCACGAGTACACCCCGATTGCAGAAGTGGCGTCCGTCGTCGACCTGATCCAGACACCGGCCTTCCTGTGTCGCCAGACGGATTTCATTCACGAAGCGTCGCGCCATGGCGTTCCGGTGAACATCAAGAAGGGCCAGTTCCTCTCACCGCAGGAAATGAGCAAGGTCGTCGAGAAGGCGCGCGAGACCGGCAATGAGCAGATCATGGTCTGCGAGCGCGGGTTCTCGTTCGGTTACAACAACCTGGTTTCCGACATGCGTGGCCTCGCCATCATGCGGCAGACCGGTTGCCCGGTAGTGTTCGATGCGACTCACTCGGTACAGATGCCGGGCGGCCAGGGATCGAGTTCCGGTGGTGCACGCGAGCACATCCCGGTGCTGGCGCGCGCGGCCGTTGCCGCCGGCGTTGCGGGTGTCTTCATGGAAACGCATCCCGACCCGGATAACGCGCTGTGTGATGGCCCGAACTCCTGGCCGCTGGACCTTGCCGAGGAACTGCTGGCCACGCTGAAGGTTCTTGATGACGCAGTGAAGGCACGCGGCTTTGTCGAAGACAAGGTCCGGTAAGAGCCAGCAAGCCTATTCGTAACACCGTGGGCAGGCCCGGCAGCAATACCGGCCTGCCGCGTTTTATTTGGCCGTACTTGAAAACAAGAGGCAGTAAAGCATGACCAAGATTGTCGAAATCCATGCGCGCGAGATCATCGATTCGCGCGGCAACCCGACCGTCGAAGCGGACGTCACCCTCGAAGGCGGAATCATGGGCCGCGCTGCGGTTCCCTCGGGTGCCTCCACCGGTTCGCGCGAAGCCGTCGAGCTGCGCGATGGCGACAAGGCTCGCTACCTCGGCAAGGGCGTGACGAAGGCGGTCGCCAACGTGAACGGCGAGCTGCGTGATGCGCTGCTGGGCATGGATGCGACCGACCAGGCCGCCATCGACCGCAAGATGATCGAGCTCGACGGTACCGACAACAAGGGTCGGCTCGGCGCCAATGCGCTGCTGTCCGTTTCGCTTGCCGTCGCCAAGGCGGCGGCGCTCGCGAAGGGCCAGGAACTGTTTGAATATCTCGGAGGGGATACGGCGACCGGCATGCCGGTGCCGATGATGAACATCATCAATGGTGGCGAGCATGCGGACAATTCCGTCGACCTGCAGGAATTCATGATCCTGCCGGTGGCTGCCGGCTCGCTGAAGGAAGCGCTGCGCCAGGGTGCGGAAATCTTCCATTCGCTGAAGAAGGTGCTGAATTCGCGCGGCATGAATACTGCGGTCGGCGATGAGGGTGGTTTCGCACCGGACCTGCCGTCGAACGAAGCCGCACTCGAAGTGATTCTCGAAGCTATCGAGAAGGCCGGCTACAAGGCTGGCGAAGACATCCTGCTTGGTCTCGACGTCGCATCTTCCGAATTCTATGAAGACGGTGTCTACAACCTCGCGTCCGAAGGCAAGAAATTCTCTTCCGCGGAATTTGCGGATTACCTGGCCGACTTGGTTGCCCGTTACCCGATCGTCACCATTGAAGATGGCATGGACGAATCGGACTGGGATGGCTGGAAGCTGCTGACCGAGAAGATCGGCGACAAGGTGCAGCTGGTCGGTGACGACCTGTTCGTCACCAACCCGAAGATCCTCCAGGAAGGTATCGACAAGGGCATCGCGAATTCCATTCTCATCAAGGTCAACCAGATCGGTACGCTGACCGAGACGCTGGAAGCCATCAAGCTGGCAACCGACAACGGTTACACCGCGGTCGTTTCGCATCGCTCGGGTGAAACCGAAGATGCGACGATTGCCGATATTGCCGTTGCGACCACCGCCACGCAGATCAAGACCGGTTCGATGTCGCGTTCGGATCGCATCGCGAAGTACAACCAGCTGCTGCGTATCGAGGAACGTCTCGGTAGCAAGGCAACCTACCCGGGCCGTGGTGCCTTCCCGTCCGGGGTGGGTCGTTAAGCGACCGCGCTGACGCATGCGCACCCTCATCGGATCGCTGCTGTTCCTGCTGCTGTTGCTGCAGGGACAGCTGTGGTTCGGCCAGGGGAGCCTGCCGGATCTCTGGCGATTGCAGGATGCGATCGAGCAGCAGCAGGACGAAAACAGCGAACTGCGCGAGCGGAACGAATCCCTTGCCGCTGAAGTAGCTGACCTCAAGTCCGGCCTCGAAGCCATCGAGGAACGTGCTCGTACCGAGCTGGGCATGATTCGTGAAGGCGAAACCTTCTACCAGGTACCCGACACCGTCGATGCCATCGAGGTGGACGAACCGGGCAAGACACCTCCACCGCCGGAACAGGATTCACCCTGAGATGACCTCACCCGATTACCGCGTTACCGCGGATACCTGGCCCTGCGCGAACGGCAGGCCACGGGCGAGCGGTGTCTTGCGCGCTGAAAATGCGGATTTCCAGGTCGAGGAAGATCTCGGGTTTGTGCTGGAAGGCGACGGCCCGCATCGCTGGCTATGGGTGGAAAAGGACGGCGCGAACACCGACTGGGCTGCCGGACGGTTGGCCTCGGTGGCGGGTGTGAAAAAGCGCGACGTCGGGTTTTCAGGCATGAAGGACCGTCACGCGATCACGCGCCAGTGGTTCAGCCTGCCCGACCTGGGCGAGCCGGTCGACTGGAGTCGCCTCGAAAGCGATGGCATTCGTGTGCTCGAAGAGCACCTGCATCGCAAGAAACTGAAGCGTGGTGTTCACCGGGCCAACCGCTTCGTGATTACCTTGCGTAATGTCGAGAGTCCCGATGACATTCCGTCGCGCGTCGAAACCGTGCGCGAGCAGGGCGTGCCGAATTATTTCGGACCCCAGCGTTTCGGCCGCAAGGGAAACAATGTCATACGTGCGCTGGATGGTGCGCGAGGTGGTATCTATCTCAGTGCCATGCGGAGTTATCTCTTCAATGCGGTAGCGGGTGAGCGAGTCAGCGCGGGTAACTGGAACAAGATCCTTCCGGGCGAGCTCCTGCAGCTGGATGGCAGCAACAGCGTGTTTGCCGCTGACGACGATCCTGCGCTCGAGCAACGCCTGGCGGAGTTCGATATTCATCCCACCGGGCCGATGTGGGGCGACGGTGACCTCAAGACATCAGCTGAAGTGGCCACGCTGGAACAGGCGGTGGCGGAACGGTACCCTGAGTTGCGCGCGGCACTTGAGCGCCGCGGCCTGAAGCAGGAGAGGCGCAGCCTCCGCCTGCCGGTGCGCCGCCTCGCTGCCGAGTCGCTTGCGCCGGATTGCTGGCGTTTCGAATTTTCCCTGCCCACCGGCGCGTTTGCGACCAGTGTGCTGGCAGAAATCATCAATGTAAGAACTCCACCTGGAGACCAGGATGCTTGATACCTTTGAACACGGCGACATTCTCGAGTTGCGCCTTGCGCGCCCGCCGGTAAATGCGCTTAATCCCGAACTCGTCGAGACGCTGGTCGAGCGGCTCACCAATGCGCCGCGCGAAGGCGCGCGTGCGATGGTGATCTCAGGCCAGCCGGGCATGTTTTCTGCAGGCCTTGATGTCCCGGCCTTGCTTCAGCTCGATCGCGACGGGATCCACGAATTCTGGAAGTCCTTCTACGCGCTGATGGGTGCGCTGGCCTGTTCGCCGGTGCCGGTCGCTGCTGCACTGACGGGGCATAGCCCGGCGGGCGGTGCCGTGATGGCGCTTTTCTGCGACACGCGCATCATGGCGGACGGTGATTTCAAGATCGGCCTGAACGAAGTGCAGGTTGGCCTGCCACTGCCTGCCATCATCCACTCGGCGCTGGTTCGCCAGATCGGGCCGCACCAGGCAGAACGCCTCGCGGTTCCGGGGCGCATGATCAAGCCGTCGCAGGCGAAAGCCCTGGGCTTCGTCGACGAAGTGGTTGATGCGGAAGACGTGGTGCCGGAAGCGATTGCGTGGTGCGAGGGGCTGCTGGCAATGCCGCCGGTCGCGATGACGCGTACCCGCGACATCGCTCGCGCGGACCTGGCGCGACTGTTCGAATTCGTGGATGAGGATCGTTACGAGCACCTCACCGACGTCTGGTTCAGCGATGAAACCCAGACGACGATGAAGGCGCTGGTCGAAAGCCTGAAGAAATAGCCCCGGGCGTCAGAGATTGAAGATGCCGATGATGCCGACGAGGATCAGGTACACGGCGACGATGTAGCTCAGCAGCTTGGGGCGGATGAAAATCAGGATACCCGCTACCAGCGCGAGGATGGACGACAGTTCGAGATGGATGGTCATGATGCCTCCTGTGACTGTTGCACTGCATCCTACCGTAGGCCTCGCGGCGGCAGATTGCCACCACGAGGTTCACGTTATTCATGATGCGGGGTCTGGGGAGCTAGCGACGTCGTAACAATACATGCGTGGCGCCTGTGCCACCGTCAACGGCGCGGGCAGAGGCGTAGGCGAGCACGCAGTCCTGGCGGTGCAGTACCGACGCGGTCTTCTGCTTCAGCACAGGGCCGCGATTGCCTGAGCCGCGCCCCTTGCCGTGGATGATGCGTACACAACGCATTCCGTAATCGAGGCTCTCCTCGAGGAAACGGCGGATTGCGGTGCCGGCAGCCTCGGCTGTCATGCCGTGCAGGTCGAGTTCTGCGGCAGGGCGAAAGCGACCGCGCCTGAGATCGCGAAAGGCATTCCGGGGGACGCCGGCACGGCAGTAGAGAAGCTCTTCGCCGGTTTCGATGTCGAGCTCTTCCGGTGTGAGCTGCAGGCTTTCGCCGAGCACGGCACGTTCGTCGGCCTGGCTGAAGCGGGGCCGTGGTGACGGCCGTTTTTTCCCGGGCTGGATACGTTCGTCGATATCGAGCGGGCGCACGTCTCGCATCGCTTCACGGAACAGCGAGAGATCATCACCGTTATCGGGATTCTGCTTGTCGTCTTCCTGGGAGCTCATGCGACACCACGGATATGTGCTCGGGGAACGATTCCAGTATATTAGGGCCTCATGCGAGGCAGCATTTCAACAGGGGCAACATCTTGCACGTGCTAGTCAGCAATGACGACGGGTTTCGCGCCGAAGGTATACGTTGTCTTGCCGCCGAACTGTCCAGTCATTACGAAATCACGGTTGTTGCGCCGGATCGTAACCGCAGTGCAGCGAGCAACTCGCTAACGCTGACGGTCCCGCTGCGTATTCGCGAGGAAAGCGAGCGTATTTACAGCGTGGATGGGACGCCGACGGACTGCGTGCACCTGGCAATCACCGGTTTCCTCGACAAGGAACCTTCCATGGTGGTTTCCGGCGTAAATGACGGTGCCAACCTTGGCGATGACGTGCTGTACTCCGGGACGGTTGCCGCGGCGATGGAAGGGCGCTTCCTAGGATTGCCTGCAATTGCCGTATCGCTGGTGTCGGACCGGCCGACGCATTTCACGACGGCCGCACGCGTTGCTCGCGAAATCCTGCAGCAGCTCGAGCGTGATCCCTTGCCGGCAGATACGATTCTCAACGTCAATGTGCCCGACATGCCTTACGACCAGTTGAAGGGTTTCGAGGCTACTCGCCTCGGGCACCGGCACAAGGCAGAGCCCGTGGTGCCCAGCGATGATCCCAAGGGACAGCGTGTCTACTGGATTGGCCCGCCGGGCGAGGAGCAGGATGCCGGGCCAGGCACCGATTTCCACGCTGTCTCGCGCAGCTTTGTTTCAATCACGCCGTTACAGGTCGACCTGACGCGCTACAGCGCGCTGGACCAGGTAGCGGGTTGGGTGAAAGGACTCGAACGATGAATGCGGATATTCGTCGCACCGGAATTGGCATGACGTCCGCGCGTACGCGCGACCGCCTGGTGCGTCGCCTCAAGGAAAACGGTATCAGCGATCCACAGGTGCTTGGCCAGATTCGCGAAACGCCGCGCCATCTTTTTGTCGACGAAGCACTGGCCTCGCGCGCCTACGAAGATACGGCCCTGCCGATCGGTCACGGCCAGACGATCTCGCAGCCTTTCGTCGTGGCGAAGATGACGCAGGCCCTGCTCGCGGGCGGACGCCTTGAGAAGGTGCTGGAAGTCGGCACTGGCTGCGGTTACCAGACGGCGGTGCTCGCGCCGCTGGTGGGCAAGATCTATACCGTTGAGCGCATCGAGCCACTGCTCGACAAGGCACGCAAGCGCTTTCGCGAACTGGGACTGCGTAACGTGCGCGCTTCGTATTCGGATGGCACCTGGGGCTGGGAACACTACGCACCGTACGATGGCATCATCGTCACTGCGGCCCCGGAAGCGCTCCCGGATGCCTTGTTGCACCAGTTGGCCGATGGTGGTCGCCTGGTGATCCCGATTGGCCCGCCGCGCCGCCAGGACCTGCTGCTGATCGAACGCAATGGCGATGAATTCGAGCAGACGTCGCTGGGCCCGGTTTCCTTCGTGCCGCTGCTGGGAGGCAAGGGCTGATGAAGATATTCAGTCCCCTATACGATCGAGTCCTGCGCTGGTCGGCACATCGCCACGCTCCCTGGTACCTCGGTGGCCTGAGCTTTGCGGAATCTTCGTTCTTCCCGATTCCGCCCGATGTAATGCTGGCGCCGATGGCGCTGGCTAAACCGCAATCGGCGTGGAATTACGCGCTGCTGACCACGATTACCAGCGTGCTCGGCGGCCTGCTGGGTTATTTCATCGGCTATTTCGCGCTGGAGCTGGTGGACGGCCTGATGCGCGAGACCGGTTACTGGGAGGGGTACCTGCGAGCCCGTGAATGGTTCAATGAATGGGGCTTCTGGGCGGTATTCCTGGCCGGCTTCTCGCCGATTCCGTACAAGGTCTTCACGATTTCGGCAGGCGCGCTCGCCATGAACCTCCCGCTGTTCGCACTCGCCTCGTTCATTGGTCGAGGAGGGCGATTCTTCCTGGTTGCCGGCCTGATCCGCCTGGGTGGCGAACGCATGGAACGCGCGTTGCGTGAACATATCGATACCATCGGCTGGCTGGTCGTGTTGCTGGTCGTGGTTGGCCTGGTGCTGTGGAAATGGGTCGGTTGATCCGCAACATCGTCCTGCTGTTCTCGCTGCTGGCGATCGCCGCCTGCGGCCCTGGCCTGTATCGCTGGGATGGCGGTGCCCGTACTGAAGGCAACCCCCGTGCAGAAAAAACCTATACAGTCCAGCAGGGCGATACGCTCTATTCCATTGCCTTCCGTTACGGCCTCGATTATCGCCGACTGGCCGAGTGGAACGGTGTTTCCGAGTCCTACCTGATTCATCCTGGCGACGAGTTGCGGCTGCTGCCACCCGGTGACGATGGCAGTCGCCTCGTCGAATCCGCTACGACGCGCACCGCGCGGCGGACCGAAGCATCGGCTGTGCCTGTGGATACAAGGCCAGTACCCACAGCTGCGACAGTGAAGGGCGGGTGGCAGTGGCCGCACGGCGGAAATCTGATCGCTCGTTTTGGCGAGGATAATGGCACCGGTGGCAAGGGCGTGGATATCGAAGGAATCGTCGGCGATCCGGTGGTTGCGACTGCTGCCGGAAAGGTTGTGTACGCCGGTAGTGGACTCGTTGGATACGGTAAGATTATTATCGTCAAGCACTCGGAAAAATATCTCAGCGCCTACGGGCACAACAGCGAGTTGTTCGTGCGCGAGGGTGAGCAGGTGGAGCAGGGTGACCGGATAGCCGCGATGGGGCGTGGGCCGGGAAACAGACCGCTCCTGCACTTCGAGATCCGGTTGAACGGCAAGGCCGTTGATCCGCTGGAGTACCTGCCCAACCGCTGAGCCAACGTTCGGAGGTTTGCGTGCCTAGCAAGCGTCGAGCGACATCATCATCCGGCGGTCACGGCTTCAAGGCCGGCAAGACACCGTCGCAACTTCGCGACCTGGAAGACGTCGAGGACGACTTCCTCGAAGGGGATGACATGGGGGACAGCGACGAGGACGTTTCCGTCGATACGACGGAGTCCAACTCTGATACTACCGGTTCAGGCCGGATGGATACCCGCAGTGTCGGTGCGGAAGCGATGGATGCCACGCGCATCTATCTTGGCGAGATCGGATTCTCGCCGCTGCTTTCGGCCGAGGAGGAGGTCTATTACGCCCGTCGTGCGCAGAAGGGTGACGAGGCTGCGCGCAAGCGCATGATCGAATCCAACCTGCGACTGGTCGTGAAGATCGCCCGCCGCTACATCAATCGTGGCCTGCCATTGCTCGATCTCATCGAGGAAGGGAATCTCGGCCTGATTCATGCCGTGGAGAAATTCGATCCCGAGCGTGGTTTCCGGTTCTCGACCTACGCGACATGGTGGATCCGCCAGACCATCGAGCGCGGCATCATGAACCAGACACGCACCATCCGCCTGCCGATCCACGTCATCAAGGAAATCAATCTCTACCTGCGCGCCGCGCGTCGCCTGGCGCAGCAACTCGATCGGGAACCGACCACCGAGGAAATTGCGGTGGAACTCGACAAGCCGATCGAGGACGTGAAGCGCATGCTCGGACTCAACGAGCGGATTGCCTCGGTAGATACGCCAATCGGTCGCGAAGGTGACCGGTCGCTGCTGGATGCCATTCCAGACGACAACAATTCCGATCCTTCCTTCCTCCTGCAGAATGAAGACCTGAATTCCGTGGTCGACAAGTGGCTCTGCAAGCTGTCTGACAAGCAGAAGGAAGTAGTTGAACGCCGCTTCGGGCTGAACGGACACGAGAAGGCCACGCTGGAAGAAGTGGGTAACTCGATTGGCGTCACGCGGGAACGTGTGCGCCAGATCCAGATGGATGCATTGCGTCGGCTGCGCCAGATCCTTGAATCGGAAGGTCTCTCCGAAGAAGCGCTCTTCGAGTGACACTCAAAGTAAAGCGCTTCTTCCGATAAAGACAGACCGCTCTTCGAGTGACACTCGAAGTAAAACGCTTCTTCCGACAAGAACTGTGCGTTTTCGAATAGCGTCGGACGCTCGTCCGCGAGTGGCCAGGTCTATTCGATTACCAGTCCTGCAACCACCCGGCGCCCTTCGCTTACCAGGACATTGAACGTCCGGCACGCCGCTTCGGTATCCATCACCTCAAGGCCAACACCCTGGCGTAGCGCGTGCGCCATGAATTCCGCCCCCAGCATGTGAATCTGCGCGCCGGTGCCGATCAGCAGGATTTCCGGATCGTGCTCCAGCAAGGTGTCGAGAGTGGAGGGTTCCCAGTCCCGCACGGCCCCGGGCTCCCAGGAGTCGTCAAGATGATTGGGGGTCAATACGAGGCTGGAGGCGTAGACCTTGTTGTTGATCTTCACGCCTTCGTCGCCGTAACCGCGCACGGCGTATCGGACTTCGGCATCGGGGGATTCACGGGATATCTTCATGCCCGTAAGATACGCGATGACTCATCCATGCTCCAAGCCCTGGACGTTCAACGTCCAGCAGGAACTGCCGTGACCGCATTCATCGAACTGTTTCTCCCCGGCCTTGTTGGCGTGCCGGGCCGCCTGCTTGAATCGCTGGCGCCGGAGCCGGCCAATGCCGTGCTTGCCGATACACTGAAGCGCAGTGATGCGTTGCAGCTTCCCTCGGGCCGCTACGCGCCGCTTGCCGGGTGGCTCGGGTGTGCGCGACCCCCGATTGCGGCCTTGCAGGCTTACGCCTGTGGGCGCAACCAGGGCAGCGGCCTGCTGCTCGCCACGCCGACACACCTGCAGGCGGGCATGGATGACCTCGTGATGATGCCGCCCGAGCTCATTGAAATGACGGCTGCCGAGCGCACCAGCCTCGCGCAAAGCCTGCGCGAATACTTTGATGAATCACCAGAACTGGTCGTGAAAGGTGATTCCTGGTTCCTGGATGCTGGCCATCTCGATATCAATACGGTGCCGTTGCACGACGCCATCGGTTGTTCGGTACGCCCGAACCTGCCGCAAGGCGCGGACGCGACACGGGTCCACGCATGGATGAACGAAATGCAGATGGCCCTGCACGCGGCCGCGGCGAACCACGAACGCGAAATCCAGGGACAGCCGCCGGTGAATGGCGTCTGGCTGTGGGGCGAGGGCGAATTACCCGAGTCGCCGCCGGAATCCCTGCGACAATCCGGTTTCGCGGGTCGACCGGGAAGGCTGGATATCGCCGCCGGGTTTGCGAACTGGCTGTCTGCGCCACACTCGACCGAGCTGCCTGCGAGCGACAACTGCTTCGTTGTCGATGCCACGGTGAGCGATGCGCTGGATGCAGAGCGCTTCGAGCGCTGGCGCACCCTGCGTGACGAAGCGGTAACACGTTGGCTGGAGCCGGCGCTGCAGCGCCTGCGTGAAGGCAGCGTGGACGAAATTCGACTGTATCCGGGTGATGGCCGGCAGCACCGGCTCGCAAGGGGCGACCTGAAGAAATTCTGGCGTGGCTGGCGCAGCAAGCCGGCAGCAACCTCTGCAGAAAGCCGTAACGACGAGGAAAGCCTGTAATGGAAATCCGACGCCGTGACATTCCGGATCTCGACCTGCCGGCCGACATTCATCCGTTGCTTCGTCGGCTGTATGCCGCGCGGCAGGTGAAAGATGCCGCCGAGCTGGATTACGCCCTGCAGCAGCTGATTCCGCCAACCGCGTTAGCCAATATCGACGCAGCGGCGACGCTACTGGAAAGGCATCTCGACCAGCGCATCCTGATTGTCGGCGATTTCGATGCGGATGGCGCAACCTCGTCAGCGCTCGGCATTCTTGGCCTAAAGGCCCTTGGCGCGACCCATGTCGATTACCTGGTGCCGGATCGATTCACCTACGGTTACGGGCTTACGCCGGAAATCGTCGGGCTTGCGCGTGAACGCCAACCCGATCTCATCATCACTGTCGACAACGGCATATCCAGTATTGCAGGTGTGGCGGCTGCAAAGGCTGCCGGCATCAGGGTGCTGGTCACCGACCATCACCTGGCCGGTGCTGAACTGCCGGATGCCGATGTCATCGTCAATCCGAACCAGCCCGGTTGCGATTTCCCGTCGAAATCACTCGCCGGTGTCGGCGTGATGTTCTACGTGCTGCTGGCCCTGCGCGCGCAGTTGCGGGAGAACGGCATGGACGATGCGCCCAACCTGGCCAGCCTGCTGGACCTCGTCGCACTGGGGACGGTTGCTGACGTCGTGCCGCTGGATGCAAACAATCGCCGCCTGGTGCATCACGGCCTGCTGCGCATCCGTGGCAATGCCTGCCGACCGGGTATTCGCGCGTTACTGGAAGTCGCGGGTCGCACGCAGGCCAGTGTCACGGCTACCGACCTCGGTTTCGCGGTGGGTCCGCGGCTGAATGCGGCGGGCCGGCTCGAGGACATGTCGATCGGTATCGAGTGCCTGCTGGCCGATGACTACTCACGGGCGCTGGCGCTGGCTCGACAGCTGGATGAACTGAATCGCGCGCGGCGCGATATCGAGGCCGGAATGCAGGAAGAGGCCTTGCGTGCAATCGACGATATTCACCTCGACGGCAATGAACTGCCGTTGGCGCTGTGCCTGCACGATACGCACTGGCACCAGGGTGTTGTTGGCCTGGTCGCCTCGCGCATCAAGGAGCGTTACCACCGGCCTGTCATTGCCTTCGCGCCGGAAGAGGGTGGCGAGACGCTGAAAGGCTCGGCGCGCAGCGTTCCGGGCGTGCACATGCGCGATGTGCTCGATGCCGTCGCGACACGACATCCCGGCCTGGTCACGAAATTCGGTGGTCATGCGATGGCGGCGGGCCTCAGCCTGCCGGCGGCAAGGCTGGGCGATTTCGAGCAGGCGCTGAATGACGAGATTGCGCGCTGGGTGGATGCCGATGCGCTGCGCGGCGTGCTGCAATCCGATGGCGAACTCGAACCGGACTGGCTGTCGCTGGATGCGGCGGAGCTGCTGCGCGATGGTGGACCGTGGGGGCAAGGCTTTCCGGAGCCGCAGTTCGACGGGGAATTCGAAATCGTCACGCGAAGGATCGTCGGGGAGAAGCACCTCAAGCTGCGGCTTCGGGTCCCGGGCGATGGTCGCCAGCTGGATGCGATTGCCTTCAACGAGGACGGCGCCGAACTGCCGCCGGGAGAGGGGCGCGTCCGCGCGGTGTATCGCCTGGACGTGAACGAATTTCGCGGCATGCGCTCGGCGCAGCTGGTCATCGAGCACATCGAGGCAGCCTGAAGCGCCGCGAATCGCTCTCCGGCCCCTGCGAGCAGGGCCATTGATGGTGTAAGATACTGCGCTTTGTCGCCGCCATATCCGCGACGATGGCGGCCACCGAATTCACCCATAGCGAGTCACCATGGAAATCAATCCCGTCCGCAACCGCATTTCTGACCTGCAAGGCCGTGTTGAAGGCCTGAGGGGGTACCTTTGACTTCGATGAGAAGAAGGACCGCCTCGAAGAAGTAACGCGCGAGCTCGAAGACCCCGATGTCTGGAACAAGCCCGAGTACGCCCAGGAACTCGGCAAGGAGCGCGCGCGCCTCGATGAAATCGTGACCAACCTCTCGAAGCTGGGCCAGACGCTGGACGATGCCGGCGAATTGCTGGACCTGGTCGAAATGGAAGAGGACGAGGCGACACTGAAGGAAATCGAGGCCGACCTCGACGCGCATGAAAAGATCGTCGAGAAGCTCGAATTCCGTCGCATGTTCTCCGGCGAGATGGACGAGTCCAACGCCTTCGTCGACATCCAGGCGGGTTCCGGTGGCACCGAGGCCCAGGACTGGGCCAACATGCTGCTGCGCATGTACCTGCGCTGGGGCGAGAAGATGGGCTTCAACACCGAGATCATGGAATTGTCGGAAGGCGAGGTTGCGGGTATCAAGAGCGCGACCGTGCGCTTCGGTGGCGAGTATGCCTTCGGCTGGTTGCGCACCGAAACCGGAGTGCATCGCCTGGTGCGCAAGTCGCCATTCGATTCCGGCAATCGCCGCCACACCTCGTTCGCGTCGGTATTCGTTTCACCGGAAATCGACGATTCCTTCGAGGTCGAGATCAACCCGGCCGACCTGCGCATCGATACCTACCGTGCATCCGGTGCGGGTGGCCAGCACGTCAACCGTACCGACTCCGCCGTGCGTATCACGCATAACCCGACCGGTATTGTCGTTGCCTGCCAGAACGATCGCTCGCAGCACAAGAACAAGGCCTCGGCGATGAAGCAGCTGAAGGCGAAGCTGTACGAGCTGGAAATGCAGAATCGTCGTGCCGAGCAGGAAAAGGTCGAGGAATCGAAGTCGGATATCGGCTGGGGCAGCCAGATCCGCTCCTACGTGCTCGACCAGTCGCGCATCAAGGACCTGCGTACCGGCGTTGAAGTCGGTAACACGCAGGGCGTGCTGGATGGTGACCTCAACCAGTTCATCGAAGAGAGCCTGAAGCAGGGCCTCTGAAGACAGTGAAAGACGGAGACAGGCCAGTGAGCCAGGATGAAGTAAAGAAGACCGCCGCGGAACGTCGCGAGGAAGAGAACAAGCTCGTCGCCGAGCGCCGCCAGAAACTGCAGGCGCTGCGCGAAGAGGGCATTGCCTTCCCGAACGATTTCCGTCGCGACGCCTTCGCCGAGCACCTGCACGGCATGTATGGCGACAAGGAGAACGACTTCCTTGAAGCCGAGGATATGGAAGTGTCGGTCGCCGGTCGCATGATGGCGAAACGCGTGATGGGCAAGGCGAGCTTCATCCAGTTGCAGGACCCGACCGGTCGCATCCAGGTATTCCTGCGTCGCGATGAACTGCCGGAAGGTGCTTACCAGGCCTTCAAGGGTTGGGACATCGGCGACATCGTTGGTGCAAAGGGCAAGGTCTTCAAGACAAAGACCGGCGAGCTTTCCGTTGCCGCGACCGAGATCCGCCTCCTGACGAAATCACTGCGCCCGTTGCCGGACAAATATCACGGTCTCACCGACCAGGAGCAGCGTTACCGCCAGCGCTACGTTGACCTCATCGTCAACGACAAGGCACGCGATGTCTTTCGCAAGCGCACGCGCATCGTGAACTTCATTCGTGAATTCATGAACACCTCGGGCTTCATGGAAGTCGAGACGCCGATGATGCAGCCGATTCCGGGTGGCGCTAACGCACGCCCGTTCGTCACGCATCACAATGCGCTGGATGCAGAACTTTACCTGCGCATCGCGCCGGAGCTTTACCTGAAGCGACTGGTGGTCGGTGGCTTCGAGAAGGTCTACGAGATCAACCGCAATTTCCGTAACGAGGGTGTATCAACGCGCCATAACCCGGAATTCACCATGCTGGAATTCTACTGGGCGTATGCGGATTACAACGACCTGATGCAGCTGACCGAGCAGATGATGCGCGGTATTGCCGAAGGCCTTACCGGCACCGGCATCGTCAGGTACGGCGACGAAGAATATGACTTCGAAAAGCCGTTCGAGCGCCTTACCGTCAAGGAAGCGGTGCTGAAGCACAATTCCGGGATCGACGAGAGCAGGCTCGATGATCGCGATTACCTCGCAGGTATTGCGAAGGATCTCGGCATCGAAGTGAAGGACCAGTATGGTGCCGGCAAGCTGCTGATCGAGATCTTCGAGAAAACCGCCGAACATGAACTCAAGCAGCCGACATTCATTACCGAGTACCCGACGGAAGTGTCACCACTTTCGCGCCGCAAGGATGATGATCCTTCGGTCACCGAGCGTTTCGAATTCTTCGTCGGTGGCCGCGAGATTGCGAATGGCTTCTCCGAGCTGAACGATGCCGAAGACCAGGCTGAACGTTTCCGCGAACAGGTTGCGAGCAAGGATGCCGGTGACGACGAGGCGATGTTCTACGACGAGGACTACGTTACCGCGCTGGAATACGGCATGCCGCCGACGGCAGGCGAAGGTATTGGTATCGACCGACTGGTGATGCTGTTCACCGACTCGCCATCGATACGCGATGTATTGCTGTTCCCGGCAATGCGCCGTCGCATCGAGCAGGAAGACTGAATGAAACGCCGACCGCCAGGTCGGCGTTTTTCGTTATGGACAGGAGGGTTGTCATGCGCATTCACGGCAATATCGAATCGGGCAATTGCCTGAAGGTGAAGTACCTGTGCGACCACCTGGCAATCCATTACGAGTGGGTCGACGTCGATATCTTTTCCGGTGCTGCGCGCACGCCTGAATTCCGCAAGTTGAACCCGCACGGCAAGACGCCAACGCTGGAACTTGATGACGGCCGCACGCTGGCTGAATCGAACGCGATTCTCTGCTATCTCGCCGAGGATAGTGAGTTGTTACCGAAGGATGCCTTCGCGCGCGCAAAGGTCCTGCAATGGATGTTTTTCGAGCAGTATTCGCACGAACCTTATGTGGCTGTCGCGCGATTCATCAATAAATTCCTGCCGAACAATCATGAACGCCGCGATGAACTGCCGACCTTGCAGGAAAAAGGCAAGGCAGCCCTGGTCTTGATGGATGGCGAACTTGCGACGCGCGACTGGATCGCAGGGGATGCGTTCAGCATTGCGGACATCGCGTTGTATCCCTACACCGCGATGGCCGAAGAGGGTGGCGTCAGCCTCGAGGAATTTGCTGCGGTTCGTGCCTGGCTATCGCGCGTCGAGGCGCAACTCGGTCTCTGACTCAACTGGCGTCGGTAGATTCGCCGACGTGTCCCAGGCCCGTGTCGAGTAACGTCACTGCCTCGCCGCTTTCCAGCACCAGTTCGTTGTCGATGGCGGCAAGTTTCAGCATCGCGAGATGCAGCCTCCCGTCAGTAATGTCGCTGCTCTGCAGGATCTCGCCGACCTTCTTGCCATCACCATCGATGATCGTATCGCCGACCGAGCCAGCAGAAGCGGCACAGGGCAGGGCGCGCTGCTTCAGCTTGCCGAGGTAGTGCATGCGCGCAATGATTTCCTGGCCCGCGTAGCACCCCTTCTTGAAATGGATCGCGCCCAGGCGGTCGAGGTTCAGCATCTGCGCGACATGCTGCTCGGTTTGCGCCTCGTCGACCTGCAGCAGGCCGGAAAGCGTGTCCCAGCGGCGCAGTGCCTTTTCATCGGCAGTGGCGGCGGGTAGTGAAGCCCGGGCACCGAAGATTTCCACGCGGGGCATGTCGCCCGGCATATCCAGGCGGGCGAGGCCGGCTTCCAGCTCTACATTACCTGCGCCGCTGCCGACGATGACAGCCGAGGCGAAATCCTCGTCGCGGTCGAATTTCACATCGGAGCGCAGCACGAACATCTTCAGCCGCTGCATTACCTTGTCGGCAACCGAGTCATCCAGCAGCAGCCACCAGTCATCGCCAATGCGCGCAAGGCGCATGATCGCGAAGACGCGGCCCTTCGGGTTCGAGTAGCTCGTCAGCTGCGCGCTGCCATCGTCCAGTGCCGTGACATCATTGGAAAGCTGCCCCTGCAGGAAAGTCTCCCTGTCGGCGCCGCTTACCTTGAACGCGGCGAGGCGGCTGGCGTGTGCGACTTCGGCACTGGATGGGATGAATTCGGTGATTTTTTGCGGGACATGGGACATGGTGAGCAGGATTTCCTCGCGCAAGGCGCGTTTTCCAGGTGAATTCGGGTCTGATGATAGGGAATTGGGCGGCTCGCGTCAGTTTTCAAGTGTCCGGAAATGGAATAGCCGGGTGCATTGCGGGAAAAGCCCGCATTGGCGATAATGGGCGTTCACTCAAGCACCTTCCCTAGCATGTCCCAGAATCCTGAAAATACGGGTCGAAACGACAAGGTCGGCGACACGCAGGCCCAGGACAGTTCCGCGTCCCCGGTCGGGCCGCAGGTCTACAAGCCTGCAAGCGCCAACGGCGAAACGAGCCTGCCGAAGGAAATCGGTGGCCGCGAAGGGCCGGAACCGGTTCGTTACGGCGACTGGGAAAAGAACGGACGCTGCATCGACTTCTGACAGCGCCACCTGACGGGTGCCGGGCCATGCTGATGCCGTGGTCCTTCCGGGTGATCAAAATTCCGTTGACGAACAACGTATAGAGGAACGCGCCATGTCCACTACCGAACGGCCATTGTCGCCACACCTGCAGGTCTACAGGTGGCGAATCAGCATGTTCACCTCGATCATGCACCGCGCCTCCGGCGCCTTCCTGTCGCTTGGCACGCTGGTCCTGACCTGGTTCCTGATTGCCGCCGCGACCGAAGGCGATTACTTCTCCTACGTTTCCGACCTGCTGGCGCACCCGATTGCACAGCTCCTGCTGTTCGGCTGGACGCTGGCATTCTTCTACCACCTTGCCAACGGCGTTCGCCATCTCTTCTGGGATATCGGCAAGGGTTTCGAGAAGGCGACTTACCGCACCACCGGCTGGCTGGCCGTGGCATTCGCCGTGGTGATGACGGTGGTTGTCTGGTACCCGGTCGTTATGGGAGGTGCAGCATGAGCATGCGTGGCTGGCATCCGAAGCGGTCGCACCGCAAGAACGTTTCCTACCTCGGCGCCGCGGGTGAGGGCTCGGGTCACTGGTGGCTGCAGCGCCTGACTGCGCTGATCATGATCCCGCTGGCATTGTGGTTCGTGTATTCCATCGTGAGCCTTGCCGGCGCGTCGCAGGCTGACGTCCAGGCCTGGATGGGCAGCCTGCTGGGTTCGACCCTGCTGGTCATCCTGGTGCCGACGCTGCTGCTGCACTCTGCGCTGGGCCTGCAGGTCGTCATCGAGGATTACGTGCATTCCGAATGGCTGAAGTTCGGCAGCATCCTGCTGATCCGTTTCGCCTACCTTCTCATGGCAGTCGGCGTGGTCATCGCCGTGCTGCGTGTCGCCTTTGGAGGCTGATCAATGTCCACCTCTGACTACAAGATCATTGACCATACCTACGACGCCGTAGTCGTCGGCGCTGGCGGTGCAGGCCTGCGTGCCACCACCGGCCTCGTGGAAGAAGGATTCAAGACCGCGAACATCACCAAGGTCTTCCCGACGCGTTCTCACACGGTTGCCGCGCAGGGCGGTATTTCCGCGGCCCTCGGCAACATGGGCGAAGACGACTGGCGCTGGCACATGTACGACACCGTGAAGGGGTCGGACTGGCTGGGCGACCAGAACGCCATCGAATACCTCTGCAAGGAAGCGCCGCAGGCGGTCATCGAGCTGGAACACTACGGCGTGCCGTTTTCGCGTACGGAAGAGGGCAAGATCTACCAGCGCCCGTTCGGCGGCATGACGACGCGTTTCGGTGAAGGCACTGCGCAGCGCACCTGTGCCGCGGCGGACCGCACCGGTCACGCGATCCTGCACACGCTGTACCAGCAGTCGCTAAAGCACCAGGCGGAATTCTTCATCGAGTATTTCGCGCTGGACCTGATCATGGAAGACGGCGAATGCCGTGGCGTTATCGCATGGAACCTTGCAGATGGAACCATCCATCGCTTCCGCGCGCAGATGGTGATCCTCGCGACCGGCGGTTACGGCCGAGCCTATTTCTCCTGCACCTCCGCGCACACCTGCACCGGTGACGGCAACGCAATGGTGCTGCGCGCCGGCCTGCCGCTGCAGGACATGGAATTTGTGCAGTTCCATCCGACCGGCATCTACGGCGCAGGCTGCCTCATTACCGAGGGCGTGCGCGGCGAGGGCGGTTACCTCACCAACTCGGAAGGCGAACGCTTCATGGAGCGTTACGCACCGAACGCGAAGGACCTTGCCTCGCGCGACGTCGTCTCGCGTTCCGAGACGATTGAAATCCGCGAAGGGCGCGGCGTCGGTCCGAACAAGGATCACACCCACCTGCATCTCGAGCACCTCGGTGCCGACGTCATCAACGAACGCCTCCCGGGTATTGCCGAAACCGCGAAGATTTTCGCCGGTGTCGACGTGACCAAGGAGCCGATCCCGGTGTTGCCGACCGTTCACTACAACATGGGTGGTATCCCGGCGCTGTACACGGGTGAAGTCGTTACCAAGCGCGATGGCGAAGCCAACAGCGTCGTGAAGGGCCTGATGGCCGTGGGCGAAGCAGCCTGCGTGTCGGTGCATGGTGCAAACCGTCTCGGTTCGAACTCGCTGCTCGACCTGGTCGTGTTCGGTCGCGCCGCTGCGAAGCACTGCGCCGAAATCCTCACGCCGGGTGCATCGCAGAAGCCGTTGCCGTCGGATGCAGGCGATGCAACGCTGAAGCGCCTCGACAAGCTGCGCAATTCTGATGGTGATCGTCCGACGGCGGATATCCGTCTCGAGATGCAGAAGACCATGCAGGAACACGCTGCCGTGTTCCGTACCGACGAGGTGATGAAGGAAGGCATGGAGAAGCTGGACAAGACCTACAAGTCGTTCCAGCAGGTGAAGGTCAGCGATCGCGGCATGGTCTGGAACACCGACCTGCTCGAAACGCTCGAACTCGAGAACCTCCTGTCGCAGGCCACCGTCACGCTGACTTCCGCGCAGAACCGCAAGGAATCCCGCGGTGCACACGCGCACGAGGATTACCCGGATCGCGACGACGAAAACTGGATGAAGCACACCCTCTCCTGGTGTGATTCGGATGGCAACGTCACGCTCGACTACCGTCCGGTCATCATGGAAACCATGACCGACGAAGTCGATGTAGTGCCGCCGAAAGCACGTACATACTGAGCCAGGTCTATTTGTCCGATGACGGCGTTGCTGCACATCTCTCGGTACTCATTACCAATCACGGTAACTCCGTGCCTCGAGATGCACCGCGCCTTGTCATCGAACAAATATCCTCAGGCTCGGGTGTGACGAAGAATTTTGAAAATGAAACCTTTCAGAGGTAATGGCAATGGCTGAATTTGCGCTGCCGAAGAATTCGAAAATCAAGAAGGACGGCAAGGTCTTCAAGGCGCCCGAGGGTGCGAAGAACGTCAAGTCGTTCAAGGTCTATCGCTACGATCCGGACAGCGGCGAGAATCCGCGCACGGATATCTACGAGATCGACCTGGACAGCTGCGGCCCGATGATTCTCGATGCGATCATCTACATCAAGAACGAGATCGATCCGTCGCTGACCTTCCGTCGCTCCTGCCGCGAAGGCATTTGCGGTTCCTGCGCGATGAACATCGATGGTGAAAACACGCTCGCGTGCACCAAGGCCATCGAGGACGTGAAGGGCGAGGTGAAGATCTACCCGCTGCCGCACCTGCCGGTCGTGAAGGACCTGGTCGGCGACCTGAGCAACTTCTACGCGCAGTACGCCGCGGTCGAACCGTGGATGAAGACCGACACGCCGGCACCGCCGGACAAGGAACGCATCCAGTCGAAGGATGACCAGGAGAAGATCAACACGCCGTCTGCCTGCATCATGTGTGCCTGCTGCTCGACCTCCTGCCCGAGCTACTGGTGGAACGGTGATCGTTACCTTGGCCCGGCGGCCTTGCTGCAGGCCTACCGCTGGATCGTCGACTCGCGCGACGAAGCGACGGGTGAGCGCCTCGACCAGCTGGAAGATCCGTTCAAGCTGTATCGTTGCCACACCATCATGAACTGCACGAATGCCTGCCCGAAGGACCTGAATCCGGCGAAGGCTATCGCGGAAATCAAGAAGATGATGGTCAAGCGCAAGGTCTGATTCACGCGCGGCGTCTTTTCCGCCAATACTTTGTTGCGGCCCACCTCGCAATTCGCACGTACTGCCGTGTAAGCTGCGCTTTATCGGGGGGCCGCGCCGCGTCTTGGCGAAAAATCCACTCGCGCATTGCGCGTCTGATTTCCACCGCTGCGCGTCGACATTTTCATTGCGCCTTGCCTTCGACGAAAATTCGCGCGTGAAGACCGCGCTTGAGAATACGCCAACAAGAGGAATGTCCAGTGAGTGAAGAAGCCCGCCTGAAATGGCTCTGCCGTCGCGGCATGAAGGAGCTGGATGTATTGCTGGAGCATTACCTCGAGCATGATTACCCGAGTGCGGATGAGGATGAGCGCGCAGCATTCCGGGAAATCCTGAATCTCGATGACCCGGTTCTCTGGTACTACGTCATGGGTCGTGACGAACCCGAAGACGAAATCCAGAAACGTGTCATCGCCAGGCTCATATCCGCCCTGCAGTCTTGAGTTTCATCCGGCGCCAGCCCATGGCTGGATCGCGCTTGTAATTGTCACGGCCAGCGTCTTAGCGCTGGCCGTTTTTCGTACCGAGCCCGTACTCGACGACCTGGCAATATTCGCAAGCCTCGTCCTGCTGCGTCGAGCCATCGACGCAGCATTGTTGCGCGTGCCGACGCAGGTGCGTCGACTCGTCGGGCATGCTGATGGCAGGTGGGTGCTCGTCCTGGTTGATGAAACCCGCATCGATGCTGGCTGGAGGCCGGGGATGCTTCATGCGGCATGCCTCGTCGCTGGCACCCTGCAAGGACAGTTCAATGGCAGGCTGCGTCGCATCGGCATTCTGGCAACGCCGTGGAATACCGCCGCCGGGCCGCGGCGTCGCCTGGCTGTGCGCTTGCGGTGGACCCCGGCCGCGGAACTGTGGTCGCGGTGATTACCAGCGGACAGGTTGCGCGCTGCCGGCGTAACGCTCCGGAACGAGAATGGTATTCCGCGGTGGGTTCTTCGTGTCGGGTTCCGGGTAATCCAGCGTGTAATGCAGGCCACGGGATTCCTTGCGTGCCTGCGCCGAACGCACGATCAGTTCGGCGACGGTCGTCAGGTTGCGCAACTCGATCAGGTCGCCGTTGATGCGGAAGTTCGTGTAGTACTCCGCGATTTCGCTCTTCAGGAGATCAACACGATGCTGCGCTCGCGCGAGTCGCTTGTCGGTGCGCACGATGCCGACGTAGTCCCACATGAAGCGACGCAACTCATCCCAGTTATGCGACACCACGACTTCCTCGTCGGAGTCGGTCACGCGGCTTTCGTCCCAGGGCGGCAGGGTAGCCGGCAGGTCCGGCAATTGCTCTTCTGCGGTGATGCTCTGTGCCGCGGCTGCGCCCAGCACCAGGCATTCCAGCAGCGAATTGGACGCCATGCGGTTCGCACCATGCAGGCCGGTGTGTGCGGCTTCACCGACACAGTAGAGGCCAGGCAGGTCGGAGCGACCTTCGAGGTCGGTGATCACGCCGCCGCAGGTGTAATGCGCCGCCGGCACGACCGGGATGGGCTCGCGGGTGATGTCGAAACCGAAATCCAGGCAGCGCCGGTGAATGGTGGGGAAGTGCTCGCGGATGAAATCCGCCGGCTGCTGCGAGATATCGAGCAACACGTGGTCCTCACCCAGGCGCTTCATTTCGTGGTCGATTGCGCGGGCCACGATATCGCGTGGCGCCAGTTCGGCACGCGGATCGAATTCCGGCATGAAGCGGGTACCGTCGGGCAGCTTCAATAACGCACCTTCGCCGCGCATGGCTTCCGAGAGCAGGAACGACTTCGCCTTCGGGTGGTAGAGGCAGGTCGGGTGGAACTGCATGAATTCCAGGTTTGCCA
This sequence comes from Gammaproteobacteria bacterium, assembly GCA_033720815.1. Lineage (GTDB taxonomy): Bacteria > Pseudomonadota > Gammaproteobacteria > Natronospirales > JAJUFS01 > JAWWBS01. The sequence goes on along the minus strand of JAWWBT010000007.1, from coordinate 11,219 downwards.
CGCGGCAGCCGGCGCGCCACGCCATCGCGATGCCATCGCCCGTCGCGCCATCAGGATTCGAGGTATAGAGATAGGCCTTGCTTGCACCACCGGTGGCGATCACGACCCTTCGTGCCGGCTGCGTGATGACATTGCCGCTACGCTGGTCGAGCAGGTAGGCACCAAGCACACGTTCATCCCCAATGCCGAGCTTGCTCGCCGTGATGAGGTCGACCGCGAGGTGATCTTCGAGTACCTCGATGTTGCCGGCTTCACGAACACGCGCTTCAAGCGCTTCCTGGATGGCCTTGCCGGTAGCGTCCGAGGCATGGATGACGCGGCGATGGCTGTGACCGCCTTCGCGGGTCAGGTGGTAGTTCTGGCCGTCCTCGGCACGCGTGAATGCCACGCCCTGCTCGATCAGCCAGCGGATGAGGTCCGGGCCGCGCTCGACAATGTGCCGCACCGCCTTTTCGTCGCACAGGCCGGCACCTGCATCGAGCGTGTCTGCGACGTGCGAGTCCAGCGAATCGGCTTCGTCCAGCACGGCAGAAACACCGCCCTGTGCCCATGCCGTGGAGCCATCGGCGAGCGCACGCTTGGAAATCACCGTGATTCGCAGTGATTGCGGCAGTTGCAGTGCGACGGTCAGGCCGGCAGCACCGGAACCAATGATGAGTACATCTGTCTGAGGATGTTGTTGCATGGCACCAGTCAGGGGCGGTTGCTACAATGGCGCCGCAAACGCGATATTTGCGGCAGGGGACCGGAAAATTACCGGATTTCATCGTTTTTTGCGAACTCTTCGGGGCTTTTCGCGAACTCTTCAGGGATTCACGTGTCTATGAACACAGCGGCCAGCATCGCGCCGAGCGACTGGAGCCTCGCCTGATGTCCAGGAAGGCTGACCAGCAGCTTGTCGAGAAGGTGCAGCAGGGTGACAAGGCGGCGTTTGATGTTCTCGTGCAGAAGTACCAGCACAAGATCATCAATCTCATCAGCCGCTATGTCCGCGAGCCTGCGGAAGCGATGGACGTTGCGCAGGAGACCTTCATCAAGGCCTACCGTGCGCTGCCCCGGTTCCGTGGAGACAGCGCGTTCTATACCTGGCTGTACCGCATCGCGATCAACACCGCGAAGAACCACCTGGTCAGCGAAGGACGTCGCCCGGTGGACCAGCAGCTGGACCTGCAGGACCCGGAACAGTACGACATGCACGCACGGCTGAGTTCCGTGGATACACCGGAAGGCATGTTGTTGACCGACGAGATCCAGCGAACGGTGGAGAAGGCAATCCAGGGATTGCCCGAAGAATTGAAGACGGCCATCATCCTCCGCGAGCTTGAAGGCCTGAGTTACGAGGAAATCGCGGAAGCGATGGACTGCCCGGTCGGTACCGTGCGGTCAAGGATCTTCAGGGCGAGAGAGCAGATAGGCAGCAGCCTTGCGCCCTTGCTCGATTGAGAAAGAGACTGCGGTCTCACCGAATTTGTTGAAGTCGGAATCCGGCTTCCTTATGAGCCGGCGGAGTGCCGGCAGGGCTACGCAGGTAGTGGACACAACGAGGCGACAACATGAGTAACAAGATCCTCGAACAGGCATCGGCATTCATCGACGGTGAGCTGCATGACGCAGAAGCACCGTTGTTTCTTGCGCGTATCGAGCGCGATGCGGAACTGCGTGCGACCATCGGTCGCCACGAACTGATCGGTGAGGCCCTGCGGGGCAGCTTGCCGGCGCAGCGCCGTGATTTTGCCGCCGGCGTCATGTCAGCCATTGAAGGGATCGACCCTGCCGAGCTCGAGCGTGATCATTCGTCCGCCGCGATGCCGCGCAAGGTGGTACAGCTGGCCCGTCCGGTTGCCGGTCTTGCCGTCGCCGCTTCTGTGGCAATGCTGGCCATCGTCACCCTGCAGGGTCCGGCCGGTGTGCCGGCGGGTAACGCCCCGGCCGAAATCGTGCCGAACGCCGCCAGTGTCGCGAGCAACCCGGTGTTGCCGGCCCGCCAGGTGGACTTCTCCAACGTTCGTTCGCCCGAGCTGCAGAACCAGTTGCGCAGCTACCTGATGAATCACAACGAGCACGCCGGCAATTCGCGCCTGCGTGGCGTGATGCCTTACGTGCAGATCGCCGCCCAGGACTCGCGCCCGGTGGCCGAGGATGCCGACACCCCGCGTAACAGCAACGGTGGAACGCTCCCGAATGACCCACAGTTCTGATTCCTTCCTGAACAATCGCTGGAGCCTGGGCCTGGTGCTCGGGCTCCTGCTGTTGCCCGTAGCGACCCCGGCTGCTGCCTGGTTCGGCAAGGACCCGGCTGCCTGGCTTGAGCAGATGAATACTGCGCTGGGTAGCGTGAATTACCGTGGCACCTTCGTGTATATCCATCACGACGAGGCGGACACCATGCTGGTGATCCACCGTGTCGATGAGGATGGCACGCGCGAACGACTGGTTTCACTGAACGGTTCCGCGCGCGAGGTGGTTCGCGACGACGACACCGTGAAATGTTTCCTGCCGGATGATCGGGCCGTGCTCGTCGAGAAGCGCCACGATGCCGGCACGCTGACCAAGGGCGTACCGCTGAACGCGGCGCAGTACGACGAACATTACGCCTTCGAATTGCAGGGCATCAGCCGCATTGCCGGTCGCAAGGCACAGCTGATTGCCATCAATCCCCGTGACGGTTACCGCTATGGCTATCGTCTCTGGCTCGATGACGAGACGGCATTGCCGTTGCGCTCGGAACTGGTCAACGACCAGGGCCAGCCAATCGAGAAGATGATCTTCACGGAGATCGAAATCGGCGTGGACATCCCGGATGAAGACCTGGACCCGACGATTTCGGGCGAAGGCTTCGAATGGCTGGTGCAGGAAACGGAAGCGCACTCGCGCAACAGGTCGGATATCCCGGTCAGCTTCAACGGCCTGCCGGCCGGATTTGGCATCAAGCGTGCCGAGGCGGAAGGCGAGGGCGATGGCCGTTCCTATCACGTTGTGTTGTCGGATGGCCTTTCCTCCGTGTCCGTGTTTGCCGAACCGGTCAGCAAGGATCGTCCGACGCTCGCGGGACTCTCGAAGCTGGGTGCCGTCAATGCATTCGGCATCCGTCGTGATACCCACCACGTCACTGTGGTCGGTGAAGTCCCGGAAGCTACCGTCACCGCTATTGGTGAAGCCGTCCGGCTCGCCAGTAACTGATCTCCCCGCCTGCCATGATCCAGGAACGAGCGAAAGTGCTGCGCGTCGCCGACGGCGTCGCGTGGTTGCGTTGCGAAAGCCAGGCCGGATGCCAGCGATGTGCCGAGGGCCGTGGTTGCGGCGGCGGAATATTCTCTCGCCTGCTGGGCGATCGCCTGCAGGAAATTCCCGTCAATGTTACCGAGCCCGTCGCGCCCGACGATTGGGTCATGGTCGGGCTTGAACCGGTTGCCGTGCAGAACGCGGCATTCCTGATGTATGGACTGCCGCTGGCCTTGCTGCTGGTCGGTGCCATTGCAGGAGACTGGATTGGTGGTGACCTGCCCGCACTGCTGGGATCCGCGTCCGGCCTTGTGGCCGGTTTCGCCCTCGCGCGGTACTGGTCGGGGCAGGGTGGCCGTGGCCATCGCTACCAGCCGGTGATGCTGCGACGCCTGGAACCCGGCGAGCCTTGTCCCTCGAACTGATACGGCCTTGCCCCGGCGGGCTCGACGCCCGACAATAAGGCCTTTCCATTCAACGGCTTTCGAGAAAGGTCGAACGGGGTTTGAAGGACAGGATGATCCGCGCAGCCAGCAAGTACATGATCGGTATTGTCGCCAGCCTGCTCGCCATTGCTGCGGGCCAGGTGCTGGCCGCTGACGCCGAAAGCCGTATCGCCGGTCTTCCCGATTTCTCTGCGCTGGCCGAGCGGTCCAGCCCTACCGTCGTCAATATCTCCACTACCCGAAGCGTGCAGCGTACTGCGGAATCATCGCCCGAGCTGCCGGAGGGCCACCCCTACGACGAACTCTTTGATCGTTTCTTCAATGGCGAGCGCGAGGAAGTCGTGCCGGAGAATTTCGAATCCAGTTCACTGGGTTCCGGCGTCATCATTTCCGCCGAAGGTGAAATCCTCACGAATTACCACGTGATCCGTGGCGCCGAAGAAATCATCGTCAAGCTGGCTGATCGTCGCCAGGTCCGTGCCAGGGTTGTGGGTGTCGACCCGGCCAGCGACCTTGCTCTGCTGGATATCGACGCTGACGAGCTGCCTGTTGCCACGCTCGGTGATGCCGATGCGCTGAAGGTAGGCGAGTGGGTGATGGCGATCGGTTCGCCCTTCGGTTTCGATTATTCCGTGACCAGCGGCATTGTCAGCGCCAAGGGGCGCCGCGTGGGCGAAGAAGTCTACGTGCCGTTCATCCAGACCGATGTGGCCATCAACCCGGGCAATTCGGGTGGGCCGCTGTTCAACCTCGACGGTGAAGTGGTCGGCATCAATTCGCAGATCTACAGCGAGACCGGCGGTTTCATGGGCGTGTCATTCGCCATCCCCATCGACCTTGCCATCGACGTGGCAGACCAGTTGCGTAGCGAGGGTCGCGTCAGCCGCGGCTGGCTGGGCGTGGATATCCAGGACGTCACTCGCGAGTTGGCGGAATCCTTCGGCATGCCACGTCCGGAAGGGGCGCTGGTGCGAGCCGTGCTGCCAGAGAGTCCTGCAGCAGCAGCGGGCGTGAAGGTCGGTGACATCATCCTCCAGTTCGGCGATTCGGCGGTGTACGCCGCCGACGAGTTGCCGCCACTGGTCGGCGGCAAGGCCGCCGGCAGCGATGTGGAGATGGCCGTGCTCCGTGGTGGAGAGGTCACCGCACTGGACGTCACGCTGGGTGAACTGCCGGTAGAAGCGCAGCCTGTGACCGAGCTGACCCGTTCACCGGATGGTGGTCGCCTCGGCCTGGTGGCCCGCGACCTCCGGTTCTCTGAACGTTCGTCACTGGGCGTTCCCAGTGGCGGCGTGCTGGTCGAGGAGGTCAGTGGCGGACCTGCCTACCAGGCGGGCCTGCGTGCCGGTGACGTGATCCTCAGCGTCGATGGCCGCGATATTGCCGACATGGACGAATTCGAGTCCGCCATCGAGCAGTTGCCGCTGAATCGTCACGTAGCGTTGCTGGTGCAGCGAGGCGGCACCACGATATTCCTGCCGATCCGCCTGCAACGATGAGCCAGCTGACGCTCTACACGAGGCAGGGCTGCCCGCTCTGCGTCGAGATGCAGCAGGCCGCCGAGGCCATGCTGCAGGGGACCGGACGCGAGCTCCAGGCGGTTGATATTGATGCCGATACCGCGCTGAAGGAGCGCTATGACTGGCGAGTGCCGGTCCTGGCTGTTGTCGACGCCGCGGGCGCCGATATCGTCTGTGAAGGCCACTTCGACCCTGATGCGCTGCGGGACCTGCTTGAAGACTGAGCGCCTGTAACGTTTTCGGACCCCTCCGGCAGTGCTTTCGGACCGTCCCGGCAGGTATAATGCCGGGCTTTCCGCGCCCGATTGACGGTTTCCCGACACGATCGGACATTTTTCGCAGAACAACGGACATTCATGCAGCACATTCGCAACTTCTCGATCATCGCTCACATCGACCACGGCAAGTCCACGATCGCAGACCGCTTCATCCAGATCTGCGGCGGCCTCACCGATCGCGAAATGGCGGAACAGGTGCTCGATTCCATGGATCTCGAGCGTGAGCGTGGCATTACCATCAAGGCGCAGAGCGTCTCGCTGGAATACACCGCAAGCGACGGCGAGAAATACCTGCTGAACTTCATCGATACGCCGGGCCACGTGGATTTCTCCTACGAAGTCTCGCGCTCGCTGGCGGCCTGTGAAGGCGCCTTGCTGGTGGTTGACGCGGCGCAGGGTGTCGAGGCGCAGAGTGTCGCGAACTGCTACACGGCGATCGAGATGGACCTCGAGGTCATTCCCGTGCTGAACAAGATTGACCTGCCTGCCGCCGAGCCGGAGCGGGTGGTGGCCGAGATCGAGGATGTCATCGGGCTCGATGCGCACGACGCGATCCACGTCAGTGCCAAGACGGGCAAGAACGTGCAGGAAGTGCTGGAGCAGCTTGTGCAGCGCGTGCCGCCGCCGCAGGGAGACCCGGAAGGCGAACTGCAGGCGCTGATCATCGATTCCTGGTTCGACAATTTCGTCGGTGTCGTCTCGCTGGTGCGAATCGTCAACGGGGAATTGCGCAAGGGCGACAAGATCAAGGTCATGTCCACCGGCAAGGACTTCCCGGTGACGGAACTCGGCCGCTACGAGCCGAAGGCGAAGAAGCGCGACACGTTGAAGTGTGGCGAAGTCGGTTACGTCATGGCCGGCATCAAGGATATTGACGGGGCCCCGGTGGGCGATACGCTCACGCACGCCAACCGTCCCTGCGAAAAGCGCCTGCCGGGCTTCAAGCAGGTGCAGCCGCGCGTGTTCGCAGGCCTGTTCCCGGTCAACGCCGATGATTACGACGACCTGCGCGAAGCGCTGCGCAAGCTGAAACTGAACGACGCCGCACTGCATTTCGAGCCGGAAAACTCGAGTGCGCTGGGCTTCGGTTTCCGCTGCGGCTTCCTCGGCATGCTGCACATGGAAATCGTGCAGGAACGCCTCGAGCGCGAATACGAGATCGACCTCATCACTACCGCGCCGACGGTAATCTACGAGGTCGAGACAACCGATGGCGAGACGCTGTCGGTCGACAATCCCTCGGACCTGCCGGCCGTCAACAAGATCCACGAGATTCGCGAGCCGATCATCAACGCGAACATCCTCGTGCCGCAGGACCTGGTGGGTAATGTCATCAACCTGTGCATCGAGAAGCGTGGTGTACAGACGCGCATGCATTATTCGGGTAGCCAGGTGCAGATGACCTACCAGATGCCGCTCTCGGAAGTGGTCCTGGATTTCTTTGATCGCCTGAAATCGGTTAGCCGCGGCTTCGCGTCATTCGATTACGATTTCTCGCATTTCCAGACCGAGCCACTGGTGAAGCTCGACGTGCTCATCAACGGCGAGGCCGTGGATTCGCTGTCACTGATCGTGCACCGTGACATGGCGCAGCAGCGTGGTCGCGAGCTGGTCGACAAGATGAAGGAACTCATCCCGCGCCAGCAGTTCGAGATTGCCATCCAGGCCGCGATCGGCAACAAGGTGGTCGCCCGCAGCACCGTCAAGGCGCTGCGCAAGAACGTGACGGCCAAGTGCTACGGCGGCGACGTGAGCCGCAAGCGCAAGCTGCTGGAAAAGCAGAAGGCGGGCAAGAAGCGCATGAAGTCCGTCGGCAAGGTCGATATCCCGCAGGAAGCCTTCCTGGCCGTCCTGCAGGTCAGCAAGAAGGAGTGATCCGTGCATTTCGATTTCGAGCTGTTCCTGTTCCTTGCGACGGTGATCTCCGGCGGCATCTGGCTTGCAGACATCTTCTGGTTTGCGCCGCGCCGCGTCGCCGCAGGCCGTGACGAGGAACCGACCACGGTAGAGTATGCGCGCTCGATATTCCCGGTAATCCTGGTGATCTTCCTGCTGCGCTCCTTCGTGGCCGAGCCTTTCCGTATTCCTTCGTCATCCATGCTGCCGACGCTGGAAGTTGGCGATTTCATCCTCGTGAACAAGTACGAGTACGGCGTCCGCCTGCCCGTGCTTCACGACAAGGTCATTGATATCGGTGAGCCGGAGCGGGGCGATGTGGTCGTTTTCCGTTACCCGGTCAACCAGAAGTTCGATTACATCAAGCGTGTTGTCGGCCTGCCGGGTGACAGGATCATTTATCGCGACAAGCAGCTTACAATCAATGGTGAACCGGTCGAGCAGCGTTTCCTTGAGGAAATCCAGCTCGAAGCAGGCGTGACAGCAGAGAAATTCGAGGAATTCCTTGGCGACAGCTGGCATGAATTGCTGAAGGTGCCCGGCAAGCGCACCCGGGAAGGCGGTGTTGAAGTGCCTGAAGGCCATTATTTCGTCATGGGTGACAATCGCGACAATTCCAACGACAGTCGCGTATGGGGCTTCGTGCCGGAAGAAAACCTTGCGGGACGCGCGTTTTTCATCTGGATGAACTGGGATTTTGGCGAAGCACCGAAATTTGACAGAATCGGTACCACGATCGACTGAAACAGAAGAAAATCGACGTAGACAACCGTGGCCATGACGCCGTATGCGCCGGCCGAACAAGAGGGGAAGACAATGTTGATGAAGCAACAGAAGGGTATGACCTTTTTGGGGTACGTGCTGGTGCTCGGCATCATCGGCTTCTTTGCCATCATGGCGATGAAGCTGACGCCGCTGTACCTGGAATACCAGTCAGTCAATAACGTGATGCAGGGTATCACCAAGGAACCCCAGACCATCACGCCGCAGGCATTGCGCAGCACGATTGGCAAGCGCCTGAACGTGAACAATGTCAATCGCGTCGAAGCGAAGGATTTCAAGATCCGTCGCGAGAAAGGCCGACTGGTGGTCAGCATCGCGTATAACGCCGAGACGAAGTTCGTCGGCAATCTCTTCTTCCTCGTCAAGTTCGAGAACGAAGTCGAGATCACCGGACCCTGATGAACTCGCTGGCCGAGCTGCAGTCGCGTATCGGGTACCGGTTCTCCGACGAGAGCAGGTTGCAGCGTGCGCTGACACATCGCAGCTTCGGCAACGAGAACAATGAGCGCCTGGAATTCCTCGGTGATGCCGTGCTCGGCATGGTCATCGCCGATGTGCTCTTCCACCGTGAAGGTCGCCTCGCCGAAGGCGACCTTTCTCGTTTGCGAGCGAGTCTTGTGAATCGTGATTCGCTCGCCGAGCTGGCCGGTGCGCTGGAACTGGATACCATTCTCCGCCTCGGTGGCGGCGAAATGAAATCCGGTGGGGCACGCCGCAGTTCGGTACTGGCCGACGCGTTCGAAGCCATCATCGGGGCCATCTACATTGATGGTGGATTCGAAGCGGCCGACCGGTTCGTTCGCGAGCAGTTCACGGATCGCCTTGCTGCACTTCCCGATGCCGAAGAACTCAAGGACCCCAAGACCCGCCTGCAGGAATTCCTTCAGTCGCGGGGCGAGGTCTTGCCGATTTACGAGCTGGTAAGTTCCAGCGGGCCTGCGCACAAGCGCGAGTTCGTCGTTTCCTGCCGTGTCGATTCGCTGGGCCTGGAAACCAACGCAACGGGGCGCAGTCGCCGCCGTGCGGAACAGGCCGCTGCCGCCAAACTCCTGGAGAGCATGCATGGCTGAACGCCAAGCCCCTGAAACGGGTAACAACGATATTCACGCCGGCTTCATCGCGCTGACGGGCCGACCGAATGTCGGCAAGTCTACGTTGCTGAATGCACTGGTTGGCCGCAAGGTCAGCATCGTTACCCACAAACCGCAGACCACGCGTCATCGCATCATGGGCGTGCGTCATGAGCCGGGTTACCAGTTTGTCTTTGTTGATACGCCGGGTATCCACCTCAACGCGAAGAAGGCACTGAACAAGGCGCTGAACAAGGCCGCGCAACAGACACTTGGTGATGTCGACGTCGTAGTCTTCATGATCGAGGCGGGGCGCTGGACGGAAGAAGACGAAAACGTCCTGCAGCAGCTCAAGGATCGCGAGAACGTGGTGCTGGTCGTCAACAAGGTCGACCGCATGGACAACAAGGATGACCTGCTGCCGTTCATTGCCGATGTGTCCGAACGCGTCGGCGCCTCTGCTGTCGTGCCGCTCTCTGCGTTGAAGGCCGATAACCTTGATGCGCTGCTGAACGAACTGCGTGGTCGTCTCGAAGATACCGTTGCGTTCTTCCCGGAAGAACAGGTGACGGACCGCGACGACCGTTTCCAGGTTGCGGAAATCATTCGCGAGAAGCTGATGAACCGCCTGCACGAAGAGCTGCCGTACGCGCTCACCGTCACGGTGGACGAAATGGAAGACGACAATGGCCTGCTGCGCATCGCCGCGACCATTTGGGTCGAACGCGATGGGCAGAAGAAGATCGTCATCGGCAAGAAGGGCGAGATGCTCAAGACCATCGGCAAGCTTGCCCGCGAGGAACTGGAAGGCCGGTATGGCCAGAAGGTTTTCCTGCAACTGTGGGTGAAGCTGCGTGATTCCTGGTCGGACGATGTTCGCCTGCTCAAGCAGTTCGGCATCCAGGAAGACTGATCCCGCAAATGTCGGCGCGCCAACGCATCGAGCTTCAACCCGCGTTCCTGCTGCACAGCTACGACTATCGCGACACCAGCCGCATTGCCGAATTCTTCGTGCGCGCGCACGGTCGTGTGGCCGCGGTGGCTCGCGGTGTAAAGAGCCAGAAAAGTCGCTCACGTGGCTTGCTGCGTCCGTTCCAGCCGCTGCTGGTTTCATGGACGGGCAGGGAGCTCGGCACGATGACCGGGCTCGAGCCGAACGGGGCGGGTTACGACCTGAAACGTGATGCCGCGCTGGCGGGTTTCTACCTCAATGAGCTGTGCCTGAAGCTGTTGGCTACGCAGGACCCGCACCCGGAAATCTTTGACGCCTATGAAACGGCGATCGCCGCTCTGGCGGCTGAAGAATCCGTCGCTGCAACGCTGCGTCGCTTCGAGCTTGGATTGCTGGATGCGCTCGGTTACGGTCTGAACCTGACAGCGGAACCGGCGACCGGCGAGATCGTCAGCCCGGATGCCTGGTACGTCGTGAACATTCACAGCGGGCCCGAGCGTCGGGCCGACCGTGTCGAACATCCGCTGTGCGTGCGTGGCAGCAGCCTGATGGCAATGGCCACGGGCGAACTCGACGACGATACCGTGCTTCGCGATGCGCAGCGTATTACGCGCGCCGCGATCGACGCCCAGCTTGGCGGGCGCAGCCTGAAGAGCAGGGATGTGCTGCGCGCCATGTACGGCCGCACGGGCCGTGCGAATCCCGACGAATGAAATACCCCGGAGAAGCATCATGAGCGATCATCTGAATCTTGGTGTGAACATCGACCATGTCGCTACCCTGCGACAGGCGCGCGGCACACCGTACCCGGACACGGTTGAAGCCGCGAAGCTCGCCATCGAAGCCGGTGCCGGCGGTATTACCGTCCACCTGCGCGAAGACCGTCGTCACATCCAGGATCACGATGTCGAGCGCCTGCTCGACATGCTCACCGTGCCGATGAATTTCGAGATGGCTGTGACTGACGAAATGCAGTCGATTGCCGAGCGCCTGAAGCCGCCGCATGTCTGCCTTGTGCCGGAAAAGCGCGAAGAACTCACCACTGAGGGTGG
>JAWWBT010000006.1:0-36527 GCA_033720815.1 Gammaproteobacteria bacterium | reverse complement strand
TCGCGCATTTCCTCGATGACACGAATACGATTGGCGCGCTCATCATCGCCGACACCGATGCGTGTCATGGTTGGCCCGGCCGCGTCACTGCCTTCAGCGTAGCGGTAGAGTCCATCGTTGGAGCCAATCCAGTAGTTCTGCCTGCTGTCGAGTACGATGCCGCTGACCTGCGTCGTTGCCAGTGGCATCGCAAACTCCGGCATCTCTACTTCGCCATCCCGGTACCACACCAGGCCGGTACGCGTTCCGATCCAGAGGCGCTTGCCATCGTCCAGTAGCGTGTAGGCATGCGGGTGCGGGAGGTCCCCGCCGTCCAGCAGTTTCTCGAAGTGACCGTTCCGCATCACTTCCAGGCCCTCGCTGGTGCCGACCCAGAGTTCACCCTGCCTGCCACGGGTAACGGACCAGACCAGTTCATCCTGCAGGCCTTCCTTGCTGGCGTAACGGCGAGTCCAGCCATTCCACAGGCGGGCCACGCCGAACCAGTGGCTACCCAGCCAGAGGTTGCGTTCGTGGTCTTCGTAGATGGCCCGCACCTGTGGGTGTGCAGATTCGTCGTCGTTACTGATGAACTCGACCTGCCTGCCTTCGCGAAGCCGGGCGAGGCCGTCGCTGGTGGCGACCCAGAGGTTGCTGTCGAGGTCCTCGTACAGCGCGGTAACAGGAAGTTCCGCCAGCGCATTCGCGCCTTCGTCGAAATGTTCCCAGCGGTTATCGATCCAGCGGAAAAGGCCGGTCGAGGTGCCTGCCCAGAGGTAGCCATGGGCACTCACGAGGTGTTGAACCAGCGTGGCCTCCCTTCCTGCGGGCAGCGGACGGATGTCACGATCCCCGTCGCTGGTCAGCCCGGTGACCTTGCCGACCCCGCCAACCCAGGTCACGCCTTTCTCCGCGAGGAGGCCGTAGCTTGCGCCTTCGCGCAGGCGCGGATCGCGCACCAGCTTGCCCTCCTGGAAACGCATGAGCCCCTGGATCGATGCAACCAGCACTGTTCCAGAGGTTTCTTCGCGAACCATCCGGGCGTCAATCGGTACTTCCTCGCCATCGAGGTCGCGATAGGGGACGCGCGTGAAACTGCCGTCGCGGTAGAAGGCGACGCCCTTGTAGGTTGAGACCCAGAGGTGATCCCCGGTATCGAGGAACAGGTCCTGGATCATCAGGCCGGGCAGTTCGGGGGTGTTGTCCGGGTCAAAGGGTTCGAAATGCACGCCGTCGAAGCGGGCCAGGCCCGCCTGGGTTCCCACCCAGATGTAATCCTCGGGATCCTGGGCAATGGCCAGCACGGTGATCTGTGGCAGGCCTTCCTCGATGCTCCAGGTGTCCTTGACGTAGTCGTCGAACTGCTTGTCCGGGTCAATGGCGAACGCTGGCAACGATGCGCCAAGCAGCAGGCAGGTAAAGCAGGTAATCGAGCGAAACGTCGACGTGGCGAGACGCGGCATTGCAACCCCCGTTGTATAGCCCGTCACTCAGGTATACCCCGAAGGCAAGGGTGGCGCAAACGGCGATGGAATCAGCGGGGGCGCAAGGCCAGCAGGCCGGGTGGTGTGCGCTGCCGCAAGGCGCAGGGATGGTTGGATGGCATGCTCGGAGAAGTATTGCGTTGCGTAAAGGCGGGGTGACTTTCCATCCTGTCCATCGTGGCTGCGATGATCAGCAGCCACGACGGACAGGTTTCATGTAGCGCGGTTACCGCGTGGTGACAAATTGTCCGTCACATTGCCGGGCAAACTCACCCCGCACGGCGCGCGCGGTAAAACGCCTCTTCGGAAACGGCATGCCAGGCCTGTGCTTCCTGCTGGAAGTCACGGAAGGAGGCGTGCACCTCGGCAACCAGCGGATCGGAGGCCGCGAGTTCGGCGACGACTTCCTCTGAAATCCGGCGCAGGCGTTCGAGCACTTCTGCCGGGAATTCGCGCACCTCGACGCCATGCTCGTTCTTCAGCGCTTCCAGCGCTGCGGGATTGCGGGCGGTGTATTCGGCCAGCATGTCCATGTTGATCGCCTTGCAGGCGTTCTCCACGACCAGCTTCAAGTCGTCAGGCAGCGTGTTGTAGGCGTCCATGTTCACCATGCACTCCAGCACTGAACCGGGCTCGTGCCAGCCCGGCGTGTAGTAGTACTTCGCGGCCTGGTGCAGGCCGAAGGCGAGGTCATTCCATGGGCCGACCCACTCGGTCGCGTCGATCACGCCGGTTTTCAACGAGGTGAAGATCTCACCGCCCGGCAGGGTCACGGGCACGCCGCCGGCGCGCTTCAGTACTTCACCGCCCAGGCCGGGAATGCGCATGCGCAGGCCCTGCAGGTCGCGAGTGGTATTGATCGGCTTGTTGAACCAGCCACCCATCTGCACACCGGTATTGCCTGCAGGGAAGGGTTTCAGGTTGAACGGCGCATAGACCTTGTCCCAGAGCTGCTGGCCGCCGCCGTAATACAGCCAGCCGTTCATCTCCTGGGCGTTCATGCCGAAGGGCACCGCGGCAAAGAACTGCGCGGCGGGCGCCTTGCCTTTCCAGTAATACGAAGCACCATGCCCCAGCTCGACGGTGCCGCCAGAAACCGCGTCGAAGACCTCCAGGGCGGGCACCAGTTCACCGGCGGCATAAAGCTTCACGTTGATACGGCCACCGCTCATGGCGGTGATCAGCTTCGCCAGCCGTTCGGCGCCCGTGCCCAGACCGGGGAATCCTTCCGGCCAGGTGGTGACCATTTTCCATTCGAAGGTCTGCTGGCTGCTGCTTGCCACGCTTGCAGCGCCGGATTTCTGTTCCTGCCCGCAGGCCGCGAGGCCGCCGAGCGCGAGTCCGCCGCCGAGCCCGCCCAGCGCCTTTACGAAATCACGTCTCTTCATCGTTATTCCCCCGTTGTTTCATCGTCGCGGCGCACGCGCCGCTGCAATGTGCCGTCCAGCGACGTCCAGGCCGTGGCTATCCGGTCAAGGTATTCGCGGGCGGCCGCTTCGCTCTGGAAGGTGCCGGAGCCCGGTTCGGCATCCTCGTCCCAGACAAGCTGCAGCAGGTCGCAACCCTGTGCAGCGTACACGCTGGCATCGGGATCAATCGTGTCGACGCGCACATCCAGGAAGCCTTCCGGACGGCGAATGGCTGAAAGCATGGCTTCTTCGTAGGGAATGACGATGCCCGGGCGGATTTCGACTCCGGTCGCAAGCATCACGCAGACGATATCGCGCCGGCGCAATTCGGCGACGGTGATCCCGAAGCGCCCGGCATGCATGTCGTTGATGGCCATGAGTTGCGCGAAGGCGTCGGGCCGCGGGATCGGCTCGCCCGGGTCAACCGCCACCGGGCGTGGATCATTCGCGGCACAGCCGCCCACGGCAGCAAGCAGTGCCAGCGCACAGGCCACCAGGAGTTTCCCGGGCATTTTTCCCTGCATTTTCCCCTCTCCGTATGTCATTCCCCGCCGAGGACCGGCGGCACATGCGAAGCAGGTTATGCCAGCCTGCGCGATCGCGCAAAAGCTGCAGGCAAAAAAATGCCCCGACCCTTGGGAGAGTCGGGGCAAGCGCCTTCATGGCTGGAGGTGATTGAGTGCGTTAGCATTGGAACCGGCATCCTGCGCCTCCGTGGCCCGGTTCCGTCCCTCGTTCGTCCGTGATGCCGAGATCCTTGTCGGCTCAGGGCGAGATCAATATTCCCGGACCACTGGACATAAATCATGAGAAAATCCTCCCTTGTCGTGTAAGCATTTTCTGACTCTGCGAGAATTTCACACGAATCAATGACGAATCTGGCGAGGATTGCATGATCGGGCTCATCCAGCGTGTGCGTTCAGCGAGCGTTACAGTCGACAACGATATCGTCGGGGAAATCGCTGCCGGCCTCCTGGTCCTTGTCGGGGTCCGCCGCGATGACACGCACCAGGACGCAGAACGCCTCCTTGAGCGCCTGCTGGGTTATCGCGTCTTCGAGGACGAGAGCGGTCGCATGAACAACTCGCTACGGGATACCGGTGGTGACCTGCTGCTCGTGCCTCAGTTCACCCTGGCGGCGGATACCCGCAAGGGTACGCGGGCAAGTTTCACGCCGGCTGCGCCACCGGCCGAGGCCGAACGATTGTTCCAGCAACTCGTGGAACTGGCAGGTCGGGAATGGTCGGCGACCGCGGCCGGGCGCTTTGGTGCGAACATGCAGGTGGCGCTGGTAAATGACGGTCCCGTCACCTTCTGGCTCGAAACACGCTGAGCGGTGTTGCTGCGCGGGAGCGAAGTGGACTAGTCTCGAACTCAGGCAGCAGGGGAAACTGTCCCCGCTAGAATGGCAAACACTCAAGTGGCAACGGAAATTACAGCCAGGATGCAGCCGCCCCTTCACTTCGGCGGGCCTGCCAAGCACTCGACATGAGCCGCATTGCACTCATCGACCACGGCCTCGGTAACCTGCAGGCCGTCGAAAAGGCGCTGACGAAAGTCGCAGCCGGTGCGCCGGTATTTCTCTGTCACCAGCCTGAAGAACTCTCTCGCGCCGATTGCGTCGTGCTGCCTGGTACAGGCCAGCTCGCGGCCTGCGTTTCGGAGCTCGATCGCCTTGGCCTCGCGGAAGCGTTGTCGGAATTCGCCACGCAGCGACCGGTGCTGGCCATCAACATCGGGCTGCATGCGCTTTGCTACGAAGGCCTCAACCTCATTCCCGCACGCGTCCAGCCCCTGAACGATGATGGTGCGCAGGATATTCGCCTGCCGCACCTTGGCTGGAACCGTGTTCACCAGCGCGACGGTCATCCCCTGTGGGACGGCATCGCGAAGGATGCTCATTTCTATTTTGCACACCGCAACCAGGTAGTGGTCGAGAGCGACGACAAGATTCTTGGCCATACCCGGCATGGTGAGCGATTTGCGTCGACGATCCGGCACGGCCTGTTCGTCGGTGTCCAGTTCCAGCCGGAAACCAGCTCGATGAACGGGCTGAAATTCCTGGCGAACTTCATCAGTTGGGATGGCAGGGAATGAACCGCTGAACGGTTCCCGAACACGCTGCAGGAGGTCAAGACGATGTTTCTCATTCCGGCAATAGGGCTCAGGGAAGGCAAGGCCACCCGAAACGACGGCAGTCCGCTGGACCGGACACCGCTGGATGCCGTCCTGCAACTGCTCGAGCAGGGCGCGAAACGCATCCAGCTGGTTGACCACGGCGCACAGGCGAATGGTCACCCGGTGGAGCTGAAGACGATCGAGTCGATCGCGGGCCAGCTGGAAGGGGCGACCTTGCAGGTCGTCGCAGATATTCGCGATGAAGATGCAGTGCAGTCCTACCTGAATGCGGGCGTGGGAATGGTCGTGCTGGGTAACCGCGCGGCAAGCGCGCCGCATGTGGTGAAGGATCTCAGCCTCGAGTACCCGCGCCATATCGTGATGGGTATCGATGTGCGCGACGGGCGCGTCGTGATCGATGCGCGCTCCAAGGTATCGAACCACGAGCTGATCGACCTGGCAGAGCATTACCAGGATGACGGCGTGCACGCGATCATGTACCGGGAAGTCGACCAGAAGAACCGCACGGCACCGGTCAACGCCGACACGGTTCGCAGTTTTGCCGAGAGCATCAGTATCGAGGTGCAGGCAGCCGGTCATGTCGATTCGATCAAGTCACTTGAAGCAATGGTCGAGCTCGCCGACGCCGGTGTGAAGGGCCTGGTGATCGAGAACCCGCTGGATAACGGTATCGATTTCGGCAAGGCCGTCGGCATCGTGGCCGAGGCCGAATGATCGCCATTTCCTGCTCGCTGGAGACGCAATGACCCTCAGTCGCCGCATCATCCCGGTATTCGACCTGGCAAAAGGTCGCGTCGTGAAAGGCATCCGCATGGGTGACGTCAACGACGCAGCCGACCCGGTCGATGTCGCGCTGGCCTTCGAGAAACAGGGCGCCGACGAGATCACCATGATCGACGTGTCCACCGGCGGCAATCGCGGTGAGGTGCTGGAGCAGGTGCTGCAGCGGGTTTCCGCGAAGATTTTCATCCCGATCACTGCGGGTGGTGGCGTGCGCGACCGCCAGGACATCAAGCGCATGCTGGCGGCCGGTGCCGATCGCGTGATGCTGAATACCGCGGCGATCCTGAATCCTGACCTGGTGCTGGAATCCGTCGAGCATTTCGGTTCGGAATCGCTGGTTGGCGCCATTGACGTGAAATACGACAAGAAGAAGGACCGCTGGGAAGTGATGTCGCATGGCGGCCGCAAGGCAACCGGCATGGATGCACGCATGTGGTTGCAGAAACTGGCCGATTACGGCATCGGCGAAGTCGTGGTCACCAGCCTCGATCGTGATGGCAGCAGGAAGGGTTTCGATGTCGAGCTGGTTCGCACCATGGGGAAAATATCGCCGGTCCCGCTGGTCGTTGCCGGTGGCGCGGGCGAAGCGGAAGATATTGCCGCCGTTCTGAGCGATAATGAGGACGAGCTGCTTGCCGACGGGGTCATGGTGGCCAGCATCTTCCATTCCGGGAAGGTCGACGTCGGCAGCGTGAAGGAATTTCTCGCCATGCGGGGCATCGAAGTCCGCCAGTAGGCGGCTCGCGGCGAACAGTTGAACCGGCACGGTCCGGGCGGAGAGCAATCATGGGTTTCGGCGGCATCAGTATCTGGCAACTGCTCATCATCCTCGCCATCGTGGTGCTCATCTTCGGCACTAAGAAGCTGAAGATCATGGGCTCCGATGTCGGTGGCGCGGTGAAGAATTTCAAGAACGCGATGAACGATTCCGACAAGGAGTCGGGCAAGGAATCCAGCGACGATGACGAGACCACGCAGCGTCGCATTTCCTCGGAAGACGACACGACCGAGCGCGCATCCGAGAAGGATTCGAGCGATCATCGCTCCTGAACCGGTCAATCCTGGGCGGTACTTCCTGAATGTTTGATATCGGTTTCAGCGAGCTGGCGCTGATCGCCGTGCTGGCGCTTGTCATCGCCGGTCCGGAGCGCCTGCCCGGCATCATGCGCGGCCTTGGCCGTTTTGCCGGTCGCGCGCGCGATGTCTATGCGGCCATGCGCAGTGAGCTCGAGAAGGAAGTCGATCGCGCGACGTCGACGGAAGATGAAAAGCGCGACGATGCCAATCGCGATGATCCGCCAGGTGATGACAAATGAGTAACGAGACACCGCTGCTCGAGCACCTGAAGGAACTGCGCAGTCGCCTGCTTCGCGGTGTGCTTGTCACCCTGGTGGTCTTCGCCTGCATTGCGCCCTTCGCTCATCACCTGTTTCGCCTGCTGGCCGATCCGCTGCTGGACAAGCTACCGGAAGGCGCGACCATGATTGCCACGCAGGTCGCCACCCCCTTCCTTACGCCGTTCAAGCTGGCGTTTGTTGTGGCGCTGTTCATTTCCATCCCGTACCTGCTGTTCCAGCTCTGGGCATTCATTGCACCGGGCCTGTATGCGCGCGAGAAACGCCTGTTCATTCCGCTGACGGTCTCCAGCATCGTGCTCTTCTATGCGGGCGTGGCATTCGCGTATTTCGTGGTCTTCCCGTTGATGTTCGGTTTCTTCGCCTCGGTAACGCCGGAAGGCGTTGCCATGATGACCGACATCGCGGAATACCTGGATTTCGTTCTGACCCTGTTCGTCGCGTTCGGCCTGGCATTCGAGGTGCCGATTGCGATCGTGCTGATGGTCTGGGCCGGTTTCACCACCCCGGGACTGCTCGCAGAGAAGCGCCCGTACGTAATCCTCGGTGCCTTCATCATTGGCATGTTCCTGACGCCGCCGGACATCATCTCGCAGACGCTTCTCGCCCTGCCGATGTACATCCTTTTCGAACTGGGCATCATCTTCGCGAAGATCGCGGTGCCGGGTTCGAAGGAAGTCGACGCCCAGCGCCGCGGCGAACTATGAAGCCGGATTGACCTACACTGGTTTCATCACGAGTGATGGAGCCAACTCATGCGCATCAGCATCTACATCGCCTGCCTGCTCGTCGGCATCGCGGCCGCACCCTATGCCGCGTTCGCGAGCAATTTCGTGGCTGACGTGGCCATATGGTTTGGGAATATCGCGGACTTCCTGCCTGCGGATGTTGTCCTGTTCCTGTCCCGGCTTGCGGTCACGCTTGTACTGCTTGCGACGTTGCACGCGATTGTTGGCCTGCTGGCGGGTGAACTGAATTTCCTGATGGCACTGTTGAGCGGCATCGTGCCTGTCTATAACGGTGTTGCACGATTCGTCGGAAACCTGACCGGTTCACGTCTCTCATTGAACGAGATCTTCTACGCGCACAACACGCGTGAGCTCACGACCTTTGCAGGCTTCGGTGACATGGTGCTGGTAGTGATTGCGCTACTGGTGAGCTGGCTGGCAGTACGCCGGATACTGACGCTGGTCGGTATTCGCAGCGTCAGCGTGTAGCCGGGATCAGTTACGGACTTCGATATTTCCGTAATGCGACTGGGTATAGATCGTCCAGGGCAGGGCAATGGTGTCGAAGGCCGCGGACATCGCGAAATCGAAGAGGAAGAACGGCACTCCGATGATGGTGTTGTCCATCGCGTCCCCGCCGACGCCAGCGGTGGCTCCGTAGGGGGAATTGAGGTAACAGAAGTTCCATGCGACGCCGCTGTACACGCGGGGAATCCAGTCGCAGCGGGTGTTTTCGCCACTTGCAGTGATGCTGATGGATTCATGCGGGCCGACCGCCACAGTCTGCGTAGTACCGCAGGCGGAGAGCAAGAGGCTGGCAGCAAGCAACGCGGTCGCGCGAATGGCATTCTTCATCAATGGTCCCCCCTTCCAGGGCAACAGTATCCACCAATGAAAAAGCCCCGCGCAAGGCGGGGCTTTCTCGTACCGGAACGAATTCCGCTTATTCGAACATTTCCTCGGCCGGCACGATGGTCACGTCATCTGCGTCCATCTGCAGGTCGAGTTCCTGGATGATCTTGTCTTCTTCCAGGATTTCTTCCGGCATCTGCGAGTTGTACGTCATCGGCGACGGACGGTTCTCGACCAGGCGTGCCTTGAGGTCTTCGGCGTCCTTCGCAATGAAGACGTACTTGATGTGCTCGAGTTGCAGGTTTTCGCGGATGACGCGGTTCACGTCTTCCACCGTCAGCTTCGCGAGACCATCGCGCACGTAATCGGCAAACGGACCGATACCGTAGAACTCCGAGTCCAGCATGTATGCAAGCTGGCGACCCTGCGAGTCGACCATCTGTGCCACGTACTTGTCGAGGAAGTTGCGAGTTGCCTCGAATTCTTCCTGCGTCATGCCTTCGTTGATGAGTTTCTCCAGCTCGTACATTGCCGTGCGAGTGGCGAAATGCGCATCGTTGTTCGAACGCAGCGGGCGCAGCCAGACCTGGAATATCTGCTGCTGGCGCGCAACGTTCGGCACCGGCATGTTCAGGTACATGCCCCGCGGGAAGTACTCGATGTAGGCATAGTCGCCATAGTTCATGCCACGGGCGGCACGAATGCGCTGGTACAGGTGGCTGTTCGAGCTGCGGTGTTCACCGAGCCACGAGCGGGCCAGCCACAGTGCAACCCAGTCGTCATCACCTCGCACCAGGTCGATCGGGAAACCGAACGACACGGCAACCGGCGCGGTTTCCTTCTGGATCACGATTGCCTTGTGGCCATCAATGGCAGGCGGCTGTGAAAGATCGGTACTGGTCTCGCCGCCAACCGGCAGCGCGGCCATGTCGCCGCTCACCACATCCCTGAAGCGGTCGTTGTAACCGCCGGCCAGGCCCAGCGTCAGGTTCGCCGGCGTGTAGTGCTTGGCGTAAAAGAGCTTCACGTCGTCCAGCGTCAGTGCCTCGACATCCTTGGCGTGGCCCAGGCTCAGTGAGCCGTAGGCGTGATCGTCGCCGTAGATGAATTCGTACAGTGCTTCCTTGCCGAATTCCTCGTCGTTGTTTGCCCGCAGGTCACTGCGGATGGCGCTGACGAGCTGCTTCTGCAGTCGCGTGAAATCGGATTCCTTCCAGCCCGGGTTCAGCAGCTGCTCGGAGGCAATGGCGTACCAGGTGTCGAGGTTGTCCCGGTGCACGGAACCCGAGAAGCGGGTCATTTCCTTGCCGACCTGTGCGGAAAGGCCAGCCGCAATCGGGTACATCGCCTCGTTGATTTCGGCAATGTCATGGAACGCCGAACCACCCTGCGCCACCATCATCGCGGTCAGCGTAGCCAGGCCCTTCTTGCCTTCCGGGTCCTTCGCCGCACCGACCTTGAAGAGCCAGGCGACGTCCACCAGGTCGGAAGCGCCCTGCATGTCGACGGTCTTCACATCGACGCTGCGCTTGCCGGCCTTCTCGGCGATGGCCTCACGGTTCATCGAGTCATCCCAGCCGGAATCGGTGTCCGTTTCAGCGGCCATGGATTCCTTCTCGGCGTTCGCGACCATCTCGTCCAGCGACGGAACGCTGTCCATGCCCGCCATGCTCTCCTCGGCAGACAGCGAGATGATCACGCGGGTGTCATCCGTGAAGTATTCGTTCGCGTAGCTGCGGATGTCTTCCGCCGTCAGCGAATCGTAGGTCTTGTACGCGGCGTTGATCGTCTCGACCGGTGCGCGATCGAAATGCGCGAAGCTCGCCAGCGTCTCGCCGATGGCGCCGGAATTGTCCAGCTGGCCGGCGAAGGAATACTTCATGTTGGATTTCGTGTCGGCGAGCTTGCCGGCATCGACCAGTTCGGTGCGCGCACGTTTCAGCGTCTCAAGAATCGCATCGGTGATTTCGCGGCCCTTGGTCGGGTCGTTGAGACGCGCGAAGATCGTCAGCTGGCCCGGGTCCTTGCGGTTCGGGAAGTAGGCGCCCAGCGACTCTGCCCACTGCTTCTCCAGCACCATTTCCTTGTAGATGTCGGAGTTCTGCGAGAAGTACAGCGCCGAGACGAGGTCCATCGCCGGCATGTCCTTTTCGGTCGGCTCGTAGGCCGGGCCGCGGAAGGAAACGGCCACCCACGGGGTCGTCGGCGATTCCCACTGGATGTGGTCGTACTGCGGGCCCTTGGTTTCCGTTTCCTGCGGAATGTCCGGGATCGGTTCCGCCGGGGATTCCCAGCCACCCCAGTGCTGCTGCACGAGTTCGTATGTCTTTACCGGGTCCAGGTCACCCGCGAGGATCACGGTGGTGGTCGACGGGCGGTACCAGCGCTCGAAGAACTGGTGCGAATAGGCGTACTGGTTAGGCATGTTCTCGATGTCTTCGAGGAAGCCCATCGTGGTGTGCTCGTAGGTGTGGCGGTCGTACGCCATTTCGCGCTGGCGTTCCAGCAGCTGGCGGATCGGGTTGGACGAGTTCTTCAGGTATTCGCCCTTCACCGCGAGCGCCTCGGTGCGGAACTGGTCCTCGGTGTAGCTGAGGTTCTGGAAGCGGTCGGCTTCGACCTTGATCACCGTTTCCAGGTCCGGCTTGGTGAAGGTGATGTGGTAGTTGGTCAGGTCATCCGAGGTGTAGGCGTTGGAATCCGCGCCGATGCTCTTCAGTACGCGCTGGTATTCCTCCTGCGAGTAGTTCTCCGTGCCGCGGAACATCATGTGCTCGAAGAAATGCGCAAAACCTGACTTGCCTTCCTCGATTTCGTTGCGCGAACCGGTCTGCACCGGAATCTGGATGGTGACCACATCCGGGTAGTCGGTTGGCACGATCACGACCTTCAGGCCGTTATCCAGTGTGCCGCTGAGGTATTCCTGGCCAAAAACACCGTCGCCCTTGCGCATCTCTACGCCGGCGGGAAGTTCCGGCCCGGCCTTTGCAGCGGCCTGGGTGTCATCAGTCGGCTCCTGCCCGCAGCCGGCCAGTGCGGCGGCGCCAAGCAGTGCCGGTATCAGCATCTTGCGGATCATTGCGTTTCTCCGGGTGATATTTTTCAGGATTTCGGGCTGAACGCTGTTTATAAGCCCCCCGAACACAGACAACAAGCGACGCCGATGGTTTCAGTGAATTTGCTGCCATGACTGGCCCTTTTTTGCGCAGCAACAGCAGGCAGAAAAGTTGACCTCGGGCGGCAAAGCAGGAATGCTTGGCCCGATTCGGCCCAGGGGAAAGGGCCGCCTGACAAAATTCATAAAGCAGAAATGCACCTATAAGAGAGGGTCTTCCAATGAGTACCAACGCTGGCAACCCGGCTGCCGGAGGGCAGTGGCTTGGCCAACCGAAGGGCCTGTTCACGCTCTTCTTTACCGAACTCTGGGAGCGCTTCAGCTATTACGGCATGCGCGCGCTGCTCGTCCTGTTCATGACCGCCGCGGTGGTCGAAGGCGGCGGCGGTGGTTTCGGTTTCGATGACGTGACTGCTGCGGCGATCTACGGCATCTACACGGCCGGTGTGTACCTGATGGCACTGCCAGGTGGCTGGATGGCCGACCGCCTGCTCGGCCAGCAGAAGGCCGTCTGGTACGGCGGGATCATCATTGCCTCCGGTCACTTCACCATGGCATTGCCGCTGGTCAACGACTGGTTTGGCCCCTTCCCGGAAGACTTCCGTCTTGGCCTGGAGCAAACGTCCTTCTTCGCAGGCATGCTGCTGATCGTGCTCGGGACCGGCCTCCTGAAGCCGAACGTGTCCGCCATTGTCGGTGGCATCTACCCGGAAGGCGGCGCGCGCCGTGACGCGGGTTTCACCATCTTCTACATGGGCATCAACCTTGGCGCGATCCTCGGTCCGCTGATCTGTGGCTGGCTGGGCGAGAACGTCAACTGGCATTACGGCTTCGGTGCCGCGGGTATCGGCATGGTGCTGGGCCTTATCCAGTACCGCGCGATGCAGCCGCACCTCGGTGATGCCGGCGCGTACCCGCACCACAAGAGCGGCGCGGAAAGCGACCCGGCGGAAGACAAGCGCAACTGGACCTACGTCTGGGTGGGCACCGCCGCCATTGCGCTGGTGGCACTGCTGGGCTTTACCGGCGTGATCAGTTTCAATGCGCAGGCCATTGCGGAGAACTCCACCTACGTGATCGTCGGTGCCGCGGGTGCCTTCTTCGCCTACGTGCTGATGTTCGGCGGCCTGACAACCGAGGAAAAGAAGCGCGTGCTGGTGATCATCACCCTGTTCCTGGGTGCCGCGATCTTCTGGTCCGGTTTCGAGCAGGCGGGTTCGTCCTTCAACCTGTTCGCCGAGCGCTTCACGCAGCGTGAATTCTTCGGCTGGGAGCACCCCGCGAGCTGGTACCAGTCGTTGAACCCGGCCTACATCATCATCTTTGCGCCGTTCTTCTCGTGGTTCTGGGTCGCGCTGGCCAAGCGCAACATGGAGCCGTCGATTCCCTGGAAGTTCGCCATCGCAATGTTCCAGCTGGGTCTCGGCTTCCTGGTGATGTTCGGTGCCGCCACGCTGCTGGTGACCAGCGACCAGGAAACGGTGCTGCCGACCTGGCTGCTGCTGACCTACCTGCTGCACACCACGGCAGAGCTCTGCCTGAGCCCGGTGGCGCTGTCGGCAGTGACCAAGCTGGCACCGACGCGTTACACCTCGCAGATGATGGCCATGTGGTTCGTCGGTACTGCGCTGGGTAACCTGGTTGCAGGCCTCATCGCCGGCTTCCTCGCAACCGGCGAGGGGCAGGCGGAAAGCCTCGAAACCATGCCGGACAAGTTCCTGATGCTGTTCTGGATCTTCCTGGCCTGCGGCGTGGCCTACGCCGTGTTCGCCAAGCCCATCAAGGGCTGGATCGGCAACATCAAGTAAGCAGGAGGGGCGGCCCGCAGGGGTCGCCCCTTTTTCGTTCCATTACCTGAGTTCCTGTGCGCCAGCCGGTCACCGGCATGGACGCAACAACATGAGGGAATACGCCATGAAACATTCGATCAAGCTTGCTGCTGCAGCTTCGCTGGTCGCGCTGCTCGCCGCCTGTGGTGGCGACAAGGCTGCCGACGCGGACGCCACGGCTGAAAAGAAAGACGTAACCGTTGAAGATGCAAAAGCGTTCATTGATGGCATCAACGAGCACGCCTACGAGGTGAACGGCCCTTACGCCAAGACCTACTGGCTGGCCTCCACTTACATCAACCCGGACACCCAGTTGCTCGCGTCGCGGGTCGGTGAGGAATCACTGAAATACAGCGCGCGCATCGTCGAGGAATCCAAGCAGTTCAACGAGCTCGACCTGCAGGGTGAAACGGCCCGCGCAATGAAGCTGGTGCAGATCGGCGCGACCATGCCGTCGCCGTCGGAAGACGCAAAGATTGCCGAACTGGCGCAGCTCTCCACCGAGCTGGAAGCCATGTACGGTGCCGGCAAGTGGTGCCCGGAAGACGAAGATGGCAAGTGCTACTCGCTGGGTGACCTCGAAAACATCATCGACGACCCGGCTGCCAGCTACGACGAGAAGCTGCGTGCCTGGGCCGGCTGGCGCACCGTGTCGCCGCCGATGAAGGAAAAGTATGTCCGTTTCGTCGAGCTGATGAACGAAGGCGCGAACGAGCTGGGCTTCAAGGACACCGGCGCTCTGTGGCGCTCGGGTTACGACATGCCGGCTGACGAATTCACCCAGGTCACCGAAGACCTCTGGGCCGACGTGAAGCCGCTGTACGATTCGCTGCACTGCTACGTGCGTGATGAGCTGCAGCAGCAATACGGCGAAGAAAAGGTGCCGTCCGATGGCCCGATCCCGGCGCACCTGCTGGGCAACATGTGGTCGCAGGAATGGGGCAACGTCTACCCGATCGTCGAGCCGTACCAGGGCCTGGCCAGCATCGACGTTTCTGCCGAGCTGGAAAGCCGCCGCGCCGACAAGGAAGCGGAGCTGAAGGCGAAGCTGGGTGATGAAGCCTCCATCAAGGAACTGGCCGAAGCCGAATACCAGGCCGACGAGTGGATCGCGCTGGAAATGGTCAAGTCGGCCGAGAATTTCTACAAGTCCATGGGCATGGGCGAGCTGCCGGAATCCTTCTGGGAGCGTTCGCAGTTCGTGAAGCCGCGTGATCGTGACGTGGTCTGCCACGCATCTGCATGGGACATGGACATGAAGGGCGACGTGCGCATCAAGATGTGCATCGAGCCGAACCTGGAAGACCTGAAGACGGTCTACCACGAACTGGGCCACCTGTATTACGACCTCGCCTACAACGTGCAGGACCCGATCTTCCAGTCGGGCGCGCATGACGGTTTCCATGAAGCCATCGGCGACACCATCGAGCTGGCAATGACGCCGGAATACCTCGCTTCGCAGGGTCTCATCGAGTCCGCTGCTTCCAGCGAGGAAGCCGTCATCAACAACCAGATGAAGATGGCGCTCAACAAGGTTGCCTTCCTGCCGTTCGGCAAGCTGATCGACCAGTGGCGCTGGAAGGTGTTCGCGGGCGACATCACGCCGGAAGACTACAACACCGGCTGGTGGAAGCTCCGCACCGAATACCAGGGCATCGAGGCCCCGGTCGAGCGCGGTGCCGATGCCTTCGACCCGGGTGCCAAGTACCACATCCCGGGCAACACGCCGTACACGCGTTACTTCCTGGCGCGCATCCTGCAGTTCCAGTTCTACGATGCGCTCTGCGATGCTGCCGGCCACGAAGGTCCGCTGTACCAGTGCTCCTTCTTCGGTAGCGAGGAAGCCGGCAAGCGCTTCAACGCGATGATGGCGAACGGTCAGAGCCAGCCGTGGCAGGACACCATGGCGGAGCTGACCGGCACGCGCGAAATGTCCGGCGAACCGCTGCTGGAATACTTTGCGCCGCTGAAGGCGTGGCTTGATACACAAAATGAAGGAAAATCCTGCGGCTGGTAATTCACCACTGCTCGGAAAGTGACCAACGCCCCGGTACTCGTTGCCGGGGCGTTTTATTGAAGAGGGGCTGAACATGTTCAAGGGGATGAAGGTACCGCACACGCTGGTACTGCTCTTTTCGATGATGGTGCTGGCCTACGGCCTCACCTGGATATTGCCGGCTGGCCAGTTCGACACCATGGTCAACGACCATGGTCGCGAGGTGGTGCAGCCCGGCACCTACGAAACGCTGGAAGAACAGCCGCGCCTGTCGCCAACCGTGCTGTTCACCGCGATCCCGCGCGCACTGGGTGATGCGCAGGGCATTATCTTCTTCATCTTCCTCATCGGCGGTTCGCTGGCCGTGCTGCGACACACCGGCGCCATCGACGCCGCATTGGGTCGATTGCTGAACCGCTTCGGCAATCGGCCCGCCTGGCTGGTCGCCATGGGCATGTTGGCCTTCATGGCGGGTTCCGCGACGATCGGCATGGCGGAGGAATACATTCCGCTGGTCGCGATACTGATCACGCTGTGCGTGGCCCTGCGGATGGATACCGTCGCCGCGGTCGGCATCATGGTGGTCGGCTACGGCATCGGCTATGGCGTGGCGATGCTGAACCCGTTCACCGTGCTGGTGGCGCAGGAAGTGGCGGAGCTGCAACCGGTTTCCGGCTGGGAATTCCGTGCGGCCATGTTCATTCCGTTCTTCCTCATCGGTTTCCATCACCTGTGGTCCTACGCGAAGAAGGTTCGAGCTAATCCGGAAGCCAGCCTGGTGAAGGATGTCGCCGATGCGCAGCCGCCGCAGGCGACCGACTACCCGGACCTGACCGGCCGCCGCCGCAGCATTCTCCTCGTGACACTCGCCGCGCTGGTGCTGGTTGTCTGGGGTATCGCGACCTACGGCTGGTATTTCGTCGAGCTCGGCGCAGTGTTCACGGCGCTGGCACTGGTCGTTGCGCTGATGTCCGGCATGAAGCTCGATGACGCGGCGAAGATCTTCACCAACGGCGCCGCCGAGATGACCGGCACTGCGCTGCTGATCGGTTTCGCGCGTGGCATTGCGTTGCTGCTGGAAGATGGCCAGGTGTTGCACACCGTGGTGCATGGCCTGTCGCAGCCGTTGACCATGGTTGGCGCGGAACTGTCGGCCGTCGGCATGCTGTTCATCCAGTCGGTACTGAATTTCTTCATTCCGTCCGGCTCCGGCCAGGCCTACGTCACCATGCCGCTGATGGCGCCGATTTCCGACATCGTCGGTGTCTCGCGCCAGGTGGCCGTGCTGGCCTACCAGATGGGCGACGGGTTCATGAACATGATCGTACCGACCAATGCCGTGCTGATGGGTATCCTTGGCATGTGCGGCATTCCTTACGATCGCTGGTTCAAGTTCATTGCGCCGTTGATCCTGAAGCTGCTTGTTGCGGGGTCGATCACGCTGGTGATCGCGGTGATGATCGGCTACCAGTAAGCCGCCCAGGCCGCTACGAAAAAGCCCCGGCAGTGCCGGGGCTTTTTTTGCTGCAAGGCAGGGCGGTCATTTCTTCTTCGGCACCCAGGCCCAGACCGTCACGCACTCGACCGGTTTCTCGTTCTCGTCATCCCAGAGCTGCACGTCTACCTTCGCCTCACCCTTGTCGGTCTCGTCCATGTCGCGAATCTGTTTCGAGGTGACCCGTGCCTCGGCCGTAATGCTTCCGATCGCCCGCCGCGTATACCGAAATCCCATCGTCTTCAGTAGCGGGACCTTGTCGTCCGGCAAATGCATGCCAACGGCCAACCCGGAGGCTGTTTCCGCCAGTAATGCCATGGCTGCGGCGTGCACGCCCTTGATGTGATTGCGCACCCTGCGGCGATTCGGCATCCGCAGCCGCACCAGGTCGGGTTCGAGCTCGATGATCTCGATGCCCGCCGTTCCGGTGAACGGGATACTGAAGTGGATGGCCTTGCGCCGCGCCCAGCCCTGGAGCCAGCCCGGCAGGCGCTCGATCTTCTCCAGGATCCGCCGCAGCCGGTTCAGCTGCGGGCCTTCCTGTTCCTGGTTGTCCTCTGGAGCGGCTTCGGTCTTTTCATTCATGGCGGGAATCCTGTTTTCTGCCCATGCATGCAGTCTAGCTTGTGCCCGCAGGGCGCGCCGTGCAGGTGTCACACGGTGAAGCGCCATTTTTTCGGTTGTGGATATGACCAATGGTCATTTATAATGACCATCGGTCATTATTGAGGGTGTCGTCATGGTGCCACCTGGCAGCAAGCGCGCGACCAGTCGCGCAGCAAGAGAGGACCGTCGAGAGGCAATTCTCGATGCCGCGCTTGCGCTGTTCGAGCACATCGGTTTCCAGGATATCAGCATGTCGCTGCTGGCCGAGCGCACCGGTGTCGCCAAGGGCACGCTCTACCTGTATTTCCCGACCAAGGAAGCGGTATTTCTCGCGCTCTATGAAAGAGCGATGGCGCACTGGTTCGTCACGATGTCGAACGAGCTCGAGACCTTGCCTGCGAATGACCACCGCAGGCTCGCGGCCGCGATGGTCGAGGCCGTCGAAGCCCAGCCGCGGCTTCCCGCGCTGGCGTCGCTCCTGCACACGGTGCTCGAACGCAATATCCCGTTCGAGGAGGCACTGGAGTTCAAGCGTCGCCTGCTCGAGGCCAGCGAGGCTCTCGCCGCCGCGATCGAAAAGCACCTCGATTTCCTCGATACCGGCGACGGACTCGGCCTGCTGACCCGGGTGCACACATTGCTGATCGGCAGCTGGCAGGCGGCAAGCCCCGCGCCGATTGCGCGTCGTGTCCTCGATGAACCGGGCATGGAAGCCCTGCGCATCGATTTTTCCGAAGAATTCGAAAACCTGCTGTTGCTGATGCTTGAAGGCTGGCGGCGGTCGGAAGGAGCCTGAACATGAAAAAGAACCTGCAGGGCCGTACGGCCCTCGTCACGGGCGCGTCCAGTGGCCTCGGTATCGACTTTGCCAACGAGCTGGCCGCGCGTGGCGCGGACCTTGTCATCGTTGCCCGCCGTGAAGATCGCCTGCGCGATGTTGCCGACGATATCGCGGAACGTCATGGCGTGAACGTGCACGCCGAGTCGATGGATGTTGGCGACGCCAATGCGGCCGACCGCCTCAAGGCCCGGCTGGACGAGCAGGGCATCACCATTGACCTGCTGGTCAACAACGCCGGCTTCGGCCTGCACGGCCACTTTCTCGAGATCGAGCCGGAATCGGAAGAGGCCATGCTTGACCTTGATATCCAGTCGCTGACACGCATGACCCGGCTGTTTGCCCAGGGGATGAAGGAGCGCGGCTGGGGCCGCATCCTGCAGGTCTCGTCAATCGGTGCCTACCAGCCCTCACCGACTTACGCGGCTTACGGCGCGGCAAAATCCTACGTGCTCATGTATTCGCACGCCCTGAACTGCGAACTCCGCGGCAGCGGTGTCAGCAGTACCGTCATCTCGCCGGGCATCACCCGGACCGAATTTCTCGAGGTCGCCGGTCAGTCGCCGACGCTGTACCAGCGCGTGATGATGATGGAGAGCGAAGAGGTCGCGCGAATCGGGATTCGTGCGATGTTACGCCGCCGCGCTGAGGTCGTTCCGGGCTGGGGTAACGCGATAACCGCATTCTTCACGCGGCTGATGCCGCGAACCTGGACCGCGGCGATGACCTATCGCCTGATGGGCGGCGCATGAATCGCGCAGCGCGATGCTGGATGGCAGTCAGTCCGGTTTCAGCTGCCCCGCGCGTTCCAGGGCATCCCGGAGTGGCTTCAGGTGTTCTTCGTAGGCTTTCCACTGGCCGACGAACCGATTGTGAATGGGCTCGCGCACCTGGACGCTGCTCGCCGTGGCAACAGCATCACTGCGATTCTCGATGGCCACAATCCCGTCCTGCCACGGCAGGCCACAGAATGACAGTACGTCGCGCGCCACGCGCTCCGGTTCATTGACCAACCCTGCGTAGGAAACGTCCAGTACGCGTCCCGGAAATGCCTTGTGCCAGTGAGACATCAGCTTGCGATACCGCAGGTAGTGCTCTGCCATTTCGACCTGGTCATAACTGTGCGGATAGGCCTCGCCGAACAATTCCTTCAGGTTCGAAAAACAGACATCCATGGGGTCGCGCGTAACATGAAGGATCTTCGCCTGCGGCAGCGCCTTGGCGATGTACCCGACATTGAGAAAATTCGACGGCAGCTTGTCCGTGTAGAAGGGCTTGCCATCCGCATGCCACTGCGTGTGATCAAGGTAGCGCCGGCCGAGTTCGTGCCAGTTCGTGCCTTCCGCTGCCCTGATGAGCGCGAGGTCCGGGTGTACCGGACCGAACAGGTCGCACATCCAGCGCAACTGGCAGGTGAAATCGGTGAGTTCGCCGGCATCCTTCACCTGCTCATGCGCGCCCAGAATGCGCTCCAGCAAGGTGGTGCCCGAACGGGGCATGCCGACAATGAAGATGGGTACGGGACCGTCGTGTTCGGCCGCTTTCGCCTCGCTATCATCCACTACGGAAAGCAACTGCTCGAACCGCGCCGCGTCCGCCTTCGAACTGTACTGCACCTGCGCCCGGCGTAACTGCATGCCTTTCTGCAGGGCGCCCCATCCCGCTTTCGAATCGCCGAGATCGTCGAGTTCCTTGAAAAGGGCATAACAGAAGAAAGGCCTGTGGGGGTGGGACTTCTCCATGCGACCCAGCAGCTTTCGCAAGCGATCGACATGATTGTTCCCCGGGACCTGCTTGCGCAACTTGGCGAGGGCCCGATGCGCTGGACCAAACAGTGGGTCGCGCGAGATGCTGGATTCAAGCGCCTTTTCCGCCGCATCGGTATTGCCCAGGTAAACCTCTGCCTGGCCGAGAAGGTAATCCAGCAGCGGTGACTTCAAGCCGAGTTTCCGGGCGCGTTCCAGCAGGGGCGCCGCATACTGTGGCAATGCCTGGTCGAGGGCCCGGCGACCCATTGCAGCCCATACCGTCGCATCCTGGCAATCCAGGCGGCCAGCCAACTCGAGGCACTGAACAGCCCGTTCCAGTTCACCTGTCCGCATCAGCACATCGCACAAGGCGTCATTGAAGAACGGATCCGGCTCACGCACCTCATATGCGGCCAGCGTATGCCGGGTGGCTTCGCGTAGCTGGTGCAGTGCCAGGGCCACATCCGCAAGGCGGATATGCGCCGGGAGCGCCCAGTCCGGAAGGGGAAGAAGCTGTTCGTACAGCGACTGCGCTTCACGCTCGCGGCCGGAATTCTTCAGCTGCTCAGCCTGCTGCCAGAGTTGTTGCGGGTTCACGGTAATGCGTCCTTTCCGTCGTGCAAGGGAGAGGCCAGGCGCGGGACATGCCCGTCCCGTTACCTGGCCTTCTCAAGTTCAGGCCGGGAGTATATCCGCCCCGGTCCTTCCCTGCAGCAGACACGCGGTGGCGGTGCTGCATCGCAGGGTGAGGGCCGGTTGCCATGGTCCCGGGCCATCGCCCCTGGAATGAAGGCGGTTTATGGTCCCGCTCTGGTCGCCGGAGCCCACGTTTGGTATAAGCAGACAGGTTTGTCTCTTCCTTTCGGCGCCTTGCCGGCAGGAAATTGGCAAATGCGAGCCGGTGGGGGCTCGCAGGGGATCCGGGGGACAGCACGTGCTGTTGAAGAAACGAACACACGCCGTATCGGCGCGCCTGAACCAGATGGTTTTCGCGGCCACCTTCATGGTGGCGGCCGCGGCATTCCTGCTGTTCTGGGGTATCGAGTGGTTGTTCTTTGATCCCGGCACCCTGAATTACCAGCGCTTCTTCACCTACCTCACCATTGTTGTCGTCCTGTCGCTCGTTGTCCGCCTCCACGCGCACATCATCTGGAAGCGCGTGCTGAAGCTGATCGAAAGCCCGCTCATGAAGCTTTCCGAATCCTTCTCGCACGTTACCGAGCACAACGACTACTCGCATCGTCTCGCGCCGCCGGACTCCTCGGATTTCACCGAAATCTATGATCGCTTCAATGAAGCAATCCAGCACATGCAGCACCGCGAGACCTATCTCAAGGAGCAACGCGGCGCGCTGAAGGAAAAGCTCATCGAGGCGCAGCACGAACTTCGCGAGCAGCGCCGTCGCCTGAAGCAGGAGGTGAACAAGCGGCGCCGCGCCCAGGCCGAGATGCTGAAGCTTTCCAGCGCGCTGACACACTCTGCCGATGCCGTCATGGTGACGAATACCGACGGCATCATCGAGTACGTGAACCCGGCTTTCGAATCCATCACGCTCTACGACCGTCACGAAGTCATCGGCAAGACGCCCGATATCCTGCGTTCGGAAGAGCAGGATACAAGCGCCTACAAGGAAATGTGGGAGACCATCCTTAAAGGGGATGTCTTCCGTTGCGAGCTCATCAACCAGCGCAAGGACGGCTCGCACTACCACGAAGAAAAGACCATCACCCCGCTGAAGGACGGCCAGGGCAAGATCACGCATTTCATTGCGACCGGCGTCGATATTTCCGAACGCATCCGCGCGCAGGAAAAGCTCGAATACATGGCCCACCATGACGCCGTCACCGGCCTGCCCAATCGCGTGCTCCTGCTTGATCGTGTGCAGCAGGCGCTGCACCGCGCGCAGCGTGATGGTGTGAATGTTGCCGTGCTGTTCATTGATCTCGATGGCTTCAAGGCCATCAACGACACCGTCGGCCATCACTTCGGCGATCGCCTGTTGAGTGAGGTTGCCTCGCGCCTGCAGAACACCGTGCGCGAAGAAGACACTGTCGCCCGTCTCGGTGGCGACGAGTTCGCTGTCGTGCTGGAAGGCATGAGCACCATGCACGATATCGGCAAGGTCTCTCGCAAGATCATCCGTGACCTGGCTGCGCCGTTCATCCTCGATGGCCGCGAACTCTACGTAACCGGTAGCATTGGTGTATCCCGCTACCCGACCGACGGCTATGACGTGCACACGCTGTTGCGCAAGTCAGACAGCGCCATGTATCGCGCCAAGCAGGTCGGCAAGAACACCTATCGTTTCTATTCCGAAGTGGAAGGCGAAGAAGATACTGCGCGCCTCCAGCTCGAACAGCAGTTGCGCCGTGCCGTTGAACGCGACGAATTCATCGTCTATTACCAGCCGCAGGTATCCATCGATACATCGGAAGTAGTCGGTGTCGAGGCGCTACTGCGCTGGAACCATCCGGATCACGGCATCATCGAACCCGGCCGCTTCATTCCGTTGCTCGAAGAAACCGGTCTGATCATCGATGTCGGTGAGTGGGTGCTGCGAGAAGTGTGTCGTCATGCTGCAGGCTGGCAACGCATGGGTCTCCCGCAGCTGCGTATCGCGGTGAACCTGTCGTCACGCCAGTTCGAGAAACGCGACCTGGTCGGTGATATTGCGCGAGCGCTGGATGAATCCGGCCTCGAACCGCATCGCCTGAATATCGAAATTACAGAAGGCACGCTTGCTACACGGATCGACCACACCATCCGTACGCTCGACAAGCTCAACGCGCTCGGTATCACCATCTCCGTTGATGACTTCGGTGTTGGTTATTCCTCGCTGAACTACCTCAAGCGATTCCCGATTCACAAGCTGAAGATCGACCAGAGCTTCGTGCGTGACGTCACTACTGATTCGAACGACGCGGAAATCGCAAGCGCCATCATCGCGCTTGCGCACAAGCTGAACCTCGACGTCATCGCCGAAGGTGTCGAAACACTCGAGCAGCTGTTCTTCCTCTCGCGCCAGGGTTGCCACGAAGTGCAGGGACACCTCATGTCCAAGCCGCTCTCCAACAAGGAATTCATCCGCTGGATCGCGGACAACCATCGCATCCGCGTGAAGCGGGCCGCCAATATGTAACTCTCTGTATGAATTGAAGTTTTCCCTACCATTTGTTAAAGTAGTACGAAATCGAACAAAACCGATGGTCGTGCAACACAACGGCTTTCGGACCTGCCGGACCCGCAACGGGTACCGGGAATTCACCACCGGAAACGGAGGTGACATCCATGAATATTCTCAAGCCAATGGACATCAATGACGCGCCAAGCGAATCGCGCGAAACAATGACCGATATCCAGAACGGCATGGGCTTCCTGCCGAACCTGTTCGGTGTGATGGCGCATTCGCCGTCGACCGTGAAGGCGTATGCAAAGCTTGATGCGCTCTTTGACCATTCCAGCCTTGATGCGATCGAGCGCCAGGTTGTGCTGATGACGGCAAGTCGCCTGAATGACTGCGGCTACTGCATGGCGGCACATACGGGTGGCGCAAAGTCTGCCGGTATGGACAAGGACAAGATCGAAGCCCTGCGCAAGGGTGAAAGGATCGAAGGTGATGACAAGCTTGAAGCGTTGCGTCGCTTTACCGCAGATGTCGTCGAGAAACGCGGCTGGGTAGAGGACGACGCCGTGAAGGCATTCCTCGACGCCGGCTATGAAGAAGCCCAGGTGCTCGATGTGATTCTTGGTGTCACGATGAAGACGCTCTCGAATTACACCAACCACATCGCCGGCACGCCGCTCGACGAAGAGCTGCAGCCGATGGAATGGAAGCAGGCAGCCTGACAAGCCTGCATATCGATAAAAAGAAGAATCGCGCCCGGCCTCACCGGGCGTTTTTTTGCGTAACCACGGGGCTATGCGAAGTATAGGCTGGTCAAATTGCTCAGCTGTTCCCGCCAACGGATGATGAATACTTCATTCATCATCCAGGAGAGGGGGGAACAATGGACAGCGGTGCCATTGCGTGGATGCTCGTCAGTTGTGCACTCGTATTGTTGATGACGCCGGGCCTGGCGTTCTTTTACGCCGGCCTGGTGCGCGAGCGCGAAGTAATCAACACGATGAAGATGTCGTTCATTGCGCTCGGCTTCATCTCGGTGGAGTGGGCGCTCATCGGCTATTCGCTCGTATTCTCGGAAAACAACGCACTGATCGGCGGGCTTGGTTTTGCGGCCCTGAATGGTGTAACGACAGCGCCAAACCCGGATTTCTCCAGCGATATTCCGCACCTGCTTTTCATGGCCTTCCAGATGATGTTCGCCATCATCACCCCGGCCCTGATTTCCGGTGCCGTCGTCGGGCGCATGAAGTTCAAGTCGTACCTGCTCTTCATCGTGGCCTGGGCCATCCTCGTCTATAACCCGATCGCCCATTGGGTCTGGGGGCCCGGTGGCTGGATCGGCGAGATGGGCGCGCTGGATTTCGCGGGTGGTACCGTCGTGCACATCAGTGCCGGTGTGGCGGCACTTGTTGCCGCGCTGATCATCGGCCCGCGTCATGATGGCGAAGCGGATCACCTGCCGCACAACGTGCCCTTCGTCGTGCTGGGTGCATCGCTGCTGTGGTTCGGCTGGTTCGGGTTCAACGCCGGCTCGGCGCTCGCCGCGGACGGCACGGCCGTGCTGGCGCTTGTTACCACGATGCTGGCAACCGGCGCTGCCGTGGTCGGGTGGGTGCTGCTGGAAATGTTCGATCGTGGCAAGCCGACGGCAACGGGCACCTCCATCGCGGCGGTAGTAGGCCTCGTCACCATTACGCCTGCTGCCGGTTTCGTATTGCCGGGTGGCGCGATGATCATGGGCCTGGCCGGCGCGGTGGCGAGTTATTACGCGCTGAAGTTCCTTGATCGACTCCCGATGGACGACACGCTGGATGTGTTTGCCTGCCACGGTGTCGGTGGCATCGTGGGTTCCATCCTTACCGGTGTCTTCGCCAGTGCTGATGCAGGCGGCGTCGATGGCCTGCTGTATGGCAATGCCGGATTGATGATGCCGCAGGTTATCGGTGTGCTCGTCGTCATCGTGTTTACCGTCGTGATGACGGCGGCGATCCTGTATGCCATCAAGGCGGTGCTTGGACTGCGTGCTTCGGATGACGTGGGTGAATTCGGTATCGACCATACCGAACACGACGAGCGCGCCTATGCCTATGCAAAGGACCAGCCGGACTTTCGTGGCCACGACCGACAATAACGAGCCAAGGAAGTGCCCACGAAAAACGGCGCCGCAAGGCGCCGTTTTTTACTGCGGATGAATTTTCATTATCCCTGGTCGAGCAGTTCGCGCAGGTCGATCACTGCGGCATTGGCGCGCGACAGGTAGGAGGCCATTACCAGCGAGTGGTTGGCGAACAGGCCAAAGCCGGAACCGTTGAGGATGATCGGGCTCCACACCGGGTTCAGCGAGGCTTCGAGCTCGCGGATGACCTGCCTGAGGCTCACTGTCGCATTCTTGTCTTTCAGCACCGATTGAAAATCCAGCTCTACCGCGCGAAGGAAATGAATCAGTGCCCAGGCGCTGCCGCGTGCTTCGTAGAAGACATCATCGATCTCCAGCCACGGCGTTTTCACCATCACATCCTGCGCTTCCTTGTCCGTTGCCGTCGCGGCAGGATCATTCGCCAGGTTGATGTTCACGCGCCGCTGGCCAACGCTTGCCGTGAGGCGCTGCGACAGGTCGCCGAGTCGCTTCTCGACGATGGAAAGCCAGTTGCGCATGTTGTCGGCGCGCGCAAAGAACTCCGCGTCGCCATCAACCAGCCGCTCGCGGTAACGTTCCAGCGCGGCGACGCCCTTCGAGTATTCCGCCTCGGTGCGCGGGAAGATCCAGGACGTGTGATTGAAGTTGAACGCCGGCTCCGCAATGGCAAGGTCGGGGTCTTCGATGGACTGCGACTGCGAACGCGTGAAGTCGTTGCGCATGGCGCGTGCAAAATCGCGAATCTGGATGACCGCGCCGTATTCGAAACTCGGAATGTTATCCAGGAACACCGACGGCGGCATGATGTCGTTA
The DNA here is from genome assembly GCA_033720815.1 of Gammaproteobacteria bacterium. GTDB lineage: Bacteria > Pseudomonadota > Gammaproteobacteria > Natronospirales > JAJUFS01 > JAWWBS01. Next base: position 10,097 of record JAWWBT010000006.1, on the reverse strand, counting down.
GAGAGATAGCCGCCAGGCTTGTCGAGGAGGGTGTTCATCGCCGTCATCAGGGCGTCGGTGCTGGCGTAGCCAATGGTCTTCTGTTCACCTGCGACGCTGTCCTTCACCCAGAACACGTCAGGTTCGCGCGACCAGTAGAAGGCCAGTGCCCACACGGCGAGCAGGATGAAGACAATGGCGACGACCGTGCCATTGCGCTTGCCATGCCCTTCTTCAGGCAGGCCGAATTCGTCTTCTTTCTTGCTGAACAGTCCCATGGACGGCTCTCCTTGCGGGGTTTTCGCCTAGTGTACAACCTGCAGCCCCTTGCTGCCTGTCGGTAGCAGGCCGAAAATGCCCGCATGGCCGAACACGACAGTCACCATCGCAAGGGGCGGGGCGCCACGCTGAATCCTTCCAGCCGCTTCGATACCCGGCACACCGAGATCGAGCGCAGTGACGAGCTTGCCGAGGAATTTCCCGAAAGCATCGCCACGGAGCTGCGCGTCGAGACCGCGCGCAGCATCATCACGCGCAACGATTCACCGGATGTGCCTTTTTCACAGTCGATCAACATGTATCGCGGTTGCGAACACGGCTGCATCTACTGCTATGCTCGCCCGGCGCATGCCTATGTCGACCTGTCACCCGGCGTGGATTTCGAGACCATCCTGTTTCACAAGCCGAATGCGCCGGAGCTGTTGCGTGAAGCGCTGGCGAAACCGGGCTACCGCCCGAGCACCATCAACCTCGGCTCGAATACAGACCCGTACCAGCCCATCGAGCGCGAACAGCAGCTCACGCGGCGCATCCTCGAGGTGCTGCGCGAGGCCCGGCACCCGGTCAGCATCATCACCAAGGGAAGCCTGGTCTTGCGGGATGCCGATATCCTTGCCGAGATGGCGGCGGACGACCTGGCCAGCGTTGCCGTCAGCCTGACGACGCTGGATAACGACCTGAAGAGAAAACTCGAACCCCGCACTGCCTCGGGTCGCCAGCGGCTTGCCGTGATGCGCGAGCTCAGTGATGCCGGAATCCCGGTGACGACGCTGGTCGCGCCGGTCATTCCGGCAATCAATGACCACGAACTGGAAAGCCTGGTCGCCGCAGCGGCCGAGCACGGTGCACGCCGCGCCGCCTATATCTTCCTGCGCCTGCCCTACGAGGTCGCACCGCTGTTTCGCGACTGGCTGGCGACACACTATCCCGACCGCGCGGCGCACGTGATGTCGCTGGTGAACCAGTTGCGAGGGGGTAAGGACAATTCCGCGGAATTCGGCAAGCGGATGCGCGGCGAGGGCGCCTTTGCCGAACTGCTCTCGAAGCGGTTTCGCCTGGCCTGCAAGCGGCACGGATTGAACATAGGTGAGGTGACGCCACTGGATACATCGAAATTCCGCCCGCCAGGGCGCGGTGGCCAGCAGTCGCTCTTCTGAGTCGCATCGGGATGGAGACTGCGGCATAGTCGTCTCATGACCGTATTCCTGCCCATCCTGTTGCTGGCGCCGTTGCAGGCGTTCGATATCGCCATGCCCGTCGATTTCGAGAAGAACTCGCAGCTTTCGGTCGCGGGGCAGGAAGTCTACGAGCACATCGATTCCGGCGAGCGAAACCTGGTTGCGATCACGCCGCATGTGAGGCCGCGTTCGCTCGCGTTGCTGGAACGTGCCGGCTATCGCGACTGGTGCCGGATCGAATCACCGCAGGTGCGCCGCGTGCTGTTCCACCGGCGTGAAGAGTCGCTCACCTGGTTCGTGATCGGCGTGCAACGCACGGCGCATATCGTTCTCGCCACCGGCTCACGCCATCGGGAACATTTCATCAGCGAGATTAATCGCCACTGCGCAACCTGAAGGGAGGTCACATGCCACGCTGCATCGCCATCCGTCACCTGCCGTTCGAATCACTCGATGCCTGGGAAGAACCGCTGGCAAGGCGTTTCGACCTGGACTATTGCGATGCGCCACAGGAAGGCGTGAGTCGTGATCTTGATCCCGACCTGCTGGTGGTGCTCGGTGCGCCGCTCGGCGCAAATGACGGCAGGGAATATCCATTCCTGGATGACACCATCGCATTGCTGCGCGAGCGCCTGTCGAACAACAGGCCGACGCTCGGCATCTGCCTGGGTGCGCAGTTGATGGCACGGGCGCTGGGTACCGAGGTGCATGCGGGCGACATGCCCGAGATCGGCTGGTCGAAACTCGATCTCACACCCGACGGCATGCTCTCGCCCTTGCGGCATTTCGATGGCGTGCCGGTCTTTCACTGGCACAGCGATACCTTCGACATGCCCGAGCGCGCGCGACTGCTTGCGGGAACCCCGGCCTGCGCACACCAGGCGTTCGATATCGGCAGCAATATCCTTGGCCTGCAGTTCCATCCGGAAGTGTCGGCGCGAAACCTGGAGACCTGGTACGTGGGTCATTACCGCAACCTGCAGTCACGGAGCACTCCCGGTGTTCGCGTGCTGCGCGAAGAGTCGTATCGACACGAGGCCGCACTGGCAGAAGCAGGACGTGCCTGCCTGGAGCAGTGGCTGGATGAAGCGGGTTTTTCGCGCTGATCGAGTGGTTCAGGCGCGAACGATGTCAGGCCGTCGTGACTTTCCTAGCAGGAAGCGGGTAAGGATGCGGTAGGTGTCGAGGTCGAAGACCGCATCGCCGCCCGCGTTGCGCAAGAGGTCGCCCTGAGCGTACTCGTCGGCATCGACGCTACCGAGATAACACCAGTTGTCGAGCAGGTGAATTTCCGCACGGCCATTGCCATCGTCCTCGCGCACACCGATGCGTCCGTCGAACGGCCAGGTCTTCAGCTTGAGGTCGGCCAGCGCCTCGATGAGTCGCAGGTGATGCGCAATATCGCTCTCCGCTCCTTCGCACACACCCGCGCACTTCTTCAATTGTCGTGCAAAGCAGGCGCCGCTGCCGCGCGGCTCAAGCCCCAGCTTGCGCGGACAGAGGCGATTCTCCGCTGCAATCTCCCGTAGCGCATTCGTTACGGCGCGTTTCGAACGGAAGACCCCGAAGAGTTTTGAATCGGCCTCGAAGGCGGAAGGACGCAGGTCCAGTGTTTCGATGGTCAATGCGGCTGCCGGGTCCTGCTTCACTGCCAGCGTCAGCAGCTTGTCATTGCGTCGCTGGCGGCGATTCAGCACCGGCAGGCGTTCCTTGATTTCGCGGCTTTCGAGCAGCAGCGCGCCGAGCTCCCCTGCAGTGCTGGTGAAATCGACATGCCGCACCTGTTGCGCGAGGCGCATTTCCTTCGCGCTGGAGTGGTCGGCGGAAAAATGCGACAGCACGCGCGAACGCACGTTCACGCTCTTGCCGACATACAGCAGCACGCCGTTCGCGTCGTAAAAGCGATAGACACCGGGGCCTTCCGGCAGGGCATCGACCTGTTCGCCGGAGAGCTGCTGCGGCAGGGTCGGTCGCTTCAGCTGCGCGGCGATTGCGCTGTCGACTGCCTGCTTGCCGAATTTCTCGTACGCATGCCGAATGAATGATTCCACGGCAAGCGTGTCGCCCATGGCGCGGTGGCGTTCAACATGCGGAAGGCCGCAGCGGCGTATTACCGCGTCGAGGTTGTGGCGACCGCCGGCCGGGTAAAGGGTGCGTGAGAGTTTCACGGTACACAGCGGCTGGCGATGGAATTTCACGCCGATGCGCTGGAATTCGTTGCGCAGGAAGCCGTAGTCGAAGCGTGCATTGTGGGCGACCAGCACGCGGTCGCCGAGCAGCTCCAGCAGCTCGTCGGCAATGTCGCCGAATGCCGGCGCGCCTTCCACCTCGGCATTGCCGATGCCCGTGAACGACTCGATGAAGGGCGGAATCGACACGCCGGGGTCGACCAGCGTCTGCCACTCGCTGCGGCTGCCATCGGGATTCAGCAAGACCACGCCGATCTCGATGATGCGATTGCGGCGCGGATTGGTGCCGGTCGTTTCGAGGTCGACGCAGGCCAGGGGCCGTTCGTAGAGGGTGGGGTTGTGCAGTACGGTATCGGTCATGGTGATTTCACGCGAGGGCCCAGCATAGCGCAATTTCCCGCGCGTACGAATGGCAATGCCTGGCCGATCGCATGCTGGACAATGGTGCGTCGAGAAGGCGCGAAAATTCCTGTACAGCAATCCCGGGAAACCGCGTCCCTTGACTTCGGACGGATATGAACTTATCACTGTCGGACAATCCTGAACTCCAGATCCCGAACTGTCATGGCTGACCAGACCCGAAACGCTGCAAAAAGTCCCTACCTTTCCGTCGTGCGCGAAATCGTTCGCGCCTACCAGGCCTTTACGGAATTCAGCGCCGCGGATATCCGCAAGCTGGGGTTGTCCGGCCCGGAATTCGACGTGCTCTGCACCCTCGGCAACCAGCCGGGCATGACGTTCAAGGAAATCGGCGAGAACACGCTGATCACCAAGACCACCCTGACCGGCGTGGTGGACCGGCTGGAAAAGAAGGGCTTTGTCGAGCGCCGCCCCTGTGCGGATGATCGCCGCTGCATTCGCGCCGTCCTGACCGACCAGGGTGACAAGGTCTTCCGGGAGGTCTTTCCGGAGCACGTGAAGCACCTCGATGCGCAGCTTGCGTCCTTGCCCGAAGACCAGCGTGACGCCGTGGTTTCCGGCCTGCAGAAGGTGCGCCAGCTGCTGAGGCGGTGACTTTCTCTTTCCCTGCTTGATCGTGGCGCCACGAGGCCACAGCCAGCCCCCGCCGGAATTCCTGCAACCGCCATGCGCAACCTGATCCGCGCCGGATCGGCTTGAGCACGCTCCACTCACCCCTCACAATCAACGCCTCATCCGCACAGGGGTATTCTTGATGGCGAAGGTTGAACGCACGCTCGCCGACCAGATCTACGGTTACCTTGCAGAAGATGAAGATGCCCGTGTCTGCAAGGACATCCCGGAATCGGCCTGCGACGAGCAACCCGAAAGCTTTACCTACCAGCTGCTCGCGCTGACACTCACGAAATTCGGCGATGCACTCGTCAGTGCGCGCCTGGTACTGGCCTGGATGCTGGCCGCACTGGGTTCACCGGCAATCTTCATTGCCTTGCTGGTGCCGTTGCGCGAGTCGCTTGCGCTGTTGCCGCAACTCTTCGTTGCACAGGTGATGCGCGAACGCCCCGTCAGGAAGTGGTTCTGGGTGATCGGTTCGATTGGCCAGGCAGTCGCCCTTGCCGCGATGCTACCGGCCGTGCTGACGCTTGATGGTTTTGCCGCAGGTGCAACGATCACCGGCCTGCTGGTTGTCTTTTCGCTGTCGCGTGGCATCTGCTCGGTGGCGGCGAAGGATGTGCTCGGCAAGACGATCTCGAAAACACGGCGCGGACGTCTCACCGGTGCGGCCGCTTCTGCCGCAGGTTTCATTACCTTGCTGGTTGCCGCCGTATTGCTCGCCGGACCCTATCTCGAATCAGCCACCGGCTTCGTGGTCCCGCAGGACCGTCGCCTGTTCGCGATGATCCTTGGTACTTCGGCACTGTTGTGGTTCTTCGCTGCTGCGGCCTATGCGCGCATTCCTGAAGTGCCGGGTGCCACCGAAGGGGGCGGGAATGCCATTACCGAGGCAATTCGCAGCCTTTCGCTGTTGCGCGAGGACCAGCAGTTCCGTCGCTTCGTCATTGCTCGCGCCTTGCTGGTGTCTTCCGCTTTTGCCATTCCCTACATCGTGGTCCTGATCCAGCGCGCGGGTAATGGCAGCGTTACCGACCTTGGCGCATTGTTGCTGGCCAATGGCGCGGCCGCGCTGCTTTCCGGTCCGCTGTGGGGGCGATGGTCGGACGCCGGCTCGGAGCGGGTGATGGCAGCCGCCGCCGCGATATCGGTTGCAGTGATGCTGGCGACGCTGGCTATCCACCATTTCGCTACTGAGTTGCTGGGCAATGCGATCGTGGCGGGGCTGGTCCTGTTCGCTGCAGCGGTGGCGCACCAGGGCGCGCGCGTCGGCCGCAAGACCTACCTCGTGGACATGGCAACGACGGAAACACGCGCGCAATACACCGCGGTGTCGAATACGGTTATCGGGATCTTCCTACTCGCCGGTGCAGGCCTCGGCGTCATCGATGCCTGGCTCGGCACGACAGCCGTTCTGTGGTTCCTTGCCGCCGTGGGTGTGATTGCAGTGATTCGCAGCCTGTCCCTGCCCCGGGTCAGCGACTGACATGCGCGCGCTGGCAGGGTGGCGTGAAGCTGAGTGGCACGACGTCGGTGCCGTGCATTTCCTCGCCTTGCTCGGTACCGCGCTGGCGATGGCGATCTACTACAACGAGAGCCATGAAGATTTCGTTCCGATCATCGATCACGTGAACCTCGCCTTCCATGAAACGGGCCACCTCGTGTTCGGAATGTTCGGCAAGTGGCCCGGCATCCTGGGAGGCACGCTGGGCCAGCTGGTCATGCCGCTGCTTGCTGCGGTCGCTTTCTGGCGCAAGGGCGCAACATTTTCCTTCGCGCTCACCGGGCTGTGGTTCTTCCAGAATTTCTTCAACATCGCGCGCTACATGGCCGACGCGCGCGCACGACTGTTGCCGCTGGTCGGCGGTGGCGACCACGACTGGACCAACCTGTTCTTTCACTGGAACGTACTGGCGCAGGACACCGTGATCGCCGGCTGGACGACGATGCTTGGGGTACTCGGTTGCGTGACGGTGCTGGCCTGGCTCGGCTGGCGAGCGTTCATCAGGCAATGAAAAAAGCCCGGCTTTTGCCGGGCTTTTTTCGTGGATGCAGGAAGTCCTACTCTTCTTTCGCTTCCGGAACGGCAAGCAGCCTGCCGTCGCTTTCCTTACCGTCGAGCATGATCTCGCGCACCATCGGCACGGGTGCAGATGCGTAGGACAGGAATTCGTCATGGAACTGTTTCCACGCCGCCTGACCTGATTCACCCACGTAGTCCTCGCGCAGCTTGCGAATCATCAGCTTGCCCAGCGTGTAATTCAGGAAACCGGGATCGTAGGTGCCGCGGTACGCCTGCTGCTGTGCGTTACCCGGGTCCTGCAGTCCCTTGTCGATGAACATCTGCGTGGCTTCATCGACCGTCATGCCGCCGGTGTGCAGCCCGATCGAGGTCAGGTAGCGCACGTTGCGCAGCAGGGCATTGGTGAGCTGCCCGATATGCATCTGCGGGTCGTCCTTGCCGAGACCCGCGCGGTACATCATCTCCTCGGTGTAATGCGCCCAACCCTCGGTGTAGGCGTAATCGGTGAAGATGCCGCGGATATTCGTACCGGTATCCTTCGCATGCAGGAAGTGCAGGAAATGCCCCGGCCAGACTTCATGCACGGATACGAACAGCAGGTCGCCAACACCCGGTACGTACTGGTTGCGCTGTGCCTCTGTCCATTCCGGGTCCGGTGGCGCGATGTAGTAGGTCGCCGGCAGGGTCTTTTCATAAGGTCCGGGAATCGAGATGTACGCCAGGTTGAAGCGACGGTACGGCGGCGCTTCGTCCACGGTTACCGGGTCGTCGCTCGGGATACTGACGATATCGTTCTCGATGACGAATTCTTCCAGCATCTCCAGCTGCCGTTTTGCACCGGCCACCGGACCGTCTGCCGGCTTCAGCGATTTCGCTTTCGCGGCACAGGCCTTCAGCGTCGTGCCGGGTGCGAATTCATCGCAGGCACGGCGCATGGCGGCGAGGTTGCGCTCGAGGTCGGCCTCGCCGATGCGTTTCAGTTCCGCAATCGATGTGTCGACCATGCTGGTGGCTTCCAGCATTTTCGCGTAGGTCTTCTCGCCCAGCGCGAAGACGTCGGTGGCGGTCGTCGCCTTGGTTTCCAGCCAGGTAATGCTCTCGTCGATCTCGACCAGGGCACCGTCCAGTGCCTCGGTAAACGCGGCCTGCTCATCTGCCGTGCCGACCTCTGCAAATTTCTCGCGCACCGTCGTGTCGAAGAAACCGCGGAAACCGGTAAACATGCCAAGCGCTGTTTCGACCCAGGTCTTCGGGATGTCACCGGAAATCGTCATGCGCATGTCGGCGAGATACGGCTGGAGGTTTTCCAGGTAGGTAGTCATGGCGCGCATACGCACGTCCATCGGTGCGTAGTCGCGGCTCAGGTAGACGCTCGGTGAGGCGTAATTCGCCCAGGCGATCGGGCTGCGATCGAGGTAGTCGACGTCTTCCAGCCAGAATTTCTGTTCACGCAGCTCGGCAAGAAGGTAGTTGCGCTCGAATCGCTCCATCGCACTGAGCTGGTTTGGGTCCATGCTTTCGACCTCGCCGATCCAGCGTTCGAGCTTGCGCAGGTAGGCCTGCTGGCCAGACGGGGTGTTGTCCGGCAACTGGCCATCGTATTCGTGCAGGCCCTGGTAGACCGCCTCGGTCGGGTTGGCAGCGAAGTATTCCTTGAGGAAATCCGTCGTGAAATCCTGCCAGCTCGGCAGTAGCGGCGCCTGCGGCTTGTCGCTCGTGGCGCTCGACGCTTCGGGTTGTTCCTGCGTGGCTTCGTTGCTGCTGTCGCAGCCGGTGAGCAGCACACTACCGAACAGTAGTGCGGCGATGATTGTCTTCCACCTGGACATGTGTTCCCCCTGCTGTGATTGGTTCACAAGCAATGAGGATAGTGCAGCGCCGGATGCCTTTCAGGCGGATTCGCGGTGAATTCGGCGCATTGCTAGTTGCCCTGGTTACTGCATAGGGCCTCGCAGGGAATGCCGTCGTTGTCTCCGTCCAGGCGATTCGCACCACATTGGCGCAGCTGGAACTGCGCGGCTTCGCAGTCGGGAAGGTCGCCGCAGCGCGGGGCGTCAAGACACTCGGAATGAGCGTTCACACTGGATGACGCCCGCTCGGCCGTACGCTTTCCACGCCGCCAATCCCATGGCGGTATGGGCGCCGGTTCGGACCAGAGACCCCGGTTCGCGTTGCGTGCTGCACCTTCGAGCAGGAGCAGGTTTTCGTCCTTCATGTAGCGGCGGTAGACCCAGGCATAACCGGCCCGAACCATTTCGGCATTCATCGACTTGCCGTCGAGCAGGAGGTCGCCGATCAACCGTCCGTAGCGGTCGCGGCCATCGGTGCGCAGGGTGATATCCCGGCCGTGAACCAGGCTCGCAAGGTACTGGCGTGATTTCTCGCCGAATGGCTGGCCGCGTTCGGGCGCGTCGATCTGGTCGAGCCGGACCTTTTCCTCCCTGAACCCTTCGTCCGTGTTGATTCGTACCCGCACCGTGTCGCCATCGGTAATGCCAACCACGCGCGCTGGAAGTTCTGCCGAACTGCCATTTATAGGGAAAAACAGTAAAAAAAGGCCCAGGAAGGCGGAAAAAACGGTCAGGAAGGGTGCGATGCGTGTCATGTGGGTCTGTTTCCCCATTGAGGCTGGAAAGCGGGTGCCTGAATGAGGTAATAATCCCATTCACATCAGAACAACATCAAGGAGAGGGGAATGGGCAAGTTCGGTCGTACCTGGGAAATGATGAAATCTTCTGCGCGCATCCTGCGCCAGGACAAGGAGCTGCTGGTATTTCCGGTGCTCTCGGCAATCTTTACCTTGCTGCTCGTCGCGTCGTTCGTTGCGCCGCTGTTCGGTGAATCCGAGTTTGCGCGCCAGTTACGGAGCGAGGACGGGGCGTCGGAGGAGATGCTCTACCTTGGCCTGTTCCTTTTTTACGTCTTCAGCTATTTCATCGTGATCTTCTTCAACAGCGCCATCATCGCCTGCGCGATGAAGCGCATGGATGGCGGTGACCCGACGGTCGGTTACGGCCTGTCGGCTGCCTTCGAGCGCATCGGCCCGATCCTCGGCTGGGCGATTTTCGCCGGTACCATCGGTTTCCTGCTGCGGATCATCGAGGAGCGCTCGCAGATGGCCGGAAAGATCGTCGCCGCCATCCTCGGCGTGGCCTGGTCGGTGACGGCATACCTGGCGGTACCTGCGCTGGTGGCGAAAAAACTGGGCCCCATCGACGCGTTCAAGGAATCCGCGCGCCTGCTGAAGCACACCTGGGGTGAGCAGATCATCGGTAACGTCGGCTTCGGCCTGGTGTTCTTCGTACTGATGCTGCCGGCCGTGGGCTTCATCGCACTGGGCGTCGCAATGGGCGAGGGCATCGGCCTCGCGACCGGTATCGGCCTTGCCATCGCCTACGGGGCGTTGCTTGCAGTGAT